>CAXTBQ010000092.1:0-12576 GCA_964242065.1 uncultured Terriglobus sp. | reverse complement strand
CTGCCGGAGGATCCGGCAAAGTCGTTCCAGCTCTACAGCAACGCGGTGGCCGCAAAAGAGACACCAACCATGTTGCGCGAACTGCTGGAGATTCGCCCTGCCGGACCGGAGATGGCGATCGATAACGTCGAGCTGCCCGCCAGCCTGAGGAAGCGTTTCGTGTCCAGCGCCATGTCGCTCGGCTCGCTCAGCCCGGAGGCGCACTCCACCATCACCATCGCCATGAACACCATTGGTGGCAAGTCGAACACGGGCGAGGGTGGGGAAGATTCGGATGTGTACCGCCCACATCCCGGCAACCGCCGTGTGGTGCCTGCTGGTGAAGCCGCGGCATTCGTTCATAAAGCCGCCGGCGGCGTGGCCGTGGCGGAGCCCATCGTGGAAGCGCCCGCCGTGCACGCGCACCTGAACAACAAGATCAAGCAGATTGCCAGTGGACGCTTCGGCGTCACCGCGGAGTACCTGGCACACGCGGAAGAACTAGAAATCAAAGTGGCGCAGGGTGCCAAGCCTGGCGAAGGCGGCCAGTTGCCCGGCCACAAGGTTACCGGCCTTATCGCGCGCCTGCGGCATGCGCAGCCAGGCGTTTCGCTCATCTCGCCGCCGCCGCACCACGACATTTATTCCATCGAAGACCTTGCGGAACTCATCCACGACCTGAAACGCGTGAACCCGCGCGCGGCGGTGGGCGTAAAGCTCGTCAGCAGTTGCGGCGTGGGCACGGTGGCTGCGGGCGTCGCGAAAGCATACGCGGACTACGTCGTCATCGCGGGCAATAGCGGCGGCACCGGCGCGGCGGCGCTTTCCAGCATCAAGTACGCGGGCAATCCATGGGAGTTGGGCCTGGCCGAAGCGCAGCAGACACTGATGGCGAACGGGTTGCGAGGGCGCGTGCGCCTGCGCACGGACGGCGGTCTTTCCACCGCCCGCGACGTGCTGATCGCCGCACTCCTGGGTGCGGATGAATACGCCTTCGGCACCGCCGTGCTGGTCGTGCTTGGCTGCGATATGGCGCGGCAGTGCCACCTGAACACCTGCCCCACCGGCATCGCCACGCAAAAGCCGGAACTACGCGCGCGCTTCCGCGGCAAGCCGGAGCACGTGGTCCGCTTCTTCGAGCAGCTCTCTGCCGACCTGCAATCCATGCTGGCGCGGTATGGGTTCCGCTCCATTGAAGAGGCCATCGGCCGCATTGACCTGTTGGAGCAGGTGCGCAGTGACGGCGGCCTGGACTTGTCTCCCATGCTGGCGGAGATGGGCGATGGACCGCGTCGCTGGGCAGGCATCCGCAACGACCGGCCGGAGAGCCGTCCCGCGCTGGATGAGGCGTGGGTCGAACCCGCCGTTGCCGCGTACACCGCGGGACGGCCGTTCGAGGTCACCAGCCCCATTGCCAACGGAGACCGGGCTGTGGGTGCACGCATCGCGGGCGAGATCGCCGTGCTCCGCGCCAGGGCGGAGTCGCCCATGCCAATCAGTCCGATCACGCTACGCCTGCACGGCACCGCTGGGCAGTCGTTCGGCGCGTTCGCGGTGGATGGCATGACCCTGCAATTGACGGGCGAGGCCAACGACTTCGTCGGCAAGGGCCTGTGCGGCGGTGAGATCGTGGTACGCGCCCGTGGCCTGGCAAAGACACGCAGCGGCGCTCACGTCCTGCTGGGCAATGTCGCGCTGTACGGCGCTACCGGCGGCAAGCTGTTCGCGGCAGGGCAGGCGGGCGAGCGCTTTGCCGTGCGCAACTCCGGTGCCACAGCGGTGGTGGCGGCAGTAGGCGATCATGGTTGCGAGTACATGACGGGCGGTACGGTTGTGGTGCTTGGCCCGATCGGCCTGAACTTCGGCGCTGGCATGACGGGCGGGGAGGCATGGATCTATGACGCAAACGGCACCGTTCTGTCAGGGACGCGCTACCATGCAGAGTTCCTGCAGGCAACACCGTTCGCCGAAGTGGACGCCGCAGCTCAGGACTCGCTCAAAGCGCTGCTGGAAGAGCACACGGTAAAAAGCGAGAGTACGCGCGGTGCGCGCTTTCTTGCGGGTTGGGCGGAACACTCGGCAAAGTTCCTTCGGTTGACGCCGCTGGTGCAGAACTAAACGAAGAACGCAGAGAGCGCAGAGGAACGGCACGCAGAGGACGCAGGGTCGCACCCGCGTCTCTGCGCGAATCTCAGTGACCGCTGCGTTCTCGCTTTGACAGCCATGAACCACGGCAAAGCCTCACGCAGCCGATGTACGATTCCCTCTGACACCCACACAGAGGAACCCGATGCAGCTGCGTACCTTGAACGACGTTTTTGTCCACGCAACCTCACGCGGCGCGGAGAGCGCCATCCTCACGCAGGTGGGCGATGCGTGGCAGCCCATCTCCTGCAACGCGGTTTACTGGCGTACGCGCCGGCTGGCGGCGTGGCTACAGGCGCAGGGTGTCAACAAGGGCGACCGTGTCGCGCTGATCGCAGAGAACCGTTGGGAGTGGGCAGTCACCGACTATGCATGTCTTGCCATCGGCGCGGTGGATGTGCCCATGTTCCCAACGCTCACGTTGGACCAGACCGCCGCTCAACTCAGGGACAGCGGCGCGCGTATTGCGATTGTTTCGACACCGGAGCTCGCCGCGAAGGTGCGCAAGGCGGACGCCGGTATCGAGACCATCGTCGTGATGGAAAGAAGCGAGAACAGCGGCAGTATCTACTTCGGCGATACGATTCGCGGTGACGAGCCGGACGCGCGCGACGCAGAGTTCGACCGGCAACTCGCCTCCATCGAACCGGCGGACATTGCCACCATTATCTACACCAGCGGCACCACGGGCGACGCCAAGGGCGTGGTGCTGACGCACGGCAACATTGCCAGCAACCTGAGCATGACAACGGAGCTCTTCCGCTTTGGCGCGGACGATCTGATGGTGTCGTTCCTGCCGCTCTCACACGTGACGGCGCGTCACATTGACTACCTCTTCTTTGCGGAGGGCGTCACGCTCGCCTACGTGGGACGTCCGGAGCGCGTGCTGCCCGCCATGCAGGCCGTCAAACCCACCATCTTCGTCGCCGTCCCACGCGTGTACGAGCGCGTGCGCCAATCCGCCGAAGGTAAGGCGATTAAGGCAGGCGGCCTGAAAGCAAGCATTTTCCAATGGGCCATCCGCACCGGTAGCAAGCACCGCGACAGGATCGCCAACGGAAAGACACCGTCATCGTTCGCTTGGAAGATTGCGAACAAGCTGGTCTACAGCAAGCTGCGCGAAGCTTTCGGAGGCCGTGTCAAGGTGTTCGTTGCAGGCGGAGCACCGCTTGGCATCGACCTGGCAAGCTGGTTTGCGGATGCGGGTATCGCCATCCTCGAAGGTTACGGCCTCACGGAAACCTCGCCCGTCATCGCGGTGAACCTGCCGCACCGCAACAAGCTCGGTACCATCGGTTCCCGCATCTCCAACACCGACTGCCGCTTTGCCGAGGATGGGGAACTGGAGGTGCGCGGCCCCGGCATCTTCGCCGGCTACTGGCAAAAACCGGAGCAGACCGCTGCCGTGATGGATGGTGAGTGGTTTCGCACGGGAGACATCGGCAGTGTGGATGCGGATGGATTCCTGCGCATCACAGACCGGAAGCGCGAACTCATCAAGACCGTCGGTGGCAAGTTCATCGCGCCGCAACCCATTGAAAACAAGCTCAAGGTGTCATCGCTGATCGGGCATGTGGCGTTGCAGGGGGACCGGCGCAAGTATGTAACGGCCATCCTGTCGCCCAACACAGCAACGCTTGCAGAGTGGGCGAAAGAGCAGGGCATCGCAGCCGCAGACAACAAGGCGCTGGTGCGAGAACCACGCGTGATCGCCCGGTTTCAGCAGGAGTTCGATCGGGTCAACGCGGAGGCTGCTCCATGGGAGAAAGTGAAGCGATTCCGTCTCGTCTCCGAGGAGTGGACTGTGGACACGGGCGAGTTGACACCCAGCATGAAGCTGAAGCGCCGCGTGGTTGCACAAAAGTACGCAGACGAGATCGAAAGCCTCTACGCCGGATCAGAGGCAGAGTAGATGCAGAACGCAGAGGAGAAGCACGCGGAGTACGCCGGAAAGCCTTGGGTTGGCCGCGCAGAATGCGATCCTGAGCTCTCTGCGCAAACCTCCGCGCCCTCTGCGTTCTGCTTTACACAGGCTGCAGCGTCAGCAGCGCAATCTCTGGCGGACAGTTGAAGCGGAATGGCAAGTGCATCGTACCCAGGCCACGGTTAACGTACAACTGTGTCCGGCCGATCTGAAACAAACCGCTGACGTATTTGGTTCCCATGGCCGGCAGGAACATGGCCGGCAAGAAGGGTAGCCGGATCTGCCCTCCATGGGTGTGGCCTGCCAGCATCAGGTCAACAGAGCCGGCTTGCGCGACGATGTCTGCGAAGTCCGGCTCATGTCCCAGCAGAACGATCGGTTCAGCCGGCCTGCGTTTCGGTAGCGCGGTGGTCAGGTTCGGCACGTCCAGGTAGGCATCCGCCAGGCCCGAAATCCAAAGACGGTCCCCGCGCAGATCAATGGCGGTGTGTTGATTGTCGAGCGGGGTCAAACCGTGGCTGCGGAGCGCCTGGCGTACCCCGCGAGCGTCCACCGTGTCGTGGTTGCCCAAAGAACAATAGCGCAACGGGCAGCGGATGCCTGCCAGGATGGAGGCGCACTCGTTGGCGTCGTTTGCGGCTGTTGCCACGCCAGGCACGCGATGCGCAGTGATGAAGTCGCCCGTAAGCGCGACCACGTCAGGGTTCAACAGGTTGATCTGTTTGACAGCGTGTTCGACAAAGTCCGGCTCGTCGAAATCGCGATAGTGAATGTCGGTGACCTGGGCTATGGTAAAGCCCTGAAACGCAGTGGGCAGGTTCCTGACGGCCACATTCCTGCGCTCCACAGTAAGAGCATGACGCTCCAACTCGCCGGAATAGAGGCTCAGAGTAGCCGCGGTGACTGCACCGGCCGCCAGGAAGCGGCGGCGGGTCAGCAGCCGGCGAGCACGGTCCAGCGATTGCATACACCATGATACGTGTGCCCCATACCTTGCCGTAAGATCGCGGCATGGTGGAACAGGACCGCTTGCGGGAATTGGCGGCTGCGATGCGGCAACGAAACACTCCTCTGCTTCTGCTGAGCAACCTGCCAGACGTGCGCTATCTGACAGGCTTCACGGGGTCGAACGCCGCACTGGTGGTTCGAAGCAGGCCCCGCGTGTCAGCGCGGCTGTTTACAGATGGCCGATATACGGTGCAGGCTCGAGAGCAGGTAAAAGCTGCAACAATCCGCATCACCAGGAGCGTGCTCGGGGAGGCCTGTACGTTCGCAGCAGGGAGCGGCTGCGCCTCTTGTGCGTTTGACGGGAGCTACACTACGGTGGCGGCGCTTGCGACCATGCGCTCCGCAGTGCGCAAGGCAGGCGTCCCCGGATCATTTCTTCGACCCTGGAACGGTGCGGTTGAGCGCCTTCGCACGCTGAAGAGTGCGGATGAAATGAATCGCATTCGGCGTGCTGCCGACCTCACCTGCACTCTCTACGAAGGCATGCTGTCGTGGATCGAAGCTGGTATGCGCGAGCGGGAAGTGGCCGCTGAGCTGGAGCATCGCGCCAGCCTAGCCGGTGCGCAGTCGATGAGCTTCGAGACGATTGTGGCCGGCGGCCAGCGCGGCAGCCAACCACACGCACGCGCGACGGATGCGCCTCTGAGGCCTGGCGACCTGCTGACCCTCGACTTCGGCGTGGTGCTGGATGGCTACTGCTCCGACATGACGCGCACCGTCGCATTCGGCTTCGGAGGGACGCAGGTGCCGCGCAAAGACCAGGCGCGCTGGCGCGAGCAGAGGACGGTGTTCGACGCGGTTCTAGCAGCGCAGCAGCAGGCCGTTGAGGCGGTGCGCGCGGGCGTCACCTGTGACGAAGTGGATGCTGCGGCACGCGATCTGCTGAAGCAGGCAGGCCTCGGCAAATATTTCAGCCACTCGACGGGCCATGGTGTAGGGCTTGAGATCCATGAAGCGCCGCGTGTCGCCAAGGCGGTGAAGACAAAGCTGGAAAGCGGCATGGTGATTACAATCGAACCCGGGGTTTACCTCCCGGGCCGTTTCGGCGTCCGTATTGAGGACACTGTATTGGTGACGGAAGGTGGCGCGGAAATACTCACCCCCGTGCACAAGGGTTGGCTCGAACTTTGAACGCCACCCAGAAGGAAGACATGGAACAGAAAGATTTGCAGGAGCTTCGGGAACTGGTTGGGTTTCTAAAGGAGAACGGCATCGCGGAGTTCGATCTGCATCGCGGTGAGCAGCATGTACGCATCAAGTTTGCCCAGCCCGCAGCGCCCGTGTTTGACCCTGCACACCTGCAGCACTTCGCGCCGTCGCATGCTGCGCCTGCAGCGCAAATCATGCCAGCAACTGTGCCGGTTTCAGCACCTGTGATAGCAGCAGCTGAGCCGGAAGAAAAGCTGCACGAGGTGAAGTCGCCCATCGTAGGGTCGTTCTACGAGAGTTCCGCTCCAGGTGCCGCACCGTTTATTAAAGTGGGCGACATGGTCGAAGTCGGGCAGACGCTCTGCATAGTCGAAGCCATGAAGCTGATGAACGAGATCGAGAGCGACGTTGCGGGTGAAGTGGTCCGCATCATCGCAAAGAACGGTCAGCCGGTCGAATACGGGCAGCCCCTGTTCGCTGTGAGGGCTCGCTAGGCATGTTCAAGAAGGTTCTGGTCGCCAACCGCGGCGAAATCGCACTGCGCGTGATCTCCGCCTGCCGCGAGATGGGCATCCGCACCGTCGCCGTGTACTCCGAGGCCGACCGCAACAGCCTCCACGTGCGCTTTGCCGACGAGGCCGTCTGCATTGGCCCGCCGCGCTCTGCCGAGAGCTACCTCAACGTGCCTGCCGTCATCTCCGCCGCTGAAATCTGCGACGTGGACGCTATCCACCCCGGATACGGTCTCCTGAGCGAGAACGCCAACTTCGCTGAGGTGTGCCGCGCGTCCAACATCAAGTTCATCGGCCCACGGCCCGAGGTCACGCGCATGATGGGCGAAAAGTCCACCGCGCGCCAGACCATGAAGGCGGCCAACGTGCCGATCCTGCCCGGCTCCGATGGCGTCATCGGCAGCGTGGACGAGGCTCTAGCCTGGGCCCAGTCGGTCGGCTTCCCGGTCATCCTAAAGGCAGTCGCAGGTGGCGGCGGGCGCGGCATGCGCATCTGCCGCACGCCAGACGAGCTGCCCGGCCTCTACAACCAGGCCAGCACCGAGGCGCTGAACGCGTTTGGCAACGGCGACCTGTACATGGAGAAATTCATCGAGCGGCCGCGCCACATCGAGTTCCAGGTCCTGGCCGACGAGCATGGTAACGTCATGAGCCTGGGCGAGCGCGAATGCTCCATCCAGCGCCGCCACCAGAAGCTGATCGAGGAAGCGCCGTCGTTGCAGGTCTCGCCCGAACTGCGCGCGCGGCTGGGGGGCGTCATCGAGCGTTCGCTGCGTGAAATCGGCTATTGGAACGCGGGCACCATCGAGTTCCTGATGGATGAGGACGGCGAAATCTACTTCATCGAGATGAACACCCGCATCCAGGTGGAGCACCCCGTCACTGAGGCCATCACCGGCATCGACCTGGTCAAGGCACAGTTGCGCATTGCCTCGGGCGAACGTCTGGAAAGCATCGTGCCGGAGCGTCCCACCATCCGCGGCCACGCCATCGAGTGCCGCATCAATGCCGAGCACCCCGAGAAGTTCACCCCCTCCGCCGGCAAGATCACCGCGTTCAACCTGCCCGGCGGCAACGGCGTGCGCGTGGACACGGCGCAGTACCAGGAAGGCGTGGTACCGCCGTACTACGACAGCATGATCGCCAAGGTCATCTGTCACGGCGCAGACCGGCTAGAGGCCATGAACCGCATGCAGCGCGCCCTGAGCCAGTTTGTAGTCGAGGGTATCCACACCACCATTCCGCTGCAGCAGAAGATCTTTGCAGACGCGGATTTCCGGCGCGGAGAGTTCGATACGAAGTTTATGGAGCGCTTCCTGGAGGCGGAGGCTGCTCGTAAAAAGGCCGAGGTTGCTGCTGAGCCTGTGGGTGTTTAGAAGCAGAACGCGAAGGGCGCTAAGGACGTGCACGCGAAGGGCGCGATGGTATGACTCGGGAGCAGTTGGAGGCGCTGTCGCGGCGTGTGCTAGATGCTGCCTTTGCAGTGCACACGGAGCTTGGGCCGGGGTTACTGGAGTCTGCGTACACGGCATGCCTGACCGCTGAGTTGCGCAGCCGGGGTGTTTATGTAGCAGCTGAGGTTCCAGTGCCATTGATCTACCACGGTCAGCAACTTGCCGAGGTAGGTTATCGCATGGACCTCTTGGTGGAAGGTGAACTCGTGGTCGAAATCAAGGCGCGAGAAGATATTGCTGAGGTGCACGTCGCGCAACTTGTCTCGTATCTGAAGCTCGCAGGCAAACGCCTGGGCTTACTGCTCAACTTCAACTCAGTACGCCTTAAGGACGGCATCTATAGGCGAGTCAACGGTTTCTGACATCGCGTCCTTTGCGTGCACTTCCTTCGCGCCCTTCGCGTTCTGCTTTCATGACATTTCCCAAGCTCTACGCCATCCTCGACGCAGAAACCTGCACCCGCCGCAACCTCCAACCGC
Organism: uncultured Terriglobus sp.; assembly: GCA_964242065.1. Classification (GTDB taxonomy): domain Bacteria; phylum Acidobacteriota; class Terriglobia; order Terriglobales; family Acidobacteriaceae; genus Terriglobus. The sequence continues at coordinate 3,926 of CAXTBQ010000092.1, read as the reverse complement.
AGCAACTCGCGGAGGCATGGCATCATGCGGGCATTCGCCTCCTCCAGTACCGCAACAAGCCCGGCACGGATGCGGAAGTGCTGGAAGCAGCAGCCATGCTGAAGAACACATTCCAGCACACAGATGCCACGCTGATCCTGAACGACCGCGTCCATCTCTTTGCGCAGACCGGCTTTGACGGCATCCACATCGGTCAGACGGACAGCACCGTAGCAGCCACACGCAAGCGCATCGGCCCGGACGCCGTCCTCGGCATCTCTACTCACAACCCCGCGCAGTTGAAGGACGCAGACACCAGCCAAGCCAGTTACGTGGCTATCGGCCCGGTCTTCGCCACTGGCACAAAACTCGATGCAGACCCGGTCGTTGGTCTGGAAGGCGTGCGCACGGCCCGCGCGCTGACACTGAAGCCGCTGGTCGCCATCGGCGGCATTACCCGCGAGAATGCGGCGGCCGTGTTCGCCGCCGGTGCGGATGCCATCGCTGTCATCAGCGGCGTCCTGCCGCCTGCGGGAGCTTCGTACCAGCAGATCAGGCAAGTAGCCGCAGAGTTCCTCGTCGCCCTGCAGTAAGCCGCGCGAGACAGCGGCCACACTTTCCGGTACAAACAGTACACACGTGTCTACGATTAGCACCGCATCTGCCGCAGCCGGCACGCAGCAGGAGTTCGTCAAGGGTCTGGGGCTGTTTTCTGCCACGGCCATCGTCATGGGCTCCATGATCGGCTCGGGCATCTTCATTGTTCCGGCAGAGATGAGCCGCGGCGTGCAGTCGCCCGCGCTGCTGATTGCGGCGTGGCTCTTGACGGCATTCCTGACCATCGTCGGCGCGCTAAGCTACGGCGAACTTGCCGCCATGATGCCGCGCGCGGGTGGCCAGTATGTCTACCTGCGCGAGTCGCTGGGGCCTATGTGGGGCTTTCTGTATGGGTGGACGCTGTTTCTCGTGATCCAGTCGGGAACCATTGCCGCGGTGGGCGTGGCCTTCGGCAAGTTCCTAGGAGTGTTCTTTCCAGCGGTTTCCGCCAGCCACTGGCTGCTACTCATCAAGCACGTGCCGCCGGTGCGCGTTGGCCCCATGGTGCTGGGCAACATGGACGTTGGCCTGAGCACGGCTAACCTGGCTGCCATCGTAATTATCACGCTGCTCACCGTGCTGAACTCGCTCGGGGTGCGGTTGGGTGCACTGATTCAAAACGTTTTCACCTCGGCAAAGATCTTCGCGCTGGTCATGATCGTCGTCTTCGGCCTGCTGGCGCGCAACGCGTCAGCCGTCGCAGCCAACTTCACAGGAGGCAACTTCTGGCGCAACGCGGGCCTGCACACGCTGCACCCCGTCACCGTCGGTGTCGGCGGATCCACGGCCATGGTCGGTTTTCTGACCGTGATTGCCGTGGTCCAGGTGGGTTCGCTGTTCTCCAGCGACGCCTGGAACAACGTCACCTTTACCGCGGGTGAAATCCAGCATCCGCGCCGCAACCTGCCGCTCTCGCTGGCGCTGGGCACCGGCGTGGTGCTGCTGCTGTACATCGCATGCAACTTCATCTACCTGGCCGTTCTGCCGCTGCAGGGCTCACCAGACGGCACCAGCATCGTGGCGCGCGGCATCCAGTTTGCCAGCGAGGACCGCGTGGCTACCGCAGTGATGGAGCGGGCGTTTGCAGGGTACGGCGCACGCATCATGGCGCTGGCCATCCTGATATCCACCTTTGGCTGTGCCAACGGCATGTTGCTGGCGGGGGCGCGCGTGTACTACGCCATGAGCCAGGACGGCCTTTTCTTCAAGGCTGCGGGTAGGCTCTCACCCAAGTCCCGCACGCCCGTGGTGAGCCTTTGGGTACAGTGGGCCTGGACGTGCCTTTTGTGCCTCTCCGGCAGCTATGGGCAACTGCTGGACTATGTGATCTTTGCCGTCCTGCTGTTTTACGTGCTGACCATCGCGGGCCTGTTCGTGCTGCGGCGCACGCGCCCGGATGCCGAGCGGCCCTACCGGGCATTTGGCTATCCGGTGCTGCCCGCGCTGTACATCGTTCTCGCTCTGTTCATCTGTGTTGTACTCTTGCGTTACAAACCTCAGTACACATGGCCCGGATTAGGGATTGTGCTGCTCGGAGTGCCCGTCTACTTCGGTTGGCGTGGCCGTTCTGCAGCAGTAGTTGCGTGAGCCCCGCGAGCGGGCAAGCACCTCTCCAAGGAGCAAAGGAAGAATGAGCAAACTTTTCGCCAGAAAGTCGATGGACGCCCTCCTGGCCGAGGCTCGTGCCGAAGGATCCCACACGTTGGAGCGCACCCTTGGGCCTTTCTCGCTGACGGCGCTGGGTGTGGGTGCGGTCATCGGCGCGGGCATCTTCGTCCTGAGCGGGCTTGCCTCTCAAAAGGTCGGGCCCGCGTTGATGTTGTCGTTCATCCTGTCCGGCCTGGGATGTTTGTTTGCCGGGCTATGCTACGCGGAGTTCGCCGCCATGATCCCGCTGGCTGGGTCGGCGTACACCTATGCCTACGCCACCATGGGTGAACTGCTGGCCTGGATTATTGGCTGGGATTTGACGTTGGAGTACGCCATGGGGGCCAGTACGGTAAGCTCCGGCTGGTCGAACCACTTCATTGAGTTGCTTGGTATTGTGCATATCAAGTTTCCACTGTGGCTCTCATACGACCACTGGACCGGCCTGAGTACGGCGTTGAAGCAAGTGGCACGGCAGTCCCTGGTAGCCACGCACCCTGACCTGGTACCCGGCTCCAAACCCTTCAGTGAAGCTCTTGACGTTATCCTGAAACACCCGTCGGACGCGTTGGTGGGGCAGGCTCATACCCTGTTAGGCGCCCCTGTCCTGTTCGGCAATGAGATCGGTTTCAACCTGCCGGCATTTCTGATCGCGCTCACCATTACGCTGATCCTGGTGGTGGGCATCAAAGAATCAGCCAAGTTCAATGCCACCATCGTGGTGGTGAAAGTAGCAGTGGTGCTGTTTGTGCTTGGCCTTGGCGCACACTATGTCGATACGCGCCTATGGGGGCACGACTGGCACACGTTTGCTCCCTTCGGCCTAGCTGGCATCGGCAAGGCGGCAGGCCTGATCTTTTTCAGCTACATCGGATTCGACGCGGTTTCCACCACCGCGCAGGAGGCCAAGAATCCTCAGCGAGACATGCCGATCGGCATCATTGTGTCGCTGGCGATTTGCACGGTGCTCTACATCGGCGTGGCCGCGGTGCTCACCGGCATGGTCTACTGGCCGGAAATCAACATTGAGGCTCCGATCGCACGTGCATTCCTCGACCACAACCTGGTGTGGGCGGCGGACATCATCACCGTGGGAGCCATCGCGGGCCTCACCTCGGTTATGCTGGTGATGCTGCTGGGGCAGAGCCGAGTGCTGTACGCGATGGCAAACGATGGCCTTCTGCCGCGCAAGTTCTTTTCAGACGTCCACCCCCGCTTTCGCACTCCATGGAAAAGCACGCTGCTGGCAGGCCTGCTGGCTGCCATCGTGGGGTCGCTGACCCCCATTGAGATCATTGGAGACATGGTGAACATCGGAACGCTGTTTGCCTTTGTCATCGTCTGTATTGCTGTGGTCATTCTGCGACGGACGGAACCTGAACGGGAACGCAGCTTCCGGACCCCACTCGTTCCGCTGGTACCCATTCTTGGCGTGGCATTCAACTGCTACATGATCTACACGCTCGGCAAATGGAACTGGATCCGTCTCATTGTCTGGCTGCTGATCGGCATGGTGGTGTACTTCACCTACAGCCGGAAGAACAGCCGGGTGCAGCAGGGGCTTGCCCGCGCAGGCGAGCCAACCTAGGCGTATCAACTTACTCGTTTGGTCGCATCTTTGGAAGGGTGAGACAAAGGTTTACTGCCGTGGGCGAAAACCCACCGCGGCCGCCCAACCCCCGGATTTTAATATTTAGGGGCCC
>CAXTBQ010000091.1:2253-12585 GCA_964242065.1 uncultured Terriglobus sp. | reverse complement strand
GGTGAGTTGCTGGCGAGCGCCCCGGAGAGCTTTGGCGTATTTGCAGGTGATGACTACCTTGCATTGCCGATCATCGCGGGCGGGGGCAAGGGCCTGATCTCCGTCGCGTCCAACGCTGCGCCCCGGCAGGTTGCGGCACTTGTTCGCGCGGCGCTGCAGCATGATATGTCCGCAGCGCGCGGGCATGCACGTGCGCTTCACACCTTGATGAAGACCTTGTTCGCGGAGCCAAATCCCGCGCCTGCAAAGGCGTTGCTGGCGGCCATGGGCTTGATCGGGGGCGACACGCTGCGGCTGCCCATGTTGCCGGTGTCGGACGAGACCCGTGCGAAGCTGCGCTCTGCCGCAGAGCCGTTGGGTTTGCTGTAGCTTCGTCCTCGGTATACCAGCTTCATTTTCGGTGGCGCAGCGGTGGTGATCAACTTGAGGCATCTTTGCATGCAGCTCCGACATGGGAGCACACGTTTCGCTTCTGAGACGTGGGGTTTCTTGTCAGCGAATCTCCAAGTCGCTGTCGGAGGGCAGGTGCTTTAGCCCTGCCGTACAAGGCGGCAGTATGTACGCGGCTTCAGCCGCTGAGGGAGCTCGACCAGATGACCTCAGAGGCTAAAGCCCCTCTACATCAGGCGTTCTTACAGCAGGGCTGAAGCCCTGCTCCCCCGAAAACGCGCGGAATCGCGCTGTGCCCAAACCCATCCTGTGAAGCCAACATCTCATGTCTCTCTAAAACATGGGGCACCCACCGCTGCAACTTGTCACAACGGGTGCAGACTTACACGATCTTGAAAGTGGCTTCTCCTGGCCTGTGAAACTCTGTCTCAAGGCGAGCCATAAAAACGCAAGACATGAACAACTCGCTTCAGACCTTCACAATCCATGTGAGACTCTAGAGCACGAACTCAGGAGCGTGCATGGAGCAGGAAGCGTTTTCGCCGTCACTCTATGGTGTGCAGCCGCCGCCAATCGCCATGCCGCAAATGCTGCGGCCTCTTTCAACGGGCGAGATCCTCGACCGCACCTTCGGCTTGTACCGTCGTCGTTTCTGGCTGTTCTCCGCGATCGGCATGTTGCCGGCGGCCGCTGTCACGCTGAGCACAGCGGCGCGTCTCATCTACCTGGCGCTGGGGCACGGCAGGATCACCCCTTCTCAGAACCCCGCCGGCGTGCTTGCCAGTTCCATGAGCCAGGCGTTCCTGGTGCAGATCTATTTTCTGCCGGCCACCCTGCTGTTTGTCGTGGCGTACGGCCTGTCACAAGCGGCCACAGTCTACGCCGTGGGCCGCGCTAATCAAGGCACCCGGATCGAAGCAATGGAAGCCTACCGCGCCGTGGGGAAGCGTTGGCTGCGCTGGGTGGGCATCGCCATGCGGCAGTTCTGGAGCATGGTTTGGCCCATCTTGCCGATAGCCGCGATCATGTTGGGCGCTCTCGGCTTTGCAGCCACGCGCAACAACACCTTCGTACTGGGACTCGTCTCGCTACTTGCGGCCCTTCTGCTTCCCGCAGCTATCGTCTTTGGCATCATCAATCTCCTGCGCAATATGCTGGGCATGCAGGCCGGTGCGGAAGAGAACCTGGGCGTGAACCTTGCCATGCGCCGGTCAAAGGCGCTGGTGGCCGGCCGCAAGGGGCGAATCTTCCTGGTGCTGCTGTTGGCATACGCGCTGCAGGTCGTGGCCGGTGGCTTCCAACTGCCGTTCGTATGGCTGGCGACCACCTCGCGCGGCGCGGAACACATTGTCATGGCCGCGGCGGAACTCATCATCTCGTTCGTCACCACAGCTCTGGTGAGCCCGGTGGCGTCCATTGCGCTGACTCTGCTGTACGTGGATGAGCGGGTGCGCCGCGAGGGCTATGACATCGACCTGTTGATGCAGGCTAACTTTGCGCAACAGGCTGCGACGGTGGCAGACTTTTCTCGATGACGTTCCGCTTCCGCACGGCGGCTTGCTGCCTGCTGCTTCTGTTGTGCCGCCTTTACGCGCAGGTGCCGCAGCCTGTGGTGCCGCACGCCGGCTTGCCGGGTCTGCGGACCGTCTCGACCGGGCAGTATCGCCAGCATCTGCAATCGCTTGCCGACCTGGTGAACCGCTGCGGAGAGAAGGCAGATGCCTGCGACCCCGCTGCGGTCGGCGACCTGGACGACTTCGTCCACCCTGCGAACGGTGCGAGCTACATCGAGCGTTACGGTTGGTTGCGCGACCTGCTGGGCGACAAGAACGATCCGCAGCACAAGCGCCGGGCTGAGTTCCTGCCCGTCGCGGCGACACGCCTTCGCGAGCAGATTGTTGAGATTGACGCGCCGCCTGCGTCCACACCGTTGAGTGCGAGGCAGCAGACGCTGCGCACCGACGTGCTGGCTCGGCGAGAGTTCCGCACGGTACAGGAATACTCGCTCGTCGAGCGGCTGAGCGCGTGGCTGTCCGACATGTTCGGCCGCATGTTTGGCGGCTTCGCGAAACTTGGCAAGGCAGCGCCATGGCTTGGCACGGCAGTGCAGTGGGGCGCGTTGATGCTGGCGGCATCGCTGCTGGTGCTTTGGATTTACCGCGCTGTGGACCGGCAGCGCATTGCGCTCGGCAAGCTGCACGGCGACAGCTCTGCTGAAGCCCGCGAAGCAGAAAGCCGCGCCTGGGCACGGCAGGCAGAGGCGCACGCCGAGCGCGGCGAGTGGCGCGACGCCGTGCACGCGCTGTACTGGGCATCTATCGTGGTGCTGGAGGACCGCCGCACACTGCGCCGCAGCGGCACACGCACACCGCGCGAGGCACTGCGCCTGATCGACCCTGCGTCGCACCTGCGTGCCCCACTGCAGGCACAGACCGGCGACTTTGAGCGCATCTGGTACGGCATGAAGCCAGCTGCGCGGGAGGACTACGGCGCGGCGCTGGAGCACTACCGCGTTCTGCAGGCGGGCAACACAGGAGTTGCGCGCGCATGAGCAAAGGCGGAGGCGCGGATCGCAAACTGGTGCTGTGGATCAGCGGCGGCGCGCTGCTGCTGATCGTGCTGCTATCGGTGTTTGCGCCGGTCACGCACGATGACGATCCCGAACCCACCACCTACAACTCCGGCACCCATGGCGCCAAGGCGGCGTTCCTCCTGCTGGGTGAACTGGGCTACCGCGTGTCGCGCGGCGAAGCCGATGCCGTGAGCACGTTGGACCACGCGGACGCGCCGCACACCACCTACATCCTGGCCGGTCCCAACAGCCCGGGTGAGGAAGCTGCGAAGCGCGAATATGCCGCAGTACAGCGTTTTCTGGAGCGGGGAGGCCGCGTACTCGCAACCGGCTACAACGGAGCGTACTTCCTGCCGGGTGGCCGCACCGGCGCGCCGACGCAACTGCTCGATGGCCTATGCACCACATCTACCGAAGGCAACGGCCCACTTGCGGCGACGGGATCCGTGAGCACCTATGATTACGCGCCATGGACCTCTCCTGACCCGGCTGTGCGCGTGGATCACCGCTGCGGCAACGATGCTGTGGTGGTGCATCGCAGCTTTTCAAACGGCGGTGAAATGGTGTGGTGGAGCACGGCAGAGGCGCTCTCCACGCGCGGCCTCCACCAGGACAGCAGCCTGCATCTGCTGCTCGCATCCGTTGGCCCGGTCGCAGGGCGCAGCGTGATCTTCGACGAGTTCTACCATGGCGTGGTCAGCTCGCCTTCGGACTACCTGCGCGGTCTGCCGCTGCGGTCACTCGCGCTGCAGGCGAGTGCGTTGTTTCTCTTGCTAATCCTGAGTTACAGCCGCCGCAGCGGCCCGGTGCGTGAACCCTTGCGCGGCATGCGCACTTCACCGCTGGAGTTTGCGGAAAGCATGGGCGCGCTCTACGGCCGGGCCGGTGTAACCGCTCCCGCGACGGAGGCCGCGCGCCGCAGGTTATTGCACTTTCTTTCGGCACGCTGCGGCCTGCCGGCGGAGATCGTCAGCGGGCCGCCCAGCGGGATTGCTACGCTGGTCAGCAGCCGCTTCAACGTGGACGGTGCCTCGCTGCAGGCATCTTTGGAGCAGGCGGAAGCCGCTAGGTACGATCGGCTGCGGCCGCGCGAAGCTCTTGTGGTCGTACGCGACCTTTACCGGCAGCGCGAGCGGTTACAGAAAGCCCTGCGGATCGACAAGGGCAGCACACACGAAAGTTCGGAACACATCCTGGAGGAAACGCATTGACCGTGGAGCAGGGCGCATCGCTAGAGCTGTTCAAGAGTGGGCGGGAGGAGCTGGGCCGCGTCCTGGCCGGGCAAACGGAGCTGGTGGAGCAGGCGCTGCTCACGTTGCTGTGCGGCGGCCACGCCCTGCTGGAAGGCGTGCCCGGCGTGGCAAAAACGCTGGCGGTAAAGACGCTGGCGCGCTTCCTGGCGCTGGACTACCGCCGCGTCCAGGGCACGCCGGACACCATGCCTGCCGACATCCTGGGCACCAACATCTTCTCGCCGAAGACAGGAGAGTTTGCACTGCACCGCGGGCCCGTGTTCACGCAGTTTCTGCTGGCCGACGAGATTAACCGCATGCCGCCCCGCACACAGGCCGCGCTGCTGGAAAGCATGGAGGAGCGGCAAGTAACGCTTGATGGCGAAACCCACCTGCTCGACGGCTACTTCACCGTGTTCGCCACGCAGAATCCGCTCGAGTTCGAGGGCACCTACCCGCTGCCGGAAGCGCAGCTGGACCGCTTTCTGCTCAAGATCCACGTGGGCTACCCCTCTGCGGCTGAGGAGCGAACCATTCTCGAGCGGCACCACACGCTGCTTACCGGGCACCGGCTGGAGGACATCGCGCTGACGCCCGTTGCGCCGGAGTTGCTGGAGGCCGCGCGGCAGGAAGTGCGTGCCGTCACGGTGGAGCCCGCGCTGTTTGACTACCTGCTCGCCGTGGTCCGCCGCACGCGCGAGTGGCCCATGCTGGCTCTGGGAGCGTCGCCGCGTGCCTCTGCCAGCCTCTTGCTGGTGAGCAAGGCGTCTGCCGCGCGCGACGGTCGGGCCTTTCTGCTGCCGGACGACGTCAAGGCGGCCGCCGTTCCCACGTTGCGGCATCGGCTGCTGCTCAAGCCGGAAGCCGAACTGGAAGGCTTCAGCACCGATCGCGTGATTGCTGACGTGCTTGTGGCCGTCCCGCTGCCGAAGTAAATGCAGACGCTGATCCCACAGCCGGTTACTGCAAAGGCTGCTCCGCGTGGACGGCTGGGCCGCGCCGTGGGGTTCGGCTTGACGCCGCGCGCGCTGCTGCTGCTGGCAACGGCCACGCTGCTCAGCATTCCTGCGTTCTTTCGGCCGGGCACGCCGTGGCTCATGTTCGCGGTGGATGCACTGCTGCTGCTTGCCTGCGTTGCTGATGCCGTGCTGCTGCCTGCGCCCGAGCGCTTTGCCGTGACCCGCCGCTTTCTGCAAGCGCCGGAGGCTGGACAGTCCGTCGTCATCGAACTCGATGTACAGCAAAGCGGCGCGGCGGGCGTATACCGCGTGCGGCTGGCGGACGACCTGCACCTCTCTATGCACAACGTGGCGGAACCGCCTGCCGTCGCCTGCTACCCGAACGACATCTCCGTCACTCGCTACGAGACGATGCCGTCGCAGCGTGGCGATCTCCCCCTGGGCAAGCTCTACCTGCGTTACCGCACCGCGCTTGGACTGGCGGAGCGATGGGCAGTTGCGCCGCTGGAGCAAACCGTGCGTGTGTACGCAGCGGGTGAACCCGCGGGTGCTGCGGGCAACATGTACCTGCTGCGTGCGCGGCAGATCGAGCTGGAAAAGCGCAAGCTGCGGCAGATTGGCCTGGGCCGCGAGTTTGAAGCCATGCGCGACTACCATCCGGGCGATGAGATGCGCAACATCTCGTGGACCAGCACCGCGCGGCACAATCGCCTGATTACGCGGCAGTACACCACCGAACGCTCGCAGCAGGTGTGGGTCGTGATGGATGCGGGCCGCCTGTCGCGCACAGCGTACGGCATGGGATCGTATCACGGGGACGAGCAGGACGATGCCGTTGCCGTGGTCACACAGCTTGATAGCGCAGCCTCAGCCGCGGGTTTGCTCTCGCGTGTCGTGGACGGCTCCGGTGACAAATTTGCGCTGCTCACCTATGGCCGCCGCGTGCAGCAGCAGTTGCTGCCCGGCTCCGGCCATCTGCACCTCCGCCGCGTGCTCGATGCGCTATCAAGGGTGCGGTCGGAATCTGCGGAAGCCGATCACCTTATGGCTTCGTCTCGCCTGCGGCAGTTGCAGCGGCGGCGCAGCCTGGTTGTTTGGATCACCGAGATGACGGAAAGCGCGGGTCAGCCGGAAATCATGGCCGCCGTTTCGAGCCTGCTGCGCCGCCACCTGGTGGTGCTGGTACTGCTGCAGCATCCGGAGTTGAACGCGCTGGCTGAGGCAGAGCCCTCTACCGCCCGCGGCATGTACGCCGGCACCGCCGCGCAGGAAATGCTGGAACAACGCGCCGCGGCGCTGGCCAAACTGCGCGCTCAGGGCGTGCTGGTGGTGGAAACCACAAACTCACGCCTGGCACCGGATGCCATCTCGCAATACCTGGAGATCAAGGCCGGCGGCAGGCTTTAGTGGAGCGGATTGGGGGGTGCCCCACGTCTCGCTTCTGAGACGTGGACCTTCGTAGCGGCACAGAGTTCGATCCCATGTCTCTGCGAGACATGGGGCACCCAGGGCATCGTCATCCTGAGCGAAGCGAAGGATCCCGACGCACTCGACTCTCTGCAAGGCTTTCCGGGCTTTCTCCCCAGAAGGTCAAAACCATCACGCCGGGGATCACCATCCTAGGACTTCGCTCCCAGAGGATGACGGAAACAGGCAGACCCTCCACAAACACCTCCGCTCCAGCTTTTTACATCCCAACAGGCTGCGGCTTGTACACTGGCGGAACGCGTAACCCGTGCCAGAGCCGCGGGATGTGACACTTAGGGACCTGGCGTCGCGACGCCCACACCGCAGAGGAACGAATGACCGATCTCGACAAGATTTCTATTGATACCCTCCGGCTGCTTGCAGTCGACGCCATCGAAAAGGCCGCGAACGGCCATCCGGGCGCGCCCATTGCGCTTTCGCCGCTGGCATACCTGCTCTTCGCCAAGAACATGAAGCACGATCCTTCGGACCACAAGTGGACCGACCGCGACCGCTTTGTGCTCTCAAATGGCCACGCGTCCATGCTGCAGTACGGCGCTCTGCACCTGTCCGGTTACAACCTCTCGCTGGACGACCTGAAGCAGTTCCGCCAGTGGCACTCCCACGCGCCGGGACACCCGGAATACGGCTTCACCGACGGTGTGGAAGTGACCACCGGTCCGCTGGGCCAGGGCCTTGCCATGTCGGTCGGTCTCGCCATCGCGGAAAAGCACCTGTCTGCGGTGTACAACCAGCCGGACATGCCCATCGTCGATCACCACACGTATTGCATCGTGGGTGACGGCTGCTTGATGGAAGGCATCTCGCACGAGTCCTGCTCACTGGCCGGCACGCTGGGTCTGGGCAAGCTGATCGTGTTCTACGACGACAACCTGATCTCGCTCGACGGCCCCACGGAGCTGAGCTACACGGAAGACGTGGACAAGCGCTTTGACGCGTACCACTGGCACGTGCAGTTTGTCGACGACGGCAACGACCTGCAGAAGCTGCAGCAAGCCATCAACCTGGCCAAGCTGGAGACTAAGAAGCCCTCTCTCATCCGCGTTCGCACGGTCATCGGCTACGGTTCGCCCAAGGCCGGTACCAGCAAGGTGCACGGCGAGGCGCTGGGCAAGGAAGCCTCCCGCAAGACCAAGGAATTCTTCGGCTTCGATCCGGACGTTGATTTCGCCGAGCCGCAGGAAGCGCTGGACAACTGGCGCCAGGCTGTTCCGCGTGGACAGGAAGCGCACAAGGCCTGGGACGAGCTGTTTGCCAAGTACAAGACCGCGCATCCAGAGCTGGCCGCGCAGTTTGAGCGCGTGATCAAGCAGGAGCTGCCGGAAGGCTGGGCCAAGGACATCAAGCCCTTCCCTACCGAGAAGGCCATTGCGACCCGCTCGGCTGGCGAAGTGGTGCTGCAGGCCATTGCCAAGGCGCTGCCGGAAGTGATGGGCGGCGCGGCCGACCTGACCTCTTCCACCAAGACGATCATCAAGGATTCGCCCAAGTTCCACGACGATCCCAAGGGCCGCAACATCTTCTTCGGCGTGCGCGAGTTCGGCATGTGCGCGGCGGTCAACGGCATGGCGGCGCACGGCGGTTACATCCCGTTCGGCTCCACGTTCTTTGTGTTCAGCGACTACGCACGTAGTGCCATCCGCATGGCCGCGCTGATGAGCACGCACTCGCTGTTCGTGTTCACGCACGATTCGATCGGCCTGGGCGCGGACGGGCCCACGCACCAGCCGGTAGAGCACCTGATGGCGCTGCGCGCGATTCCGCAGCTCACCGACTTTCGCCCGGCCGACGCGAACGAAACTGCCGCCTGCTACCAGCTCATGATCGAGCGGAAGAACGCCTCGTTCATGGCGCTCTCTCGGCAGGACCTGCCTGTGCTCGACCACACCAAGTATCCGGTGCTGGAAGGCCCGAAGAAGGGCGCGTACATCCTGATCGATGTCGAGAACCCTGACGTGATCGTGGTCGCCACCGGCTCGGAGATTTCGCTCGTGCTCAAGACGCTGCCGGAGTTCGAAAAAGCTGGTCTGAAGGCGCGTGTCATCTCCATGCCGTCGTTCGCCATCTTCGAAGAGCAGGACGAGGAGTACAAGCAGAGTATCTTCCCGCACGGCGTTGCGAAGGTCGCCGTGGAAGCGGGTGCGACGCAGGGCTGGTGGAAGTATGTGGGCCGCGATGGCGGCATCGTTGGGCTCGATCACTTCGGTGGATCGGCACCCGGGCCGGAAGTGCTGGAGAAGTTCGACTTCACACCTGAAGCCATCATCAAATCCGCGCAGAAGGCTATTGCGCGCTAAATAACAATGAAGTCCTGACTAGCAGGAGGAGTCATGAGTGTGGAGTCTCGTCTTGTTCGCCTCGAACGCTCCAACAGGCAGCTTAAGGTGTCACTGGTCGTTACCTTGGGCTGCCTGGGACTCTTCGTTCTCGTTGGAGCCGCGGGTCCTCCACCAAAGGCCATCTTTGCTCAGCGCTTTGTTGTAGTCAATCCAGACGGGAGAGCGAGAGCAGACCTTTCCGCTAATGAGAAGTCTAGCGCTCTGCAGCTTTTGAACCAGGACGGCTCGAGGGGCGTAACTCTCGGGACTGGTTCTACTGATAACGGCCTCTTCATCGCAGACGTGAAGGGCGGAAGTAGGATTAACTTTCTTGCATCAGGAGATCAAGAAACGGTTTTCGCAATGACCCGGCCTGGGACCAACATAGATAGATTCAAAGTTAGAGATTCTCCTGACGGGACTGCTCTGACATTCCGTGACGGGAACGGGAAGGATCGCGCTACTGTTGGCGCTGGAAAAGACGGTGAAGCCAGCTTAGCTATAGCTGATGCGAACGACACAATTAGAGCCGGTGTAGCAAGTGAAGGCTTTATGACATTTGAGAAGAGCGGTCAAGTTGATTGGGCTTCTCTTGGAGCAAAGATGACTCCTGAAGAGCTTAAGAGAGTTATGAACTTTATTAACTCATCTATTGAGCCGCGCAAATAGCGAACGCTTGAGTCTTGGCTCGCATTGTCAAAGCTCCACCACATCATATCTAACGTGCAAGCAAGAGAGAGGGAGAACGATGGAACTCGGTCTAATCGGTTTGGGCAAAATGGGCGGCAATATGGCGGAGCGTCTTCGCCAGGGCGGCCACAAGGTAGTGGGTTTTGACTTCAACAAGGACACGACGGCCAAGTTGACGGCGGCCGGTTCCGTGGGCGTGAACTCGCTGGAAGACCTGGTGAAGAACCTGCAGACGCCGCGCGCCATCTGGATCATGGTGCCCGCCGGCGACCCGGTGGACCAGACTACCGCCAAGCTCAAGCCGCTGATGCAGCCCGGCGACATCTTCATCGACGGCGGCAACTCGAACTACAAGGATTCCATCCGCCGCCACGACGAACTCGCCAAGGAAGGCTTTGCGTTCGTCGACGTGGGCACTTCCGGCGGCGTGTGGGGCCTGAAAGAGGGCTACAGCATGATGGTGGGCGGCGACGAAGACGTTGTGGAGAAGATCCGTCCCGTGCTGGAGACGCTGGCACCCGCCCCCGACAAGGGTTGGGGACGCACCGGCCCTGCAGGTGCAGGCCATTTCGTCAAGATGGTGCACAACGGCATCGAGTACGGCATGATGCAGGCGTATGCCGAGGGCTTCTCCATCATGGCGGCCAAAGAACCGTTGCAGCTCGATCTCGGGCAGATCACGG
>CAXTBQ010000091.1:0-2243 GCA_964242065.1 uncultured Terriglobus sp. | reverse complement strand
GCGATCTTTGAAGCCAAGAAAGAGTTGAAGCTTGACAACGCGCAGATTGCCGAGATCTGGCAGTACGGTTCCGTCGTGCGTTCGTGGCTGCTGGACCTGACTGCTGCCGCGCTGAAGGCGAACCCCGAACTGAACGGTATCGCGCCTTATGTGCCGGATTCCGGTGAAGGGCGCTGGACCGTTGCCGAGGCAATCGACCTCAACGTGTCCGCGCCGGTCATCACGGAGTCGCTCATCCGCCGCATTCGCTCGCGCGAGGAGAACAACCTGACAGACCGCATGCTGTCCGTGATGCGCAACGCCTTTGGCGGCCATGCCATGAAGACGGAGTAGACCTGCCTCCGGGCGCGGCGTGGCAGCCGATTTCACGGCATCCACGCCGCTGTGCCGTCATCTAAGTCCAAGCAAGTAACGGAAGAGGAAGAGTTCATGGCAACATCTGGCATCAACGTCTCACAGGCAAATGCGGAGGCGAACAAGGCGACGGAGCGCGTGCCCGAGCCTTGCATCGTGGTAATTTTCGGCGCCTCTGGCGACCTGACCAAGCGTAAGCTTTTGCCGGCACTCTACCACCTGGAACAGCAGAACCTGTTGCCGGAGAAGTTCGTGGTGGTGGGCGTGGCGCGCCGCGATCTGTCTGCCACCTTTGCGCCGGATATGAAAGACGGCATCCTGAAAGGCGGCGGTGTCGAGGAGAACGAGGACAAGCTTGGCAAGTTCGTCGACCGCATTCTGTACTTCAAGACCGAGTTCGATAATGATGAGGGCTTTGAAGGCTTGAAGAAATACCTTGCAGAGCAGGATGGCAAGTACGGCACCAACGGCAATCGCCTGTTCTATCTTGCGGTTGCACCGGAGTACTTTGCCGACATTACGCAGCGTCTGGGCAAGCACGGCATGACCAACCATGAAGGCGATGGCTGGGTTCGCTTCATCATCGAAAAGCCGTTTGGCACCGACCTGGAGAGCGCGAAGAAGCTAAACAGCGAAATCAATGCGGTGTTGCGTGAAGACCAGATCTTCCGCATTGACCATTACCTGGGCAAGGAGACAGTGCAGAACATCCCGGTCTTCCGCTTCGGTAATGGCATTTTCGAGCCGCTGTGGAACCGCAATTACATCGACAGCGTGCAGATTACGGCCGCTGAGAGCATCGGTATTGAAGGCCGCGGGCCGTTCTACGAGGCCGCCGGTGCGCTGCGCGACGTGCTGCAAAATCACGTAATGGAAGTGCTCAGCTTTGTAGCCATGGAACCGCCAGACAGCTTTGAGTCGAATGCGGTTCGTGTGGAGAAGCTGAAGGTGTGGAAGGCGATTGAGCCCATCCCGGTGGAGGATACGGCACGCGGACAGTACGGCCCCGGCACGGTGGACGGCCAGCAGGTGAAGGGATACCGCGAGGAGGACCGCGTCAACCCGGAGTCGCAGACCGAAACCTATGCCGCCATGAAGCTGAACATCGACAACTGGCGCTGGGCGGGGGTCCCCTTCTACATTCGCGCGGCCAAGCGCCTGCAGACACGGGTAACGGAAGTGGTCATTACCTTCAAGCAGCCGCCACTGCACATGTTTAAAGCATCTGCCGATGCGGATGAGAAGCAGCTGGAAGCTAATGTCCTGACGCTGCGCATCCAACCGGAAGACGGCATTTCGCTAAAGTTCGGTGCGAAGATTCCTGGCCCCACAACCAATCTGGCGCAGGTGAAGATGAACTTTTCCTACGCAGACGTGTTTGGCAAATCGTCTGCCAACGGTTACGAGCGTTTGCTGCTGGATGCCATGCTGGGCGACGGCACGCTCTTTGCTGAGGGTCAGGGCGTGGAGGCGACGTGGGCGCTGATGACGCCCATTCTTGAAGCATGGAAGGTGCAGAAGAAGGACTTCCCGAACTACGCCGCAGGTTCCTGGGGTCCAGCTGAAGGCGATGACCTGCTCACGCGCGATGGTCGTAAATGGAGTAACTGACGTAAGCTCGTACTGCCACGGCGCCGGTGCTCGTCTGCCGGCGCTCTTTCACTTTTACGCGTCACCGTGCAATCGGCGGAGGCCCAGCGGCATCCATGCACTGCAGGAAAGAACATGGCACGAACAACGATCGCTGACTTTCTCGTTTACGACACACCAGAACGCGTGGCGCAGGCCGCGGCGGAGGCGTTTACGAAGTACGCGCAGGAGGCGGCGGAAGCACGCGGCGTGGCGCGCATCGCCATCTCCGGCGGCACTACACCCAAGCGTATGTTTGC
>CAXTBQ010000090.1:0-12720 GCA_964242065.1 uncultured Terriglobus sp. | reverse complement strand
GATTGAAGGTGTACGAATGTATGCGTCGCGCCTTCAGCGCTCACAATCTGTAGACTCGTCTACCTAGGCCTGCGGCCTAGGCTGTTATGCGTCGAGCCTTCGGCTCTGATCACTTATACAGGGAAGCGCGCCTGACCTGGCTTGTAGGATGTGCCTCATGCCAGAGTCGCAGGTCATGAGTCAGCCGGAAGTGCGGGTGCAGCCGAAGCAGCACTTTGAGGTGTTGGATGGGCTGCGTGGCGTTGCGGCCATGATGGTGGTGCTATTCCACACCTGCGAGACGTGGAATGGGGGCGACCACCGGCGGCAGATCATCAACCATGGCTACCTGGCCGTGGACTTCTTCTTTCTGCTGTCGGGCTTTGTGATTGCCTATGCGTACGACGACCGCTGGGATGGTGTGAACGGGCGGCCGGGTATGACGCTGTGGGACTTCTTCAAGCGCCGCATCATTCGGCTGCAGCCCATGGTGTTGGCGGGCACGGTGCTGGGCGCGCTGCTGTTTTACCGGAGCGCCAGCCCGGTCATCTTTCCGCTGGTGGCCATCACGCCGGTGTGGCGGCTCGTGCTGGTGGCGCTCATCGGGTGCACGGTGCTGCCCATCACGGTGGGCATGGACATTCGCGGCTGGCAGGAGATGCAGCCGCTTGCCGGGACGGCGTGGTCACTTTTCTTTGAGTACCTCGCCAACATCGCCTACGCGCTGGGCCTGCGCAAGGCGTCAAACCGTGTGCTCGGGGTGCTGGCGGTCATCGCCGGGGCCGGCTTGACGCAGTACCTGCTGACCACGCCGCGCGGCGACATCACGGGCGGATGGACGCTGAACCGGCTGGAGCTGAAGATCGGCTTTCTGCGGCTGTGCTACCCGTTCCTCGCAGGCATGCTGCTACAGCGGATGCACCGGCGTATCCACGTGCGGCACAACTTCGTGTGGTGTAGTTTGCTGCTCATCCTTACCCTTGTCCTGCCGCGCTTCGGCATGCATGAGACGGGCTGGCGCAATGGCCTGTATGAGGCTGCGGTCATCCTCGTCGTGTTCCCGGTCATCGTGGCCATGGGCGCGGGCGAGCAGATTCGCGGGCGCCTCGCCACGGGCGTGTGCCGCTTTCTCGGCGGCATTTCGTATCCGCTTTACATCACGCACTACTCGCTGATCTACATCTACACAGCCAAGGTGTACGACGGCAAGCTGACGCCGGCGCAGGGCGTGTTGTGGGGTGCGGTCCTGTTCGTTGCGGCGGTTGCCATTGCGTATGCCTGCCTGAAGCTGTACGACGAACCGGTGCGCCGCTGGCTCAACCGCCGTTTCCTGGTCACCAGCACGGCTACGCCCTGATGCACCGGCGTGATTGCGGAATAGAAGAATCGACGCTTGGAGTACAGCGGATCGCAGCAAATAGGCCTGTTCGCGGGAGCGGAAGCAAAGGTTGTGCCGCGCCTTTTATCGCTCGAATGATTTGGCTCTACCTACCTGGGCCTTCGGCCCAGGCTGTTATGCGTCGAGCCTTCGGCTCTCTGGGTCGCTGCAACGTACCCTACGTAGTCCATCCAAGCCGCAGATGCGCAGCTAACGGTCGATGAGTCTGGCGTGGGTGGCCGGGTAGCGGTCGCCTGCGATGGGGATGGCGGCGGACGCTTGTTCCAGTTGCTCCACCTCGTCCGCGGTGAGCGTGAGGTTTACGCTGCCGAGGTTTTCTTCCAGACGCGAGAGCTTGGTGGTGCCGGGGATCGGGACAATCCAGGGCTGCTTGGCCAAAAGCCAGGCAAGGGCGATCTGCGCGGGCTTGGCGTTCCGTTGCGCGGCGAAGCCTGTGACAACGTCCACCAGCGCCTGGTTCGCCCGGCGGTTCTCCTCGCTGAAGCGCGGCACCAGGGCGCGAAAGTCGGTGCTGTCGAACTTGGTATCGCTGCGGACCGCGCCGGTGAGGAAGCCTTTGCCCAGCGGGCTGAACGGCACAAAGCCGATGCCGAGTTCCTCCAGCGTGGGGATGACGGACTCCTCCGGCTCGCGCCAGAACAGGGAATACTCGCTCTGCAGAGCGGTGACGGGCTGGACGGCATGCGCGCGGCGGATCGTGTTCGCACCGGCTTCAGACAGGCCGAAGTGCTTGACCTTGCCTTCGGCGATGAGGTCGCGGACGGCACCGGCGGTGTCCTCGATGAGCGTGTTGCGGTCGACGCGGTGCTGGTAGAGCAGGTCGATGCTCTCCACACGCAGCCGCCGGAGCGAACCCTCGACCACCTTGCGGATGTGGTCCGGTTGCGAGTTCGTTTTGCTCCACCTGCCCTCGTTCGCGGGGTCCGGCTCGAAGCCGAACTTGGTGGCGATGACCACGTCCTTGCGGAACGGTTCCAGCGCCTCGCCCACGACCTCCTCGTTGACGTACGGTCCGTAGACCTCCGCCGTATCGAAGAAGGTTACGCCGCGCTCAACAGCGGCGCGGATGAGTGCGACGGCCTCGTTCTTCTCCGTTGCCGGGCCCAGGCCGAAGCTGAGCCCCATGCAGCCAAGGCCGAGTGCCGATACGTTCAGGTCCTTGCCGAGTGTGCGCTGCTGCATGGTGCTCTCCTTTGGGTGGTCGCGAAGGCTACTTCGCCGGTTCGGAGATGGTGATGTTGCGGTACTGGATGACGCCATGGTGGTCGCCCTGCAGATAGAACGGGCCGGGTTCGGACTCGTTGCTGTCGAGCGCGCCGCCGGTGGGGCCTGGGATCTCCACGTTGTCGTGGTACACCACCCCGTCGCGCAGCACGGTGACGTGGCGGCCCACAAAGGTCACGTCATAGCTGGTCCACTTGCCCAAGCCGAGTTCTGAACCGGCCGGTGGCGGGTACCAGCTGTAGATGGCACCCATCTCGTGGGTGGGCAGCTTGCCGCCTTCGGTGCCCACCTGCAGCTCGTAGCGGCCGCGCAGGTAGATGCCGCTGTTGCCGCCTTCCGGGCAGTTCACCTCAATGTGCAGCTTGAAGTCCTGGAACTTTTCCGTGGTCTTGATGTTGGCGGCGGGCTTGGGGCGACCGCCCGGCACCTCGGGGTTGTCATTCACCAGCATGCCGTCGCGCGCGATCCATTTGTTGTTGTCTACGCTGCCCATGGGTTCCCAGCCGTTCAGGTCCTTGCCGTCAAAGAGAGGCCGGGGCTTGCTCCAGTGCTTGGGCATGGGACGGTCCAGCAGCGGTGCCTTCACACCGGCCAGCGTGGGGCCATCTAGGTCGCCGCGCTTCTCCACGCCGGAGAGCTTGCCTGGAGCTGGTGACGTCAGGTCCCACTCGTCCTTGGCCGCAGAGCTGGTACCTGGCTGCCTGAGGTCAACAATCAACGTGCCGCCTTCCATATGCGCGTCCGCGATCGGGTGCCACGCGCCGCCACGCGGCTGCACCTTACCCGCAAGCGTGCCGCCGCTGTCGGTTAACTCCATCCATTGCGAGTATGGTTTGCCACCGTTGGCAGGAGTAACGGTGAAGTCCCAGCGCCCGAGGAATGCTTTGCTGTCCTGCGCGGAAAGAATGGAGGTGAGCGTAAGGGCAAGGAGCGATACAGCAAACGTTTTCATGGTCTCTCTCAGGTGCGGTCGCGCTCCCGATCATACCCGGAGTGCTGCACGTCTGGCTCTCAAGGTCTAGGCCTTGGCGCGTGTGCGGATCAGGCCTTCGTACAGTGT
The DNA here is from genome assembly GCA_964242065.1 of uncultured Terriglobus sp. Lineage (GTDB taxonomy): Bacteria > Acidobacteriota > Terriglobia > Terriglobales > Acidobacteriaceae > Terriglobus. The sequence continues at coordinate 9,058 of CAXTBQ010000090.1, read as the reverse complement.
GATCGTCTGTTCGGCGATGGCGGTCCAGGAGAACTTGTCCTCCACGCGCGTGCGGCCTGCTTCGCCGAAGCGCTTGGCTTTGGCCGGGTCGGCGAGCAGGTTCGTAAGCTTTGCGGCGAGATCGCGGGCGAACTGCTCCGGCTGCGAAGGGAAGGTGGTGACCGGGTCTGCCTGGAAGGAAACCAGGTAGCCGGTTTCGCCGTCCACCACCACCTCAAGGATGCCTCCGGTTGCGCTGGCGACCACGGGCGCGCGGCAGGCCATGGCCTCAAGGTTGATGATGCCGAACGGCTCGTACACTGACGGACAGCAGAACACAGCGCAGTTGCTGTAGAGCTGGATGGCCTCTTCCTTGGTGACCATCTTCTCGATCCACACGATGTTAGCGTTCGCCGCGCGTGCGGCGGCGACCTTTTCGCGCATTTCGAGCGCGATTTCCGGCGTGTCCGGCGCGCCCGCGCACAGGACCACCTGCGTGCCCGGGAGGAGGTACTTTACGGCTTCGACCAGGTGCGTCACGCCCTTTTGCCGCGTAATGCGGCCCACGAACAGAACGTATGGTTTCGTGGTGTCCACTCCGTACTTCACCAGCGCGTCAATGGCAGAGGTCTGCTGGTATTGCTGCAGGTCGATGCCGTTATAAATGACGTGGATGCGGGCGGGATCGATGTCGGGGTAAGCGCGTAAGATGTCGGCGCGCGTGCCTTCCGAGACGGCGATGACGGCGTCCGCATCAAGGATGGCGGTGCGCTCCATCCAGCTACTCATGGCATAGCCGCTGCCCAGTTGCTCGGCCTTCCAGGCGCGAAGCGGTTCCAGGCTGTGCGTGGTTAGCACGAATGGAATGTTGAACAGCTTCTTGGCAAGAAAGCCAGCCATGGACACGTACCAGGTGTGCGTGTGTACGATGTCGATTTCGCCCAGCGGCTTCATTTGCGCGAGGTTCAGGCTCAGCGTTTCAAGCGCGGCAGTGAACTTGGCGGGAGTGCCTTCGGCCAGCAGCGGCCATGGCTCGGCACCGCGCACGTGCAGGTTGCCCTCGTCGGAGTTCTGCTGGCCCCAGCAGTGGACTTCCACTTTGATCGACTTGGCCAGCTCGCGGCTCAGGTACTCCACGTGAACGCCCGCCCCACCGTACACGTTGGGCGGGTACTCCCGGGTCATCAATCCAACTCGCATCTGGCTCTCCTTCGCATCAATACTCGTAGTGCATCGTACTGGTATGCCTCATCGCCGCTCCACACCCAATCTGTTACCGTATGCGCAGAGGAGCCTGGATGACAAACTTACAATTTTTGTCGTTGCTCATGCCTGCCATTGGCTCTCTCGTGCTTGTCATGCTGGCTTGGCTGAATCAGAACAGTCGCGTAACCGACTTACGTGGTGAGATGTATCGCGGGCTGGATCAGCTTGGCAAGCAGGTGGGTGCACGCTTTGACGCAGTAGATGTCCGCCTCGACGCAATCGACAGGCGCCTTGATCACGTAGACGCTCGCTTGGATAAGGTCGAGGGTCATCTCAGCCGCATCGATCAGGACCTCCGCAGCTTCCACGGCACGGACAAGGAACTGGAAGGCCGCGTCAACGAACTTTCTGCAAGAATCAATCGCGCGTAGTTACTGGTTGACGCCGCTGGCCAGCACGCCGCCATCGACCACGATGGTGTGGCCATTGGTAAAGCTGGCCGCATCGCTGGCCAGGTAGATCGCCGCGCCCACTAGTTCTTCCGTCTTGCCGAAACGGCCCATGGGGTTGCGCATCTTCAACTCCGCGCCGCGGGGTGAGCCGTCCAGCAGGGCCGCGTTCAGGTCGGTGCGGAAGACACCGGGCGCAATGCCGTTCACGTTCACTCCGTGCTTCGACCACTCCACCGCGAGAGAGCGTGTCAGCGAAACGACACCGGCCTTGCTGGCGGCATAGGCGGCCACTTCCGCCAGCGCCACAAAGCTGTTCAGCGAAGCAATGTTGATGATGCGACCGTAGCCGCGCTCGATCATGTGCGCGCCGAAGACCTGGCAGGCGCGCAGCATGCCCGTCAGATTGGTGTCCATAATGTCGGTCCACTCGGCTTCCGGTACGGTGAGCGTGGGCGTGCGCTTGATCTTGCCCGCGCAGTTCACCAGAACGTCGACCTTGCCAAACGCCTCAACGGTCTTGGCCAGCAAGTTTTCGATCTGCACGCGGTCGGTCTGGTCGGTGGGCTGGCGGAGCGAACGGCGGCCAATGGCCTCGATCTCCGAAGCAACTTCATTCACCTGCTCGGCACGCCGACCGGTGCTGACCACGTCCGCGCCTGCCGCGGCCAGGCCCAGGCTCATGGCACGGCCAATGCCGCTGGTGCCGCCGATGACAACCGCGACGCGACCGTCAAGACTCAAAGGATGGTTCGACACTTATACCGTCTCCACTGCTGCGGGAAGTTGAGCCCGGCGCAGCCCCGGGGCGAAGATCTGCAGGCAGACAAACGCAATCATGTACACCGAACCCGCCAGTAGAAACAGCGTGTTGTAGCTGCCCGTAAGCTGCAGGATACGGCCCGCAAACAGCGAAAGCAGCGTGCCCATCACCGAGCCCGCCATGCCCGCAATGCCGATGACGCTGCCCACAACACTGCTGGGAAACACGTCGGATGCGGTGGTGTACACGTTGGCGCTCCAGCCCTGGTGCCCGGCAGTGGCCAGGCTTAGCAGTGCCACGGCAAGCCACATGTTGGTGACCCTGCCCGCAAACAGCATTGGCAGCGAAAAGCAGGCGCACACAAACATGGCACCATAGCGCGCCTTATAACCAGTCATTCCCACGCGATCAAACAGGTTGGGCAGCCAGCCGCCTAGGATCCCGCCAACGGTGGAGCACGTGTAGACCACAATCAATGGCAGGCCCAAGTGCGACAGGTCCACGTGGAAGCGCGTGTCCAGGAAGCCGGGAATCCAGAAGAGATAGAACCACCAGATAGGGTCCGTCAATCCTTTGCCCAGGGTGATGCCCCACGTTTGCCGATAGGTCAGCAGGCGCGTCCACGGGATGCTGGCACCCGCCATCTGCTCCGCATTTTCCTCGTAAATGTGGCGCAACTCCGCGCCGGTCAGCGTGGGATGGTCGGTTGGCTTGCGGTAGTTCAGCCCCCACCAGATGATCCACGGCACACCCAAGAGGCCGGTGAACAGGAAGGCTGCGTGCCAACCATAGTGGATGGTGATCCACGGGATGGTCAGCGGGCAGATGATCGCTCCGGCCGTCGCGCCCGCGTTGAATATACCGGTGGCAAACGAGCGCTCGCGCCGCGGAAACCAGTCCGCCACGGTTTTGATGGCGGCGGGAAAATTGCCGGACTCGCCCAAGCCCAGCAGCACACGCGCAACCCCGAAGCCGAAGACGGTGCTGACAATGGCGTGGCCCAGCGCGGCCAGGCTCCACAGGGCCATGATGACGCTGTAGCCCAGCCGCGATCCCAGCCGGTCAATCAGCCTGCCCGCCGCCAGCAGTCCTACCGCGTAGGACACCTGGAACAATGCAATCACGTTGCCATAGCCCTGCTCGCTGAGCCCGATGCTGTGCTGCAGCGTGGGCTTCAGGATGCTGAGCACCTGCCGGTCCATGTAGTTGATGGTGGTGGCGACGAAGAGCAGTGCGCAGATGGTCCAGCGCACGTTGCCGACGCGGCTGGGTGCTGAGCCGGTCGGCAGGTCGGCGGTAGGGGACAGGGTAGGCAAGGCGGACTCCGGGTTACAGCTTGTAGGCTCGCCGCACAAGGTTACACGTCAGGTCCTGCGCTAGGACAAACGCCTCGTCTTCGTCCAGAACGTGCACGGCAACTTTGTGTGCCAGGAAGGCGCAATCCGTGCGGCGGGCCACGTCGTGCCGCGCGGGAATGGAGAGGAACGCACGAGTGTCGTCGTTGAAACCTACTGTGTTGTAGAAGCCTGCGGTCTCGGTGGCCGTCTCGCGGAAGCGCATCATGCCCTCCGGGCTGTCGTGGAACCACCACGGCGGTCCCAGGCGCAGGCAGGGGTAGTGCCCGGCCAGCGGTGCCAGTTCACGGCTGAAGACGGACTCATCCAGCGTGAACAGAATGATGGTAAGGTCGCGCTCGTTGCCCACCACGTCGAGCATGGGCTTCAGAGCGTGCACGTAGTTGGTGGGCGTGGGGATGTCCGCTCCCATATCGCGACCGAACTGCTCGAACAGCTGCTGGTTATGGTTGCGGGAACTGCCCGGGTGGATCTGCATGACCAGGCCGTCGTCCACGCTCATGCGGGCCATCTCCGTCAGCATCTGCGCGCGAAAAATTTCGCAATCGTCATCATCCGTCTCGTTCTCGCGAACGGCGGAGAACAGCTGCTCGCAGGCCTCGGCGGACAGGTTCTCCGTGCGCGCGGTGGGATGGCCGTGGTCGGTCGCGGTTGCACCCAGCGCCTTGAAGCGCTGCCGCTGCTTGCGCAGGGCGTTCAGGTAGCCGGCCCAGGTGTCAGTGTCCTCGCCCGTCTGCTCGCCCAGCACGACGATGTTTTCGGCAAAGCCGGGAAAGTCGGGATCGACCACGGAGTCGGGGCGAAACGTGGGGATGACACGACCCTGCCAGCCGGAATCGCGAATGGCCTGGTGATCTTTCAAGGGGTCGTTGGCTGCATCCGTCGTCGCAAGCACCTCCATGCGAAAACGCTCAAACAGCGCGCGAGGGCGGAACTCTGGTGTCTGCAGCTTCTCTGCGATGGTGTCGTAATACAGGTTCGCGTTCTTCGCATTCAGGCGCTCGGAGAGACCAAACTGCTCCTGAAAGGCGTAGTCCAGCCACAGGCGCGAGGGTGTGCCGCGGAATAGGTAGTAGTGCTCGGCGAAGATGCGCCACACCCGGCGCGGGTCGCTGATGACCGGCTTGCCGATCTCCAGATCATCCAGCCGCACGCCCTGGCTGTATAGCATCCGGTGCACGTAGTGGTCGGGCTGAATGAACAGCTTGGCGGGGTCAGGAAAGGGCTCGTCGCTCGCGAACCAGCCCGCATTGGTGTGCCCGTGCGGGCTGATGATGGGCAGGTCGCGCACAGTGGCATACAGCCGGCGGGCAATGGCCCGGGTGTCAGGGTCGGCGGGAAACAAGCGGTCGTCGTGCAGCAGAGCCATGGAAACGTTCAAGCCTCGTCGTGGCGCGGCTCCGCATGGCGAAGGCGCAGCCGTACCATCATGCCCCCTGCGGGGCAAAGGTGGCAAAGTTCACGGTGCCGATCGCGGCCTGGCCGAGCTGCACACAGGGTGCTGCTCAGCTGCCGACTTCGCGCGAGTGGTACATGCTCTGCGTGTGAATGCGGCCCGTGGGAGCAGCCAGCACGATGTCCCCCGCACTCTCCAGGACGATGGCCGGCCGCCCACCCGTGTCCGCGTGATTTTCCGTCAGCATCAGGCGGTTACTGGTCGGCGTGGCCAGCGAGATGGTCTCGACGCCGGGCGTGTCGACGAGCGTAATGCGATGCCCACTCTTGGTCACGATGCGCTTGATGTTGTTTTTGGCGAATTCTGAACCGTTGGTTTCACCGGGGCTGTGGAACCCGGTGGCCGGCGGCTGGTGGACACCGTTCCACGCGGAACCCACAACGTAGGGCCGTTCCGCGTCGCCTTCTTCGAAAAGGACCAGAACCTCGTCACCCAGTTCAGGCAAAAAGAGCGTGCCGCGCCCGGCACCCGCGTGCGGCGTCAGCAGGCGAACCCAGGTGGTCTGGTTGTCTTCCTGCCAGTAGTACTGCACGCGGATGCGGCCCTGGTTGTGCGGATCGTGGTTGTCTACCACGCGCGCGGGAAACACGCCGTCCAGTTGCGGCCGCGCCGGACGCGCCGGCGGCGACCAGCGCTGCGCCGGTGTCACCGTGAAATGGTTCTCGTAACCCTGCGTGGTCCAGGCGTGGCGCACTTCAATGACGCCGTAGGTTGCGTCCACACCGGGCAAGCCTGTGACCTGCAGCGTATCGCCCGCGCGCACCTTGGGGTTGCGGCTGATGCCGGTGCAACGCACCGTATTTGCCAGGCCGCGGCGCGCTTCGCGCTCCGTGCGCGTTGTAAAATAGTCGATGCTAGCCGCCCGGTGCCGGTCCACCCATGCTGCTTCCACGCTGCCGGACGCCGACTGCGCCGCCACCACCATCTTGTCCGCCGCACCGCCGTACCAGCTCACCGAAGACGTGGACCCGCCCACCACAGCGCTCCGCATCACCTGCGGATCGTAGTTTGCGCCGCCGGCGGAGATCGGCTGCAGCGTCCCCTGTGTGGTCCACTCCAGCAGGCCGTACTCGCCTTCCCGCCAGTTCACCTTTGTGCCGCTTTGAAAGGCAGTCTCCACGTCCACGCCACCGGAGCCATCGACCGCGGGCCGAAACCACGCTTCCGCGTCATCCACCAGGCGCGCAAAGAAGCTGTAGTCCGTTTCATCCCACTGCACGTACGAAAGGTTGGCACCGGCGGGCATGCTGCCGCCCATCTGCAAGCCGGCTTTTGAGATCACGGCCTGTGCCGCTGCTTGCGCGGTTTGCTGCCGAAGGTAGCGCAACCGGGTTCCCTGGGCCATTTTCCAGGTGGCGGAAACAGCCTCCAGCTCGGCACCCCAAGCTCCGGTGATCTCATAAATCAGACGCATGGCGCGAACCACGCCGTGGAACACGATGGTTTCGGTGCCATCCACCTCTGTGGTGGAGATTTTGAGTTCCTTGCCGACATAGTCCTCCACGGGAGGACGCCGGTCCGGCGTGTCGCGAAGAACGATACGGCAGGTCCAGTGATCGTTCAGCCGCTGCACGATGTCCACTTCGTTTAGCAGGGCTGACGAGAGCTGTTCCGATCCAAGGCTGATGAACGGAGCTTGCAAGATGGCACCTCCACCGTTTTCTTCGTCAGTTTACGCTGCAGGCTGCTGCAGCCGGTTGATGCGCAGCGCGGCGGAGGACGTCTCCGCTACGGCCCAGAACTTGTCGCCGGCCTGGCGCAGCAACAGAAGCAGGCCGCCGTCTTCAACGCTCTCGCGGACGTAGGCTTCCACCCCCGGGAGCTGGTCATCAGGCGGCACGTCATACGCGGCGGACGCATTCCTCAGCTGATCCCCACGCAGCAGCGGGATGTAAAACGGAAAGCTGGTAAGGGAGGGATCGGCGATGGTGGGCAGCAGGAAATCGGTCGTACCCTGCACAAACTTCTCGGCGGTCTGGCTGCTCACACGGATCAGCGACCCGCTTCCCAGGAGCATCTGCCAGGCGGAACGCTGTGCGCCCGGATCTGCCTGTACCCGGACCACACGCTCGATCACCGGACGCAGGGTGCCGGGTTCTGCCGCTTCGAACTCATCGCGCGTCCATGTCTGCGGAGGTTCGCTGTGGAGCCAGATGCCGACGCCGAACTGCGGCATCCAGCCGCGAGCGTGGCTCTGCAGCAACTTGATTTCCACCTGGGGGCGAAGCCGGTTGAACAGGAGGAACACGTCTTCCGGATGAGGCTCCGCGAATGGCGGCAGCGCGGCCAACAACCCGCCAACGGCATCCCTATAGGCCATGCGTTGCAGGTCGTCGTCCACCGGCAGCGGCTGCAGCAGCAATGCTGCCGTCCAGCCGGGGGGTGCGGCTAGTTCCTGTAGAAGAAAGCTTTCCGTGCCGGCGGGCGTCAATACGAATATGCTCCTTCCTCATCCCGCATAGCCTGCAGCAGGATCAGGAGTTCCTCTTCGATGTCGTGGCGGGTGGCCAGGATCACGCCCTTGTCTCTGGGACTTTCCCCCAGGTACACCTCAAAGAGCGAGAACCAGTTGTCGATGTCGGCCGGCTGCGCTTGGAAGAAGTCCTGAGAGCTGAGGAGGGGCAGGATGAACAAGAGGCCGGGGTACTGCGGCTCATCCTTCAGATCCGCACCAAAAAGCAGCTTGCTTTTCTTTAGAAAAGGAGAGCCAAGCGCACTGCCGATTTGGTTTACACGGTCGAGGTTATGCGTTTGCAGCAACTGAGCAATGCCCGGATTGCGATAGGCCGCCTTGGGCACCTCGATCTTGGGTGCGCGGGAGCCCGGATCGTCCTTTAGGTATAGCGCGGTCAGGCCGCCGCCGCCCAGGAACTTTGCCGAAAGCTCCTGCTGCCCGCCGGTTGTAAACCAGTACGTATAGTCCGGCTGCAGGCTGGAAGCGTCGTACTGCGTTCGCCCCTTCGCCAGGTCGTCGGCATACGCTTTGTCCGGCATGGGCGGCAGACCTTCACCCGGCCGCCGGCTAAGCCCGATGATGGGCGCAAAGGAAGGGCTGCTGCGGATGAACTCGTCACGAAAGTACGGCTGGATTGACTTCATCTGCAAAAATGTCTGCGGCTGGGCTTCCCGGCACGCGGCGACCGGGGCAAAGCGACGAAGGAACTCCAGCAGCCACTGCTTCTGCCGGAAAGGCATGGGCGTCTCGCTGACCGGCAGCCAGTACAACTGACACGTTTCAAGCTGCCACGCACGCACCCAGGGTGCAAGGGACTCGATACGGCTTTGCTGCTGGGACGATGTGCTCAATGTTGACATGCCGGCCAAATCCTAACGAGCTGGCGCAGCGGTCTGCCCCAGGAAGTGCTGTATCGCGCCCAAAGCTACGAACTGGCTGTCCAGGACCTCGTAATTCGGTCCCAAAGGCCGAACCTGCTGCCCGTCGTAGGTGGAGAGTGTGATGCGGCGAAAGTCGCGATCGAACTCCATGTCAGCACGTGCAAAGGCACTCAGCGGATCCACATACGTGCCGGTGGGCTTGGTCCTGTCCGCGCCCCGGTAGGTTGTCATGGTGAGTGTTCCAGCGGCGCGGTCCATGTCCATGCGATATCCGACGCTCTGGTCGGAGAAGATCAACATCGCGATGACCGGCACGGCGACGAGCAGCCCAATCGAAACCCAGCGTGCCGCCGCCCACGTTTTCCAGACAACAAATACCAGGCCGACCGCCGCCAGCACCCGCGCGACCTGCAACCCCGCCTTCGTGATGGCGGGAGCGTTGACAGCTCCGCGCGGCAGGCCGCGCGACAGGGTGAAGTCGACGCGCCCGAAGACGATCCCGTCGACTTGGTTG
>CAXTBQ010000089.1:324-12766 GCA_964242065.1 uncultured Terriglobus sp. | reverse complement strand
CGCAGGGTCCATGCCAGCGTCAGGCCGTGCACATTGGTGGTGTTGATCTCGCCTGGCGGAACGTAGCGCGTTCCGCTGTAATCGCGGGAATACGTGGGCCAGCTATCCGGTGCGGGATGCAGGATCATCGCCGGGTCCAGTCCCTTGGTTTGGGCAAGCACCTGCGAGGCGCTTTGCGCCGCCGCGGCATTCGCGTTCTGCGCAACGGCAGAGGAGACGAGCGCGGCGCCAAGAACAAACGGTGCGAACAGGGTTGCAGTGCGCATGCGGAACCTCATTTACTTCAGTGTGACCAGGTACGCCGTGATGTCATGGATCTCCGCGTCGTTGTACTTGCGGAACATGGCCCGATGGGCTGCCAGCGGATCGTGGATCTCCACCTTCGGCACGTCGTTTGACCGTGTGTAACGGTGCAGCACGCCGTCCGCCGTGGTCACTTCCACGTAAAAGTCATCCACGATGCCGAGCCGCCCGGTGATGGCAGGGCCTTTTCCCGGGGTGACGGTGACAGTGACCGGCGGAACGTTCAGCGCGGGACCGCTGGTCGCGCCGGGTCGTCCGCCGCCTGCGCCGCCGGGAAGCAACCAGGCCTGCTGCATGGAGCGTGCGTCCGGAAATTTGTCGGCAAAGCCCTGCATTGTGCTGGGCGCGTGGCAAGAGCTGCACAGCTGCTGGTAGGTCTGCTTGCCCGTGGCAGCGTTTCCCACGACGATGTTGATTTTCTCGGTGGAGCGCATGTTGCCGCCGGTTTTCAGGCTGTGCAGCCATGCCGCAATGTCCGGCACTGAGCTGTCAGGGATGTCGATCTTGGGCATACCCTGCGGCACGCGCGCACCGTGCACGATGGGCAGGATCAGCTCACCATTTTTGTCCTGCAGCACGACCTCAGACCGTAGAAGGTTGGGCCCAATCGATCCGCCGCCCGCGTCCGACCCGTGACAGAAGGCGCAGTTCACGCTGTACGTGGCTTTGCCGCGGTCGAGTACCGCTTTCGGCGCAAGCGGCCGATCCGGATACGCAACCAGCCCGCCGCGCGCTGTCGGTCCGGCCTGGCCGCCATGGGCCGCGTCCGCTCCGGCTGCCGGCGTCGTTTGGGTGCCGTGTTGCGGATCGGCCGAAACGGCCTGACCACCTTCACCCGGGCCTGCTGCGGTGCCACCGGTCGGCTTGTTGCTGCCGCCCGCCTGCGGCGATCCCTTGGCCGGGGAAGCGCCGCGAATCTGCCCGGACTCCTGCTGCTGCGCAAACGCGTGCGCGCTGACCGCGGCGGCGGTCGTCGCCAGCACCGCGGTCATTGCCGCTGCTGCAAAGGTTTGCGATCCGGCGCTCTTACTCCACTTCATGCGAATCCTGTTCCCAACTTATTTAACGTGCGCTCCGTTTGTAGCACTTTTGAAGAACGCTACGAAAGAGACGGCAGCTTTGGGCGTGGGGCTGCATGCCGGCTTTCGCAGGAAAGGAAAGCACCGGCAGATCTTGGGCGTTCACGCAACACGCTTGGCAAGTGCCCATGAAACTTGAAAAAGACGATCGCGTCCAAGCGAACCAAGGCGTTCAGGGAGATAGCGGGTGCCCCACATCTCGATTTGAGATGTGGGTCCTTTCGTCACACGCGACCTAAACCCATGTCTCTATGGAGACATGGGGCACCCACATCTGCCACATCTTGTCACTTAAGCGTCAGCCATGCGGCACAATGGATGCGTACCCGACATAGGAGCCCGCCCATGCGCCCTTTGCGCCTTGCCGCTGCATGTTTGTCCCTGCCCCTTGCCCTTGCCGCCAATTCGCAGAACTCGCCGTTGCGTCCGCACAGCATGTATGAGCCGCCCGCCGGTGCCGCCGCCAAGTCATTGGCCGACAGCGCTCAGGGCGTGGCTCCGGAACTGCTCACCATCGGAGAAAAAACCAACTGGGAGAAGACCGGCCTGTACGCCGACGCGGTTGCGCAGGCGCAGCTGTATGAGAAGCGGTCGAAGTACGTAAAGGTGATCCCGTTCGGCACCACGCCCGAGGGCCGCACCATGTACGCCGTAGTGGTCAGCAAGGACCGCGCCTTCACGCCCGAGGCCGCGCACAGGACAAACAAGGCAGTGATCCTGATCCAGAGCGGCATCCACTCCGGCGAAATCGAGGGCAAGGACACCGCGCTCATGCTGGTCCGCGACATGGCCGTGACCCGGAAGCCAAAGCAGGCGGCGTGGCTGGACAGCGCCATCTTTGTTGTCATCCCGGTCTTTGAGATCGACGGCCACGAGGACCGAAGCCCCTTCAACCGGCCCCAGCAGAACGGCCCCGACATCACCGGTACCCGCCCGCAGGAGCAGGGCCTGAATCTGAATCGCGACTACCTGAAGGCCGACGCACCCGAGATGCGCGCGTTTCTTAAGCTCTACAACGACTGGCTGCCCGACTTCATGTTTGACAACCACGTGACCGACGGTGCGGACTACCAGTACGACGTGACCTGGGACATGACGCAGCACGAAGACATCGGTGCGCCCAGCCGCGCCTGGGTCAACAGCCGCTACGTGCCGGAGCTGAACAAACGCATGGAGGCAGACGGCCACCTGGTCAGCCCCTACGGTGCCTTGCGTGGCGACGGGCCGGGTATCCCGGCCGCGGGTCAGGCTGCGCGCGGTGCTTCTCGTCCCGCGCCAACTGTGCAGAACGCGGACCGCGTGGGTGGAGGCGATAACGATTCCGCCCGCCGCACCGGCAAGCCCAGCGGCAACGGTCAGCGAGACTTTTTTGTGGAGGTCTTCTCGCCGCGCTACTCGCACTACTGGTCGGGTGCGCGCAACCGGCCCTGCCTGCTGGTGGAGACGCACTCGCTCAAGCTGCCCAAGACCCGCGCATGGTCGAACTACGACATCATGCTGCACAGCATCGACATTGTGACGGAAGACCCGCAGGCGCTGCGGTCCGCCGTCCGCGCCAGTGACGCGGCAGACGCAGCCATGGCCGGGCACCGCGACCAGCAGATGTACCTGGGTGGCAAAACGGCGGACGAGTCGCACCCCATTCCGTACCACTCTCTCAAGCGCGCGACCGACGTCAGCCCCATCACCGGCCAGCCCGTCACTCACTTCACGGCGGAGAAGGACGACTTCACCGTCAACATGCACGACGGCGTGGAGACCACGGCCAGCGCACCCGTGCCGCTCGGCTTCCTCATCCCGGCGGCGTGGACGGGCATCGTGGATGAACTGCGCCTGCAGGGTGTCACGGTCGAGCGCACCCCGCGCGACCTGAGCGACACACCCTTCGAAACGTGGCGCTTTCTCGACGTGAAAAAGGACGCGTTCCCCTTTGAGGGCCGCACCCTGACCGACTTTCAACTGCGCCCCGTCACCGAGCGCATGCACATGCCCGCGGGCAGTTGGTACGTGCCCATGAACCAGCCGCGCGCCCGCATCATCATGGCCATGCTGCACCCCGCCGCGCCCGACGCGCTGGTCCGCTGGGGCTTCATGGACGCGGTCTTCGAGCGCACCGGCCGCATCGGCGCGGCAGAGTACCTGTCCGTCCCCATCGCCACCAAAACCGCCGCCGACCACCCCGAACTCGAACAGCAGTTCCAAACCAAACTCAAAGCCGACCCAGCCTTCGCCGCCGACCCCGACGCCCGCCTGAAGTGGTGGCTAAGCCAAAGCAACTACCAACCCAGCGCAGTGAACCGCTACCCGATTGCCGAGGTTTGGCAGAAGACTTGGTAAAGTTCTGTTCACCTATTCAGGAGCGCCAGCAAGATGTTTGAAATCAGGATTGAGGATCAGAGGCTTAACGCTTATCGGGTGATCAAGGGTCACACCAAGTACGATGTTGAGGCAAAAGCTGCAGCACAGATTGCTATATGGAATGAGCGTGCACTTCGGAATCAAGTCAGGGCTGAAGCACAGGCAAGGCGCGACGCAATTACTTTTGGTCACGGGCAAGGTGCAGACGAAGCTGAATCACTAACAGAGCAGGTTCAGGCGAAGATAGCGAGTTTTGAACAACTCATGTCTAACCTGTTGAAGCAGCCTGTGCCTACTTGGTCAACTTTCCAGCATCATGAGCGGTTTCCTGAGAAGAAGCCTACTTCAACTAAATCGTTCGATGTACCTCTTGCTCCCCTCGTGACTTCTTTTCAGCCTACTTTCACCTTTCTTGATAAGGTCATGAAATCAAGACGGACAGCTAAAGAAAAACAGGCTGCTGATGAATACGAAACTGCTCTAGCCAAGTGGCAGCAGACCAAAGCCAACATCGAACGGGCGCAGAGTGAAGAGCATGAACGTCAGGCCACTCTTGAAAAAGAGTGGCAAGGCAGAAAGGATCAGTTCTTGGCATTGCAGCGCGCCGAGAACGATTCTCTAACCGCTTTAGAGTCAAAGTACCAAGCTGGCGACGCAGATGCTATCAAGTTCCTACTTGATGAAGTGCTTTCCAGAACCGATTTGCCCGATGACTTTCCACAAGAATGGGAGTCATCGTTTATAGCTGATAATCACACCTTTGTTGTCGATTTTGAATTGCCCGACCAGACAATTCTTCCTGAATACAAGGAAGCGAGGTATGTGAAAACCAAATCGGAAATTACGTTCAAGCCTGTTACTGAAAGCTGGAAGAAGTCGACCTACGACGCGATGCTCTACCAAGGTGCGTTAGGCATATTGCACCGCCTCTACTATGCAGATTCTGAAGCAAAGGTTCTCTCAATCGTCTTCAATGGCTGGGTGCGTAGCGTCGACAGGAGCACCGGTGCTGACACACACGCGTGCATCCTCTCGCTTCAAGCGGGCCGGGATGAATTCCTGCCGCTCGATCTCACACGTGTAGACCCCAAGGCCTGCTTTCGGTCACTCAAGGGTGTCGCAAGTAGCAGGTTGAGCGACCTTGCTCCCATCAAGCCGATTCAGAGAATCAGCAAAGAAGATGTGCGTTTTGTCGATGGCTACGAAGTCATCGACGGACTCGACGACCGCACTAATCTAGCAGCTATGGAATGGCAGGACTTTGAAAACTTGATACGAGAAGTTTTTGAAAAGGAGTTTGCGCGTAACGGAGGAGAAGTAAAAATCACACGCGCTAGCCGCGACGGCGGTGTAGACGCTGTGGTATTCGACAGTGATCCTATCCGCGGCGGCAAGATCGTGATACAAGCCAAACGCTACACAAACACTGTCGGTGTATCAGCAGTCCGCGATCTATTTGGAACCGTACAGCATGAGGGTGCGATGAAGGGCATCCTTGTAACCACAGCTAACTACGGTCCTGATGCGTACGAGTTCGCGAAAGACAAACCTCTGACGTTGATTTCCGGAGGCGAGTTGCTGTCTATGCTGGAAAGCCATGGTCACGCCGCCAAGATCAATGTTGCTGAGGCACGTGCGGCCCGTTAGACCCCGAAAAATACACACAATTTCATTCGTCATCCTGAGCGGAGCGTAGCGGAGTCGAAGGACCTGCTTTCCTTTCGGGCTGCGTGGGTGCTTCGGGGTATGCGGTCGTGCGCGGGGCGGAGTGCTGCGGGCGCGCTCGTACTTTGCTGGATGCGGGGGCACCGCACCGCTGGGGAGTGCAGTGCTGCTCCGAAAAGAAAGCAGGTCCTTCGACTCCGCACTACGTGCTCCGCTCAGGATGACGGATAGAGAGTGCACCCTCCGCTCAGGATGACGAATGCATAGAAGCGCAACTTGCCCATGTTGTGCGAAGATGCGGTGCATGCGCGAGTACGAGTGCTATATGTACATCGTGGCAAGCCGGAGCCGGACGCTGTACATCGGCATGACGAGCCGTTTGCAGGCGCGCATTGCGGACCACCAGAACGGCGCTTTTGAGGCTTCAGCAAGGAGTACCGCTGCACCCGGCTGGTGTACTTCGAGCGGTGCACCGGGCCTACGGGTGCCATCCTGCGTGAGAAGCAACTCAAAGGCTGGACTCGGGCAAAGAAGATTGCGCTGATCGAGGTGGCGAGTTCTACGTGGCTGGACTTGAGCGAATGCTCATTCCGTTAGACAAGTGGAGAGCCCGGGCTTGTTCCGTATTGCGGGATACCGCACGCCGCCTTTCGCCGTGGCGCGATTCGGCAGGGTGACTTCTTCTGCGGTATAGCAACGCACTCACGTTGCATGCGCTCTATCCATGCATAGTTGGGGTGCTGCAGGTAACGACCCGAAGGCCGAACAACGAACGAAACCTGACGCAGACGGCTCCGCGCCTTCTGCCTCCTTACAACTCAGCAAGCCGGCGGTTTACCGGTCAAAGCCTCTGCGTGCGTCTTGCGCGGAGTGGCTTTCGCCTGCCGACCGCACCGGCTCTGGAGGACCCATGGCAGAAAACGCCCAGCTTACCAAGTATGTCTGCCTGTTTCATCATCGGGATCATGCGGCCGCAGCGCTGAAGGATCTGGAAGCAGCAGGCGTTCCCCGGGCCGACATCACCGTGATTGCAAATGGAGACAGCACCTACGGCGCTGGCTATGACTACAACGCTGCCGGAGACCTTGTGAACTTCGGCATTCCCGCACGAGATTTGAAGCACTTGCAGCAAGAGGTGCGAGACGGCGGCGTGGTGTTAATCGTGGAGGGTGTGATGGACCTGGCAAAGACGGTAGAAGGTATTTTCCATAAGCATGCAGCTGACAAGATCGACGAGACCGACGTTCCCAAGTCGTCGAGCGACTATACGGATCTGAGCGAGGGCACTGCGCTCGCTGCGGCACCGCTGGCCACCGGCACCGTGGGTACCGTGGACACCGCAGCAACGGCCACATCCGGCGTGATCCCGGTGGTGGAAGAGGTATTGCTGGTCGGCAAGCGCGAAGTAGAAACCGGCGCAGTCCGCGTGTACAGCCGCCTGGTGGAAACGCCGGTCACCGAGTCAGTAAACCTGCACGAAGAGCGCGTGGTCATTGAGCGTACCCCCGTGAACCGTCCGCTGACCGAGGCCGATCTGCAGTCCGGCCATGTGATCGAAGCTGTAGGCACCGCGCAGGAAGCTGTGGTGGGCAAGGTGGCACGCGTGGTGGAAGAGGTGCGCGTGGGCACGGTGGGCTCGGACCGCACGGAGACCATCAACGATTCGGTCCGGCACACCGAAGTGGAAGTGGATCCGGTTGAGACGGTTACCACATCGACTACGTCCGGCACAGGGATTGCATCGGGCACTGTGACGACGCCCGGCACCACCACGACCAAAGGCTACTAAGTATCCGCGGCCGTGCTTACCAGGCAGGCCGCCGAACGGATCCGAGAGAGAGAACGATGGCAACGGAACACGTAAAAGTTTTCGAGGAAAAGAAGGGGATACCGGTGTGGGCGTGGCTTTTGCCTCTGCTCCTGCTGCTGGCGTTGCTTGCCTGGTTCCTGTTGGGCCGGCATAACAACACCGGGCAGACGGCACCCGCTCCGGCGGCAGCCACGGCAACGGCCGCTGCTCCCACCACGGGCGCGCCCAAGCTAGGCGATGTGAAGTTCGCAACGGACAGCGCCGATCTGACGCCGGAAGATCAGACGACGCTGAACAACGCTGCTGCGTACATGAAGCAGAACAGCAATGCGCACCTTCGCATTGAGGGTTACACCGACTCCACGGGAGGCGATCAGCACAACCAGTCGCTCTCCGTGCGCCGGGCCTACAGCGTTGGGAATTACCTGAAATCCCAGGGTATTGACAGTTCGCGCCTGACCGGTGACGGCTTTGGCGCGGCAAACCCGGTGGACACCAATAGCACAAACGCGGGCAAGGCAGACAACCGTCGCGTGGAGCTGTTCCAGCAGTAGCGGAACGCGTCTGTGTGCTTGTCTTGCACGAACCCGTCTTCCGAACAGGGAGGCGGGTTTTGTGTTTCGGATAGGCCGCGAAAACTACCAAGTCCGATCCGATGGTTCGTCAGCGGTGGCGCAAACGGGTCAGGGTTCCGTGCCGCTTTCAGGATGTTTCAGTTTGCCGAACGCCGTTATCCCGGAACTCTGCCACACCGTGCGGGTTAGCATAAGGTGTGCGGGCTTTTTGCAGAAATGTAGTTCTGGCGGCGCTGGTCGGGCTGGTAAGCAGTCCGGTCTTGCGGGCGCAGGCTGGACCGACGGCAGTTCGAAAGCTGGACCTTTCGGCATTCGGCATGTTTTCCGGGACGCAGACCGGGCTCGGATCGTCACCCTATCTGCCGGGGAACAACGGTATCGGACCGGAAGGTCGCAACCTGGCCATCACGGCAGGCGCTGACCTGGGGTTCTACTCGCTGCGTGGGTTTCGGCTGGGTGCGGAGGTGCGCGGATCCATTGCCGTAGACTCCGGCCAGGTGGATGGGCAGAAGAGCCTGCTGGGCGGCGTCCGTGTTACGCATGAGCCGGGTGGGACAGGATTGTGGGGCAGCTTCCGGCCATATGGCACCCTGTTGGCCGGTCGCGGTGAGCTGAATTACGGGGCAAACGGCTATCCGCAGAACACGCTCACCTACCTGAGCAGCATCAGCAATGTTTACGCGGGTGGCGCAGGCTTTGAGTACGACTTTTCGCGGCGGTTCTCGTTCAAGCTCGACGGTCAGTTGCAGCGTTGGAACACGCCCGTGATCGCCAGCGGCGTGATTTACAGCAAGCAGGGCAGCGTGGGTGTTGTCTACCGGTATGGCACCGGGCGCGGCCCTCGGTAGATTGCCTAATCGGCAAAGCTACATCTCAATCGCTTTGCGAGACAGGGCTGAAGTACTGCTTCTTTTATAGAGACTTCGACTTCTGATTCTTAAACCACCGAGGCCAAGGCCTCGTTTCCGCTGCAGCTTGTTCATGGCCCAAGGGACCACTGCCTTCTCGCAAACCCTTCACATCGAGTTCACACGGTCGTTGGCGACGCTATTGGTTCTCGCGTTTGCGCCGCCTCAGGAAGGCCAGTCCACCAATGCCGCACGACGTGCAGAAGGCCACCGTCAGCCCGACCACCGCACCCGCTGCGATAAGCGCGGGCACCAAGTGCGTGAACACTGCCTTGAGCAGAGATGCGATGGCACCCGCGATGGCGTGGATGAAGAAGGTGATCACGTTGAAAATGGCCATGTGACTCCCTCCCTTTCCGGTCCGTGAGATGCGACGCGGCAGCCGAGTCGTGCCACCCTCGGTCCGGCATGTTGACCGGAGCGCATCGCGTCGCTGCCCTATCGTAAGCCGTGCAAGGGCGGGTTTAGCGGCCTGCCTTCGCCAGAGCCCGGTGAGCGATATCACGGCGGAACTGCATGCCTCGAAAAGAAATGCCTGCAACCGCCTCGTACGCTTTGCCGAGCGCGCGGCGCAGGTTATCTGCCGCGGCGGAAACGGCCAAGACACGGCCTCCGGCTGTCACCACCTGGCCGTCTGAGTCGAAGGCCGTACCGGCATGGAACACCTCTACGCCGGGCGGTAGCGGAGCGTCCAAACCGTGGATCGGTACGCCCTTCTCCGCGCCTGCGGGATAGCCGGCGGAGGCCAGAACGACCGAAACGCCCGCGCCGGGCCGCAGCCTAATTTCGAGCTGGTCCGCGCGGCCGTCGATTGAAGCGTCGAACAGATCCACGATGTCGGTTTCCAGGCGGAGCAGGATGGCCTCGGTTTCGGGGTCGCCCCAGCGCGTGTTGAACTCCAGTACGCGTGGCCCATCCGCGCAGAGCATGATGCCGCAGAATAGGATGCCGCGGAAGGGCGAGCCTTCGGCCCGCATGCCGTCCACGGTGGGCTGCGCGACGTGCCGCAGCAGCCAGTCCCGAAGTTCTGGGGGCAGCAGCGCGTCCGTGGAATACGCGCCCATGCCGCCAGTATTGGGTCCAGTGTCGCCCTCGCCGATCCGTTTGTGATCCTGCGCCCCGGCAATAACGGTGGCGTGCGTGCCGTCGCACAGGGCAAAGAACGACAGCTCCTCGCCCTGCAGGAACTCCTCCAGCACAATCTGGTTGCCGGTGGTGAGCAGGTCCGCGACGGCCTGCCGAGCCTCCTCACGCGTCTGGACTATGACCACGCCCTTACCCGCGGCAAGCCCATCCGCCTTCAAGACGACAGGCAACGGAAAGTTCCACAGCGCGGAGTGTGCCTGGTCCGCGGTGCCGGCCACGAGGTATCGGGCAGTCGGAATGCCATGACGCTGCAGAAAGTCTTTGGTGAAAGCTTTGGAACTTTCCAGGCGGGCCGCGGCTTGCGTGGGGCCGAAGGTGCGAATGCCGTGCGCGGTCAACGCATCCACAATACCGGCGGCCAGCGGCACTTCCGGCCCGACGACGACCAGGTCCGGCTGCACCGCGTCGCTCACGCGGAGCATGTCCGGCACGCTTTCTACCTGCACGGGAACGCACTCTGCCAGAGCCGCAATGCCAGCGTTACCGGGTGCGCATACCAGCGAGGTGACACGGGGCGAGCGCCGCAAAGCCCAGCACAGGGCGTGTTCGCGGCCGCCTCCGCCGATGACCAATACCTTCAAATCCTTCGTCCCCTTACGTTTCCATGGTACCTATCCACCCTGTCATCCTGAGCGCAGTAAAGTATCCCGGACCCCGCAGCAGCGAAACAAGCCTTCAGTGTTTCTCGCGAGAAAGCCTGACGCTGCCATGCCGAGGCAGGAGTACTCGGGGATGCTCAGGATGGCAGGGGCAGGAGATTCTGCCGTTGGCACACCTATACTGGGCTGATATGCAGGCAGTGAAGGCACAGGGAGAAAGCGGAGCCAAAGGCATTTCCCTGCGCGAACTCTGGGCATTTTTCGGTCCGGCGTTTGTAGCGTCGGTGGCATACATCGACCCGGGCAACTTCGCCAGCAACATTGTGGGCGGTGCGCGTTACGGCTACACGCTGCTTTGGGTGTGGTCCAACGCCATGGCCATGCTGGTGCAGTACCTTTCCGCCAAGCTGGGCATCGCTACCGGGCGCACGCTGCCGGAAAGCTGCCGCGAACACTTTTCCCGTCCGGTGGTGTGGTTTCTGTGGGCGGGAGCGGAAATCAGCGCCATTGCCACAGACCTTGCGGAGTTTCTGGGCGCGGCCCTCGGGTTTTATCTCCTGTTCGGGCCGTCGCTGCTGGCGCATGGCATGGGCCGCACTGCCGTGATGCTGCTGGCCGCGGGTGCGACCACGGTGTTCGTGTTCCTGCTGCTCATGCTCAACCAGCGCGGGTTCCGCCACTTCGAAGGCGTCATCATTGCCCTGGTCAGTGCCATCGGCTTTTGCTACGCGATTGAAGTGTTCCTGGCGCACCCGGACTGGCACCTGGCCGCGCGCGGCGTACTCATGCCCCGGCTGAACCATGAGACGCTGTACATCGCCGTTGCCATGCTGGGTGCCACGGTGATGCCGCACGTGATTTATCTGCATTCGTCGCTGATGCAACCGCGCATCAGCAGCTTTGTGGAGCGCGGGGTAAGCGGCGACTCGGGCCGGCTTTCAAACTTTCGCCATCGCTATCTGCGGTACGAGAAGATCGACATCATCGTGGCGATGAATGGGGCTTGGCTGATCAATAGCGCCATGCTCATCATGGCGGCGGCTGCACTGTCCGGCGTGGGCGAAGACGCGGTGAGCAAGCTAGAAGGCGCGCATCAGACGTTGGGGCCGCTGCTGGGGCCGCTGGCTCAGGTGGCGTTTGCGGTGGCGCTGCTGTGCTCCGGGCTGTCGTCTTCCACCATTGGCGTGCTCGCCGGGCAGGTGGTAATTGAAGGGTTCCTGGCGGTTCGGTTTCCTATCTATCTGCGCCGGCTGATCACGGTGGTGCCGGCGGTCGCCGTGATTGCCCTTGGACTGGACGAGCTGAAGGTCCTGCTGCTGTCGCAGGCGGTGCTGTCGTTCGGCATTCCATTTGCGCTCGTGCCGCTGCTCATCCTTACCGGGCGCGGCGGCGTCATGCGTGAGTTCCGCAATAACCGGCTGACCGCGGTGGCAGGCTGGACAGTGGCTTCGCTCATCATCGGGCTGAACGCTGTGCTGCTCTGGCAAATGTTCGCGGCGGATTGAACCTTTCTTTGCAAGAAAGTGTCGGCAAAGCGTCATTCAAAGCAAAACAAACATGAGAACCCGCGAAGCCGAGGGTTCTCATGCAGAGTAAACCGGTTCTAGTGGTGGTGTTCGCCGCCTGCTGCCGGTGCGGCGTGCGGCGCCTCCGCGCGCGGCATGGAGGGAGCAGCCCGCGGGGCTTCTACCCGCGGCTGCACTTGCTGCACCTGCGGCCTTTGCTGTTGAACCTGCTGTTGCCGCTGCTGTTCCATCTGCTGCCGCTGCTGTTGGAATTGCTGTTGCCGCTGTGCTTCCTGCTGAAGCCGCTGCTGGTCCGCCTGCTGCCGTTGTTGTTGGAACTGCTGTTGCCGCTGTGCTTCCTGCTGAAGCCGCTGCTGGTCCACCTGCTGCCGTCCCTGCTGATTGTTCAGCATTTGCTGCTGGCGCTGCTTATAGAACTGCTGGCGCTGCTGGTTAATCTGATGCTGCTTTTTTAAAATCTGTTGATTCTGATC
>CAXTBQ010000089.1:0-314 GCA_964242065.1 uncultured Terriglobus sp. | reverse complement strand
TGCTGGCGCTGCTGGTGAGTCTGCTGCTGGTTGTGTAGTTGTTGTTGCTGGCGCTGTTGATCGAACTGCTGCCGTTGCTCGTTCAGCTGCTGCTGGTGGTTTAGCTGCTGTTGCTGCCGCTGCTGTTCGAATTGTTGGCGCTGTTGCAGATTGGCGTCGCGCTGCTGCAGGTTGTTGTCCCGCTGCTGCAGCACCTGGTTGCGCTCCTGCCCGCGCTGCAACGCCTGCTGCTGGCGCTGCGTATCGAACTGCTGCCGCTGCTGCTGGTTATTCAGTTGCTGTTGCCGCTGCGGATCAACATGTTGACGCTGCTG
>CAXTBQ010000088.1:0-12955 GCA_964242065.1 uncultured Terriglobus sp. | reverse complement strand
GATTGGTTTTGAAGAAGGCGTTGATTACAGGTGTAACAGGACAGGATGGGGCGTACCTGGCGCAGTTGCTGCTGGAGAAGGGATATGAGGTCCACGGGATCAAGCGGCGCACGTCCTTGTTCAACACGGGCCGCATCGACCACATCTACGAGGACCCCCACAACCCGGACCCCAAGTTCATCCTGCACTACGGCGACATGACGGACTCGTCGTCGCTGATCCACATCATGGAGAAGGTGCAGCCCGACGAGGTGTACAACCTTGCGGCGCAGAGTCACGTGGCCGTTTCGTTCGAGGAGCCGGAGTACACGGCAAACTCGGATGCGATCGGCGTCTTGCGGCTCTTGGAAGCGATCCGCATTCTTGGCCTGGCGAAGAAGACGCGCTTCTACCAGGCGTCGACCTCGGAGCTGTACGGCCTGGTGCAGGAGATCCCGCAGAAGGAGACCACGCCGTTCTATCCGCGCTCGCCCTACGCGGTGGCCAAGATGTATGGCTACTGGATCGTGGTGAACTATCGCGAGGCCTACGGCATGTTCGCGTGCAATGGCATCCTGTTCAACCATGAGAGCCCGCTGCGCGGTGAGACGTTCGTGACGCGCAAGATCACGCGCGGCCTAGCGCGCATCAAGGTCGGGCTGCAGGAGAAGCTGTACATGGGCAACATTGACGCCAAGCGCGATTGGGGCCATGCCCGCGACTACGTGGAGATGCAGTGGCGCATGCTGCAGTGTGAGAAGCCGCAGGATTTTGTCATCGCCACCGGGCAGCAGTACACCGTGCGCGAGTTCATCGACCGATGTGCCGCAAAGCTGGACATGCCGCTGACATGGCAGGGCAGCGGCGTGGAAGAAAAAGCCACCGATAAGGATGGCCGGGTGATCGTGGCCATCGATCCGCGCTACTTCCGGCCCACTGAAGTGGAGACGCTGCTGGGCGATCCATCAAAGGCGAAGAAGGAGCTGGGCTGGACACCGACCACCACCTTTGACGGGCTTGTCTCGGAAATGATTGAGGCCGACCTGAAAAGCGCGCAACGCGATGCCCTGGTGCGCCAGCACGGCTTCGAAGCCTACAACGTTCGGGAAACGTAGGCCGATGGCAGCCTTTATGGACAAGGGTGCGGCGATCTACATCGCCGGGCATCGCGGCCTGGTGGGCTCGGCCATTGTGCGCGAGCTGGAGCGGCAGGGCTACAGCAATATCGTCACGCGCGACAGTAAAGAGGTGGATCTGCGCGACGCGGACGCGGTGAAGACCTTTTTTGCGGAAGCAAAGCCGCAGTTCGTGGTGCTGGCCGCGGCCAAGGTGGGCGGTATCCTGGCCAATAACACCTACCCGGCGGACTTCATCCGCGACAACCTGCTCATTCAGAATGACGTGATCGAAGCGGCGTACCAGAGCAAGGTGGAGCGGCTGCTGTTCCTGGGCTCGTCCTGCATTTACCCGAAGCTGGCGCCGCAGCCCATGCCCGAGAGCTGCCTGCTGACCGGACCGCTTGAGCCGACGAACCGGCCGTACGCTCTGGCCAAGATCGCCGGTATCGAGATGTGCTGGAGCTACAACCGGCAATACGGCACGCGCTATCTGGCAGCGATGCCCACCAATCTCTACGGTCCAAACGACAACTTCGACCTGAACAACTCCCACGTGCTGCCCGCGCTGATCCGCAAGACCGCGGAAGCCATGCAGGCAAACGCTCCGGAGGTGACGGTGTGGGGCACGGGTACGCCGCGGCGCGAGCTGCTGTACTCCGACGATCTGGCGCAGGCCTGCGTCGCCCTGCTCAACCTGCCGGAGGATGTCTACGGCACGCTGCTGCGGGACGACGAGCCACCCCTCATCAACATGGGCACGGGTGAGGACGTCACCATACGCGAGTTGGCGGAAACGGTGTCGCGCGTCCTCGGCTATAAGGGCTCGCTGGTGTTCGACGCATCAAAGCCTGACGGCACGCCGCGCAAGCTGATGGACGTGAGCAAGCTGCACGGACTGGGCTGGCGGCACACCACGTCGCTGGAAGATGGCATCCGGAAGACCTGGGAGCATGTGAAAGGAACACTGCTCGATTAGGGCATCGTTTATGACAAACGCATTTGCAGTAGACCGAACAGGTGTTCCGTACCGAACGCGCGCATTCACCAGGACTGGCAGAATGAAAGGTCTTCTCGACGTCTTCTTTTTGCGCAACCGTGACCCGGCGATCTCTTCCAAGCCGCTGCTGAATGCGCCGCAGGGCCAAAAATCTGTGTCTCGGGGCCGGGCAACTTCGGGCCTAGTCATGTGTAGGTGACTCCGCGACGTCGGCAACACTAAGTCCAGGAACGCATGCACGCGCGGCAGGGAATGAACCTTGTGGTTACATCGCAAAAGTGTAAAGAAGAATGAGAGACAATCATACTCCAGATGGAGTAAGGTGCCGCATGTCGCTGGAGAAAACATGTTTACGTTGCAGAATCGACTCACCTTTCCCCAAACTTCGGATGCGGTAAGCGCACATGAGAGACCAACTCCGGCATCCCCACGGCTCACCGTCTGGCGTGGAATTATTGTTGCCCTAGAGATTGAGCTTGCAGCGGCGTTCTCAGTTTGGCTGACCTACCGATTTATCCACACGCACTAGCACTCCTCCTCTGCTGCTTAGCTCTACCAGCGTGTCCGCGTCGGCCTCCTTTTTGCTCGACAGCATTCTGATCACAGATCAGACGGTTGCACTTCTTCGAGATAGCGAACACGGCCGTAGTGCGGTGAACTTGGTAGCCGCAATCCCCTTGAGTAAAGGGTCGTGGTAGTCTGACTGCAATCATCTAGTCAGAATCCTGCGCGAGTGTACAACGCAAGGCTCTCGAAAGAGCCGTAGAGTACAGCCTCTGCACAGGTGTAGTACCACTGACCCAGCACCTGCATGAATCTCGATGAACTGATCATTACTGCGGCATCCGAGTCTTATGCCGCGCAGCTCTTGGCAATGCTTGGCTCCTTGCGCTGCAACTGGCCCAACCATCCGCAGGTGTTGGTTTACGATCTAGGTCTGAGTTCCGCTACCACGGATTTCCTGCGGACCGCAGGTATAGACGTACGTT
Source organism: uncultured Terriglobus sp. (assembly GCA_964242065.1). Classification (GTDB taxonomy): domain Bacteria; phylum Acidobacteriota; class Terriglobia; order Terriglobales; family Acidobacteriaceae; genus Terriglobus. The sequence goes on along the minus strand of CAXTBQ010000088.1, from coordinate 9,872 downwards.
TTGTACCTCCCTTTGTTTCGCACTGGCGACAGCACTACACATGGAAGCTGTGGTGCTTGCAGGATGCGCCCGCCAACAAGGTGCTGTGGCTGGACGCAGGATGCTGTATTCTCCGGCCCGTGCCCGAGATTCTTGAAATCACCAAAGCGCAAGGCTACTTCCTGCTCCCGAACTACCGTCCACTGGAATTAGAGGCATCAGAGGCTGCCTGCGAAGGCTGCGGTGTGACTCCTGATTTTCGCGTGGGCAAAGTCACCGTGACCGCTGCGGTGGTCGGGTTCCTACGCGGTTCTACGGCAGAGCAGGCCATTAACGAAGCCTACGAGGCCGGACGAACCGAATACTTTATCAAGGCGACAAGACCGGAACATCGATGGGAGCAAGCACTCCTTTCATTGCAGTTTTACAAGCACCTGAAGCCTTTGGTGCTATGTGATGCCGGTTCTTACTTCAATGAAGATTTAGCGGCTCGCTTTGCGACCCACTCCATCTGGGCCGCCCGTAGAAACATGCACTTTCGCGACCGGCGCTACTTCGCGGCCAGCCTGCAGGGTGGTCCCTCCCATCCACACTTACCTGAGCCATCGCATAAATTGACACTTTGGTACCGAAGTGCCTGGCGCGCCAAGGCACTCCTTAATGGCGCAATGGATGTGCTATCGGCAAACAAAAAGGTACCCGACGGAGTCAAGTAGTGAAACAGATTAGATATTCGACTTATTCGCGTGTTTCACCGCCACGCTCCGTGCTGCTCGGTGGTCTTGCTCCTCGCGCAGACGGCTTTTTCCTGTGATTTTGCCGCCCCAGATTCCAAGCTCTGTTGCGATCGTTGCGTTTTTTGAGTCTGCCCGCATGGCAAGATTACTGCCGCCTGAATCAGCAGCGCGCCTGGCCGCCATGCACACGACAGGCGGTATTCCTGCCAACTGGCTGGCCGAGGCACTGGTGTCTGCAGGCGTTCCGACGACCGTAATCGGAAGTGTCAGGAACGCGGACCCGATGCTAATTTGCAGCCCGCGCCTGAACGTTGGGATATACTGCGGGTCCGGAGGCTGGGAATTTGTCAAAAATGGCAGGCACCAGGAAAGAAAAGCCGTTCTAGCGCTGCTGGCGGAGAGCGCACCGGAACTCGTTCATGCTATGTGGACTCTTGAAGGAGGACGAGCAGTTGCCGACTGGCACGGCCCGAAAGTACTTACGGTTCATGACACCGCATGGGACTACGCTCGCATTGCGCTCAATCTCAGCCCGGTGAATCTTGCATACAGCGCGCGTCTGCTCGCGAACACAGCCGCCACTTTGAGTGGTTACAAGCATGTGATTGCCGTCTCACCGTATGTTGAGCAATACCTACGCCGGCGGCACAAATTTCGAGGGACCATTCGAGTGATCCCGAATGCCATCTCAGAGGTGGATCCACAACTATCGGCGCCTCGTCCGTTCCCGAAGTCAGGCGTGGTCACTTTTGGATGCTATGGGGGCCCTGGGCGCATAAAGAATATACCGAATGCCATCCGGGCCTTTCGAGTGCTGCAAAAGCGCATGCCTCAGAGTCGCCTCTCTATTTTCGGGACGGGCTGGAGTGTTCGCGAGCGTGAGGAACTGGGCGGTAATGGCGTGGTATTCAGAGGTGCCATGCTGCATCACGATTTTCTGCGCGCGATGGCAGAGGAGATCGACGTATGGGTCCACCCGGCTCGGGTTGAAGCTCATCCGATAACCATTTGTGAAGCGATCCAGTGTGGCTGCGCAGTGCTCGCGGGACGCGACAGCGGCGGCGTTGCATGGACTCTGGACAGCGGACGCGCCGGCATGCTCATCGATATCGAGCGCCCGGCTGAAATTGCCGATGCGATGAGTACAGCCATCACAGACCGAGTGTGGGCCGATGCTAGCATCAGGCATGGTCGGCAGTTTATTCGGAAGCAGTTCAGCCACGAAGTTGCGCTGAATGGACACCTCGAATACTACCGGGAGATCCTGAACGATAAAGTTGCGAGCTAAACCAACTTGCTGACTTCTCTCTTCCTAGTTCTGTGTGTTGCCTGCGTGTATGTCTCGCTGCGCTATCCGGAGTGGTTCTGGACGGCGACCATCGGATCGACCGCACTGCTCGGGGTCGCCGCTGCCGCTGCGCATCAGAACCCTGACTCTATTCAGCTGGGCTTCCTGTCTGGTCGCTCCACCGACCCCGCAGTGCTGGCGGTACTCGTCGGCACTGTTTATCACACACGCAAAGACCCGGAGCGGTGGGGCGCGCAGTTCTTAACGCGGTCTCCCGTGGGCCTGATCGCGTTTGCGATGTGTGCCTTCCTCTTGATCAAGGTCTTATTCAGCCTGATGTTTCGCTACGACGACATCATGGCCAGTCGCGGTGTCAGCCATGCTGTGGGCGGCATCATCGCGGCGCTCGGCGATGTGCGTGACATCCTGCTGCCCTACATCCCCTTGGTGTACGTGTATGCCGCGCGCAAGAGCAGAGACTTTAAGCTGCTTGGACGCCCTTTCATTGTGCTTGTACTGATTCTGCTTGCCAAGGGTCTGATCGGGGTATTAACGCCGGGCAATGTTCCAGCAGGCAGTACGGATGTTGAGCATCGCTTCCTGCCGTCCGATGATGCCATCCATCTCACGATCTTTGGCTTCGCCCTGTTCTTTCTGCCAGTACAGAAGGTCGGCCGGTCCCGACTCGTACTTCTGGGCGTCACCGCCTTGATAGTTGCGACCCTTGCAAATCATCGTTCGCAGTGGCTGGGCCTACTAGCCGGTCTCGCGGTTTTTCTGCTAATCCACACCTTTGGTCCTCGCATTGTGAAGAATGCAAAGATTGTGCGGGTAGGTTTCACTGCGGGTCTGCTCCTGATGGCAATCATCGGTATCGTTGCAGTCCACATCGTGCAGGACGGAAACACACGCCTTCTGCCCTCGTATCTCGTCAAGCGCCTCTATGCGTTCACCGATCCGTCGCGCGACCCCGATGCGGATTTTCGGGAGAAGCTATGGCAATCCCGAATCGAACAGGTGGGCGACGACTGGCCTTGGGGCCGCCCCTTCGGTGCGCGCCCCGAAACTCTAATGAGGGGCATCTGGTTCCCGCTGCCCTCGCACAGCGCTTATGTGTCCATGTATGAGGCGGGTGGCGTCATCTTTTGTTTTCTGGCCTTTCTATTCTGGGGCCGCGTCGTTCAGGTTGCATGGATGGGTCTTGCGCGCCACCAAGGGTCAAGACCTGTGTGGCCCCCTGCTCTTGCGTTGATTACGGCTGCCACGTCGCTGGCTTATGGAACTGCTTACTTCTTCCCTATGCTGGCACCAGCTTTTGTTGTGATGCTTACCTTTGAGAGCGTTTCACAGGAAGCTGGTGACTATCGTTTTCTCCGTTCCCGGTCACTCGAAGGTGTACCATTGCCACATTTGCAACTTTAGCCGGAATACGTGACGTGAACGATTTGTAGCGCGATTGCTCAGCAGGATGCGGGTGGAGGCTGTACCTCTCAGGGCGGACAAGACTCCGTAATGTCATATTGAGTGCGCCAATCGAGCGAGAATGGAGAATCGTGTGCCGGAGCGCGAAAACTTAGGAGACAGCATTCAGGAATCATCGGTCTGGCGGATCCTCGGCGCCCGTATGATCACGATCGCTGTCTTTGCCGCATGTGGAGCTGCCCTGGCGTTTACATTCAGCATTTTGCAGCCCACTACGTACAACGCCACCGCGACGATTGAAGTGAGCAAGCAGGGACAGCAGTCCGTAGCTAATGCACGGAGTAGCGCACCGGTCGACTTCATCAGTAATGAGGAACTTACGACGTACCAGCTCACTCTGGAGCAGGAACTTCAAAGTGCCGCTGTTGCACGCCGTGTGATTACCGAGACCAACCTGATCTCTGAAAAGCCATACAGCTCCATCGCGCAGTCTTCCGCAGGCTCGGCCTTCGAAGAAAACAAGAGGGAGGCGCGATTGGTTGAATTGTTTCAGACTCGACTGAAGGTTCAGATGGTGAAAGATACAAAACTTATCACTGTCACCTTCACTGACAGCAATCCAGAAAGGGCAGCTCAGGTGGCCAACGCGGTCATCGATACTTACGTGCGCTCGGATTCTGAAGCTCGGATCGCCGCGTCAGAAAAGACCTCCGGCTTGCTTTCCGGTCAACTGACCGATTTACGAAAACAGGTGCTCGACAGCGAACAAAAACTTAGCGAGTACAAAGAGCGCACCGGCATCGTCGATCCGGACGACACGGGTAGCACGAAGCCCGATTCTACCCAGAACTCCAACACTGTGGTTGTCGAGCGATTTATTCAACTGAATCGTGACCTCACCTCGGCCGAGGTCTCATTGGTGCAAAGGCAGGCACTCGCAGCCACCATGCAACGCCAGGGCCCGGATGCGATTCTCGAGGTGCTACAAAGAGCACAGCAGAGCGCCAATGCCGACGATGCTGCCTTCGCCGGGGACGCGTTCAACTCCCTTACTTCGCTCCGCCAACAACGGTCGCGACTCAAGCTGCAAGTTGCTTCCAGCGGGCAGTACCTGGGACCAGCCAGTCCGCAGATGATCCAACTGCAAAATGAAATTACCGTCCTTGACGGCCAGATCGGTGAAGAGATCGAGCGTGTCAAGCAACACATTCTAAGCCAGTTGCAGGTGGCGCGGATCACCGAGGCGGGCCTGCAACAGCTTGTGCAGGCGCAGCAACGTGCCGTCGGCACCCTTAATTATCAAGTAAATCAACTGCACGTTCTGCAGCAGGAAGCGCAGTCTAAGCGTGCCTTGTATCAGGACCTGTATGCCAAACGACAAGAAGAAGATGCCTACAAGGGAATGAATCCCGCCACGGCTACTGTCGTCGACCCCGCACGGCCGCCGATTGTAAAGGCCGGTCCAAAGATCACTCGTAACACCTTCTCTGGTCTAGTGCTGGGTGGCCTTGCCGGGGTGCTGTACGCGCTCGTCCAGAGCCCCGGTTCGCTACTAGTGCTAGCTGTGATGCTGACTCTCTGTGGAAGCTTGGTTGCTCAGAACTCTGTCAGCGTGTCCTCAAACATTGATCAACTCTCGCCAAGTGGTCGGCGTGCTACATCCCAAGCTGCGCAGGTGTTGCCAGGTGTGCCTGTAGCTGTCAGTAACGCGCCACTCAGCCCAGGGTTTCTCGTTCGATTGGAGATTTTCGGTGTTCCAGAAATGTCGACCGATCTGCGCGTCGGACCGGACGGCAACCTGAACGTACCAGTGCTGGGGTCGGTTCACGTGGAGGACCTAACGCAGACACAGGCAGCTGTCCTGCTCGGTGAAAGGTATGTCGCAGCCAAAATACTCGTGCATCCGCAGATTACCCTGACGCTGCTGTCGTATTCTACCATCACCGTCACCGTGCTTGGAGAGGTGCAGTCGCCAGGCCTCATCCAGCTGACACCTCCCGCGACAGTACGCCATGCCTTGGCTTTAGCTGGCGGGGAGACCAATGCCGCGAGTAACAGGATCCTGCTTCAGCATCGCTCGCCGGGTAAGGCGTCAGAGATTGGCTACGCCCGCGGTGGAGATCTGGCGGATTCACCAGAGGTAAAGTTGGCGGACGGTGACTCCATCTACGTGCCTAAAGCGGGCATTATTTACGTTCTTGGATCAGTGGCACGGCCTGGTGGGTACGTCATGGTCGACCACGGCGGAATGAACGTGCTTGAGGCTGTCTCCCTGGCGCAGGGGACTACCATCATCGCTGCCACTTCAAAGGTCTACATATTGCGCGCCGGCGAAAACGGCACCTACCAGACACTTACTGTGCCCTATAAGAAGATGACGCGCGGCAAAGAAGCGCCCGTTCAACTGTTCGCAAGGGACATCGTGTACGTGCCGGCTAGCGGTACCAAATCCCTACTCATCAATGGGTCTTCTCTTATCGGCGCCGCGGCCACTTCCGCCGTGTACGCCACACGTGGACCCTAACGCCTGACATGACACATATCCTTTGACCTTCGGGCGTTGAGAATACAATGAGTGACATAACCAAAGCCGCCTTACGAGGTGTGCGCTGGAACTATCTCGGCGTCGTAACCCGTAGCGGCTCGAACTTTCTGATCGGCATCTTTCTCGCTCGTCTGTTGGGTCCGAAACCCTTTGGCGAGCTAGCAGCAGCGCTCTTTGTTGTTGGCATCGCAAACCTGATCGCTGATGCGGGCTTTACTTCTGCGTTGGTACAGGCTCCCCAACTGAGCGATCTGCAGATTCGATACGTTTTCACCATTCAGCTTCTGATTGCCATCGTGATGAGCGTGGCGTGTGCAGTTGTTGCTCCCTTGGTCGCGTTTTCCTTTCACGATCCCCAAGTACGAGGCGTGCTGGTCGGCATTGCGCCCCTGTTTGTCTTACAGGCGCTCGGGCAGACAGCCAACGCGCTTCTCCGGCGCAACATGCAGTTCCAGGCGTTGCAGGTGGCCCAACTGCTATCGTATTTCGCCAGCTATCTGCTACTTGGGATCCCTTTAGCACTTCTGGGCGCCGGGGTGTGGAGCCTAGTGATAGCGCAATTGGTGCAGTCCGCGCTTTATGCCGTCCTGCTGTACTGGAAGGTTAAACATTCTTTGCGATTTACCTTTGACAATTCGGGATCGGTACTCCTTCGATTTGGGGCAAAGGTGCTCACCAGCAACATCATCAATTACGGAATCAGCAACTCCGACAACTTTTTCGTTGGCAACGCGTTTGGATCAACGGCGCTCGGCTACTATAACCGAGCATTTAGCCTAGCCAACCAGCCTGCTGAAACTATTGTGGGCACAATCCAGCAGGTGCTGTTCTCCAGTTGCTCCCGCGCCGAGGGACGCAAGGATCCCATCCGCCGTGCGTACTTAGCCTGTCTTTCCGGGGTGGCCTTTGTCACCGTGCCGATCTTCTGGGGCATCGCCGGCAGCGCCAGGACTGTAGTTGCTGTTTTGTATGGCAGTCATTGGCTGCCAGCGGCACCACTACTTGAACCTCTCTTGATCGCTTTGTCCATGCATGCCCTGATGGCCATGACCGGCCCCGTTCTTTCTTCCCTGGACTTGGTGCATCGCGAAATACAAACGCAGGGCGTGTCTCTTCTGATTGCAATCATCATCTTTGGCATTGCTTCCCGCCACTCGCCTTCCGTTCTGGCGTGGAGCGTTTGTGGTGTCTATGTTGCGCGATGCATAGTCGTTACTTACCCGTTGAGAGCGGCCTTATCCATTCATTTGGCAGACTTGCTCCGTGCGATTGCTGGACCGTTCCTTCTAGGAACCATCGCCTTTGCGACAACTCGTTCGCTGAACACCATCCTGGAGCATCGAGGAGCAGGGCCAGTTCTAACCTTAGCGCTTGTGGCAGGTGTTGCGGCATTGGCACTCGTCGTGGTTCTGCTGCTTGCAGGCAGGCAGTTGCTGCCGCCTCTTCTCGGTGACTTCATTGTGTCTGCTACACCGTCACTCGCCGCACGAGTAAAATGGTTATTGCCACACAAAACTTTGATGCCACATCAAACAATCGATAACGCTCTATGACTCCGTCGTTCTCTGTCATCACCCCGTGCTTCAACGCTCTGCACTGGCTGCCTGGCTGCCTTGCATCTGTGGCGGCTCAGCGTGGAGTTGCAGTGCAGCACGTGATTCAAGACGGCGGGTCCACTGATGGTAGTGCTGAATATCTGCTTTCGCAGGCGGGGATCGACGCCAGAAGTGAACCGGACGCAGGCATGTACGACGCCATCAATCGGGCGTGGGCGCGCGCTACAGGCGACTTTGTCATCCACTTGAATGCAGACGAACAACTGCTGCCGGGCGCGTTGGAGGCCGTAGCAGAGTGCTTTCGACAAAACCCGGACGCGGATGTTGTGCTTACGGGAACGTTGATTTGCAATCGCGACGGTAGCCTGAACTGCTACCGCAAACCCATTAAGCCACCGATGGCGCTGATGCTCACCAGCCATCAGCCGGTGCATACCTGCTCCATCTTCCTCCGGCGCTCCTCCTTTGCCGACCGCCCAGACCTTTACGACTCCAGCCTTCGCGTAAGCGCTGATGTTCATCTGCTGATGGACATGGTGCGGAACAACAAGGTGATGGCCATCCTGGACCGCTTCACCTCGGTGTTTCTGCTGACCGGGGCAAACATGGGCTTAACGCTATCTCCGGTTGCGGTTCGGGAATACAAGTACCAGCTTTCGTTAGCGCCCACGTGGATGCGGCTGCTGCGCAGACCCATACGCATCATGTTCCACCTGAAAAAGCTGCTTGCGGGACATTACACACACGGCCGCATCGACTATGCGCTCTTTCGGCCAGGCCCCGATCCCGAGCTGTTGCACTTCACTGCGCAACATCCCACAGGAATTTACCGACCCTACAAACAAATGGCGTGACGCTTACGGAAGCACCTTGCGGATAGATGCCGCGGCCCTGAGCGCAAACTCTCGCGGAGAGTAGTAGCTTGCCACCGCATCCACAACTTCATTTGGGAGCCGCGCCGGAGGGTCTGTGATGAAACGCACCAGAGCCGCGACGAATTGTTCCGCCTGCAGCGGGTCGATCAGTTCGCCGTTGACATCTCGCGCCATCAGCTCTACGAACGCACCGTTGTATTTAGAGTAGATTTGGGGGAGGCCGGCGACCGCTCCTTCCAAGGTCGATAGGGCCCAGTTGTCGTCAAGGCTGGGCAATACAAAGACGTCCGCTATCGCATATAGCTCAACCAAGTCCGGCAAGGAAAGATGGCCCATTAACCGGACGTCGCATTCAGGATGCTCGTTACACCAAGTCACGATCTCCTCGCGTAGTGGTCCCTCACCTGCGAGGAGCAACGTGAACAAAGGAGCAAAGTCCCTTGCCAGCAGCACTGCGTCTAGCATCTGCCGCAGGCCCTTACGCTCAACGAGTTGTCCAACGAAAAGGAAGCAGACCCTACGCACGGTGCGTGCTCTACGCAAAGCGTCGCGTCTCGGCAGCAATGAGCGCACATTCTGGGTGAACCAGTTGGTATCTACGCCGGTCATTCCATCGTCCGTAGGCACCTGCGGCGCGTACTCATGGACCAACATGGCAGACTGAACACCATTGCCCCAGACACGGTTCGCACGGCTACACAACTGCCGACGCAACAACCGCTTGGTCAGGCCAACCCAGCCCTCGGTGTGAGCAGTTCCTTCCTGCCACAAAATCAGCGGCACACCGCGTGACGCACAGTAAAGCTTTGCAACCAGGGATCGAAAGCCGAGCTCTTGCGAAACCACCAGATCGGGCCTTAGCCGAATAAGTTCTTCCAGCACACCGTAGCGGAGATGCAGTTCGCGGCGCTCTCGAGGAAACCCATCCTTGCGGCGACGCACCAGCGAGAAACTAAAGCCGCGCGCATAGCTGTGCGGGACCGGAAGCGATGTGGGTACTTCCCAGTGACGGTTGCCTTCCGTTCGGGCATCAAAGACTACGTGGAAGTCCACCAAGGAGGAGATTTCCACATAAAAAGGCACGCGATAGGGTGACGGGATGTTAGTTACCAGAACGACCCTGTGTGGTAGCGTTTGCTGTTCTTCCGGATTCATCTATGAAGAAGTGAAGTTGTGAATCGGCCTGGTTGCTGCAGCCCGTTAGCTCTGCTATTCGGCGCTTCCATTGACAAGCACCCCGTGCTGCTATCTGATTGTCCTTAGATCGACCCTTCCCTTTGTCTCCTTATGGCGGTGTCAACACGCGAAATACGTAGTCTGACGGGCTTGCGGGGCATCGCAGCTGTTTACGTTATGCTATATCACTTCTCGCTCGGCGGGCTTACAGGAGTCGCCAGATCGGTCATGCAGCATGGCTACCTTTCCGTGGACCTGTTTTTCGTTTTGAGCGGCTATGTGATGGTACTTACT
>CAXTBQ010000087.1:0-13603 GCA_964242065.1 uncultured Terriglobus sp. | reverse complement strand
GTGCCGGACAGGTAGTGTGACAGCCGGTCGACAAACGCCACAAATACCGGATGCAGTGGGAAGTCATTCGTCAGGTTGTCCAGGCCGGTAGTAAAGACGAGCAGATGGCCTTCGCCCATCGACCGGTCGAGCAGCAGCGGCGTGCCATCGCTGAGCCTGGCCGCGACGCGCGCGTTTGTGGATTCGACCACGGCGGCGTACTGCACCGCTGTGCCTGCCCATCCGCCGTTGTCGCGGCCGGGGTGCGCGTCTTCCATGGCAGGATGCGTGAAGTCCACCTGGCCTACCGATGCGGAGCCGCCAGCGGCACGGGCATACTGGTTCACCTGCTTAACTTCTGAGCCCCACAGCGGCACCGCTGCATTGTGCCCGGCGCCCGTACCCAGCGCCACCAGCACGCTGCCGCCGCGGTTCACGTAGTCCCGCAGGTTGCGCTCAAAGACCGGCGGCAGGGACATCGCATCCGCCAGCACCACAAAGGCAAAGCGCGAGGGGTCCAGGTCATTGACCTGGCCGGGTGTTTCCGACTGCAGCGTGAACGAAGCCTGAGCCGCGGCAGCAAGCGCCGCGCCGAAGTAAAGCTGCGAGCGCGTATCGCCGCTGCTGTGAAGAAACAGCACGCGCTCTGGGTCGGACCGCTGCACCGCAAACAGGCTGCGGTCATCGTCCGGAAAGGCATCCGCACCTTCGACGCGCACTTCGCAGCGATTGAAGCCGTAGCCCACGTCCAACGGCGCAAACTCAACCGTTGCGCGCCCGTTTGCAGGCACTTCCACACGCTTCGTCGCGAGCACGTGGCCGTTCACCACGAGCGAAACGTTCCTGGTCGCTGCAGGCGTGTTGAACCCGGCAACGACGGCAAGCACGCGGGAGCGTCGCGTGTCCTTGGTATCGGCAAGAGCGGCCGGCGCGTCCACGCTGGCAACGGTCCAATTCGGCGAGGACGTGGCGCTGCTGGTGGAATGCACGATCAGTGACGTGTCCGCGGGTAGCACCATGTCCGCGAAGTTGGCGGGCATGGCCGTGCGCTGCATGTCGCTGAACAGGTGCAGGTCGGCCGGTCCCTTTGTGCCTTCACGCAGGGCGCGAACCGCGCGGCCAAGCTCGCCAAAGCTGGTGCGTCCGTCACCCTGCTGGATGTTCTCCAGCGCGTTGCGCAACTGCACTGCATCGCTCTCCGGCTCGGTGAGTATCTGCATTTGACCACCGAGTGCTAAGATCTGCGCTTTCTGCGAGGAGGGTTTGGCTGCCAGCAGCGCGAGCGCCTCCCGCTTCGCCTCTGCGAAGTGGTTGCCAGCACGCATGCTGAAGCTGTTGTCGAGTACGAGGAGCAGAAGCCTGCCGTGTGCATCGCTAGCCGGCCTGCGGACAAACGGATTGGCGAACGCAAGCACCACCAGCAGCAGCAGCGCCGCACGAAGGGCGAACAGCAGCAAATGCTTGAGCCTGCGATGGCGCGTGGAACTCTGTGTGCCGCGCTCAAAGAACATGAGCGAGCCGACCGGGCGCGGAACCGTGATGTGCCGCCGCAGCAGGTGCACAAACACCGGCACACCCAGCGCGAGCAGGCCACCGAGGAACCATGGCGCTAGAAGGCCCATGCCGCCCTCGTGGCAGACGCCAGATATCTTGTCATCCTGAGCGGAGCACGTAGTGCGCAGTCGAAGGACCTGCTTTCAACCAGCGCCAAAGGCGCTCCATCGCGCGCTTCGCGCGCGAAAAGCAGGTCCCTCCACTCCGCTTCGCTCCGGTCGGGATGACAAGGCAAGGAGTGTGCGCTGCGCGCAGAATCAGTAGGTTTGAGGAGCGGTGAGCAGCTCATGCGTTCGCCGCCTCGCGCAGCGTCAGGTACTCGCGCAGCGCGCTGTCGAGCGGCTGGTTCGTCACCAGCAACTGGTAATCCATGCCGGCGGCGCGCGTCTTCGATCGCAGTGCCTCCACGTGCGCATCGATCTTTGCGCGGTAGCTTGTCTTTGCGTACTCCGGGATCACCTCGATGCGCTGCTGCGTTTCCAGGTCTACTAGCACGGCCGGGCCGTTCAGGACGGGGCGTAGTTCCTGCGGATCGAGGATGTGGAACAGCACCACCTCATTCCCGTGGAAGCGCAGAGGCTCAATGGTGCGCACGACCAGTTCGGGGTCTTCGTAAAAGTCCGAGATGACGATGGCGATGCCTCGCCGGTGCAGCAGTTCCTGAAAGTGCTTCAGCGGCTTGCCGAAGTCAGTCCGTGCGCGTGGTTCCGCGTTTTCCAGGCCCGCCAGCAGACGCGCAAGTTGACCCTGCCGCGCGGACGGCCGCACGTAGTCGCGCACCTCGTCGTCGAACACGATCAGACCGGCGGCATCGCGCTGGTTGCGTATCGCGAGATAGAAGAGCGAGGCCACGATAAACCGTGCATAGTCCATCTTTTTCGGGCCGCCGCTGGTGTACTCCATGCTGTTGCTCGCATCCAGCAGCACGGTGAGCTGGCTGTTGGTCTCGCCGCGATAGCGCTTGATGTACGTGCGGTCGGTGCGGCCGTATAGGCTCCAGTCCACGTGGCGCAGGTCGTCACCCGGCACGTAGGCGCGGTACTCCGCAAACTCCTGCGAGAAGCCGAAGTCCGGTGAGCGATGCAAGCCCGCGACAAAGCCATCGACCACCGTCTTCGCCAGCAGATCGAGCGAGGAGATGGTGGAGAGCACCGCGGGATCGAGGAATCGCTGCATCGTTGCTTAGTCCCTGGGCCGCTGCACATGCGCGATGAGACGGTTAAGAATGTTATCGGTATCGACGCGCTCCGATTCGGCGTGGAAGTTGAGCAGGATGCGATGGCGCAGCACCGGCACGGCGACCGCACAGATGTCTTCATAGGCGACGTGGTAGCGCTTGCGTGAGAGCGCACGCGCCTTGGCGGCCAGCACGATGAACTGGGCCGCGCGAATGCTGCCGCCGTAGCTGACGTACTTCTTCACAAAGTCCGGCGCGTTGTCGCTCTTGTGCCGGGTGGCGCGCACCAGGTCCACCACATACTTTGCCAGTGACTCTGCTAGGGGCACCTGCCGCACCAATTGCTGAAAGCCGAGCAGTTCATCCGCGTTGGTCACGGCGGTGATCTTCGGCACCCGGGTCGCCGTGGTCAGGTCAACGACCTTGAGTTCATCTGCAGGGCTCAGGTAATCGAGGATGGAGTTGAACAGGAAGCGATCGAGTTGCGCTTCCGGCAGCGGGTACGTGCCTTCCAACTCGATGGGATTTTGCGTGGCCAGCACAAAGAACGGCGCGGGTAGCTGGTACACATGCCCGCGCACGGTGCACGAGCGCTCCTGCATGGCTTCCAGCAAGGCCGACTGCGTTTTCGGAGGCGTTCGGTTGATTTCATCCGCGAGCAGCAGGTTGCCGAAAATTGGCCCTTGCACAAACGTCCACTTGCGATGGCCTGTGCCTGCGTCTTCTTCGATGATGTCGGTGCCGGTGATGTCAGACGGCATCAGGTCGGGTGTGAACTGGATGCGGCGGAACTGCAGACCCAACGCGTCGGCAACTGTGCGCACCAGCAACGTTTTCGCCGTGCCGGGCATGCCGGTGAGCAGCACATGGCCGCCAACGAACAGCGCGATGAGCACCTGGTCGATGACCTCGTCCTGCCCCACAATGACCTCGCGCACCTGCCGCACAATGCCTTCGCGCACGGCGTGAAATCGTTCGATGTGCGACTGCAACTGCGCCGCGTCCGGCTGAAGATCTGTAAATGTCGCCATGCGTTCCTGTCCTCTCAGTTCGTCTTTGCAGGGGTTTGCTGTAGTTGAAGGAGCAGCTTTTGTGCGGGGCGATAGTCGGGCGCGGCTTCCAACGCTGCCACCACGCTCTCTTCCGCCTTGTCTCGTTCGCCTGCCGCGAAGTACGCCTGCGCCAGGTTGTACTGCGCACCTGCCTTGTCCAGCGGAGCAGAGGCAATGACCGCCCGGTACTCGCGAACGGCACCCGCGTATTGCTTCTCCGCCAGCAGCAGCGAGCCCAGCTTCTGATGAAGCTCAGGATCTTTGACCGGATAGATGTACAGCACGCGGGTGAGTGTGTCCGCCGCCCCGGCAGGGTCGCCCGCCTGCTCTTCCAACGTGGCCAGCCGTTTCAGCAGTTCGGGTTTTGAGCCACCCTGCCGTTCGTAGCCGCGCAGTGCATCGGCTTCGGCTTTGCTGTCGCCCTTGCTCTTCTCCGCATCCGCCAGCAGCTCGTAGGCACTGGCATCGCTCGTGTACTCCGGGTACAGGGTGATGAGCGTGGGCGCCCCGGCAACGACCGCGTCCACTTGCTTTGCCTGCGCTGCGGCTGCGAGCGCCTTCAGCTTGCCGCGCCATTCGTCGAAGTGCGCAGCTTCCGCGCCGTACTTCTTCTCGATCCACGCGATGTACTGCTTGTCGAACGCCTCAGGCGAGGTGCCAAGCACCTGCTGCACGGCTTCTGCGGTTGGCTTGCGATCCGCGTAGGCGTGCACCATGTCGAGCAGCTTGGCTTCGCCGAAGGTCTCGCTGATGTAGTCGCACATGCTGCCCGCCTGAAAGTACGAAACGATCACCTGCTGCGGGTACTCCGGAAACACGAAACCGCGGTCCAGCTTGAGGATGGGCAGCAGCTTCTTGTCTCGAATCGCGAGCAGCACATCCGGCGTTACACGGTCAGCCCACTCACGCGCGTGCTGGCCTTCTTCGTGGACGGCCAGGCCTTCGGTGAACCAACGCGGCACGCGCTGGTTGGTGGCCGTGATGATGAACACGTGGCTCATCTCGTGCCACAGCGTGGCACCCCAGTTGAAGTCGCCGGGCTTGCGTCCACTCGGGCTGTCCATGGCGACGACCTGCCCGAAGGTGACGCCTAGCGCGCCCAGGCCCGGCATGCCCATGGTGCGGACAGCGAAGTCCTCATGGTTGGGGTACATTTCCACCTGTACCGGGCCGCTCAGCGTCATGTTGTACTTCTTCGAGTACGTCGCCAGGATGGCGTGCAGTTCGGTCTGCACATACGGCAGAAGCAGTTCGTTTTCCTTCTTATCCAGCTTGACGGCGGTTGCGGGCTCGCGCGTAGTGTCGAAGTTCTTGTAACTATCCAGCAAGCGCAGGCTGTTCACCGTGGCGAGGCTCTTGTAGCCGTTGTTGTAGGCAAGCTCCAGTTCTTTGAACGGCTCATCCTCGTTGCCCAGCCGCATCAGCGAGACGCCCAACGCTGCGTGCGCCTGCCACAAGCGCGGGTTGGCTTCGACGGCTTTGCGGTTGTACTCTGCGGCGTCATTGAAGCGATAGTGCAATTCCAGGTGGTGCGCTACCTGCTCGTAGGCTTCGCCATCGTGCGGGTTGATTGCAGCGATCCTGGCAAACCACGCATCGGCCGGCTTGTCTGCAATGAGTTCTAGCGCCGCGTGTGTGGCCATGGCTTCAAGTGCTTCGTTCGACAGCGCCAGCGCCTTGTCCGCTTCCTCGGCAGCGAGCGCGCGGTTGTCGTTGTCCAGGGCGATACGCGCCGCAAGTTCGTGCGCCGCGGCAAGCTTCGGGTCCAGCGCCTCGGCCTTTGCAAGGTATTCGCTGGCCTTGCCGTCGTACTCTTCCGCCGAGACGGTTGCCAGTCCAAGGTATGCGCCTGCGCTGTTTGGATCCTTCTGCAGAGCTTCGCGGAACAGGTTTACGGCTTCAGGGTTGTTGAAGCGCTCGTGGAACAGCATGCCCCAACGTACCTTGTACAGGGCCGGGCTGCTTGCGGGAGCTGTTGCCTCGCGGAACGCTGCGTTTGCACCGTCCCAGTCCTGGAGGCCCCACAATCCTTCGGCACGTTCGTATGCGCTGCTGCTGTGCGTGAGCTGCGTGGAACATGCCTCCGCCTGCGGGCGCTGGCCGTGCTTCTGCATGGACCAGCAAGCGTCCGGCGTTGCGGCGACTGCTGGCGTTGCGAACGAAAGGATGAGGAGCAGGGCGCGCATCATTTGTCGAGATCTCCCTGCACGCGCGCCAGTTCCAGCAAGGCCGCCGTAAGCTGGCGTTTGTACTCGCCGGGTTCCATAGCCGCCTTGCCATACTTCAGGCCGTCGATCCGCGACTCGAGGTCTTCCTTCTTTGCCAGCAACGCCTGCTTTGCTGGGTCGCTCGCGGCTTGCTGTGCCGCGCCGAAGCGCAGGATGGTGAAGCTGCTTAACTGCTGCCCCTGTCCACTGCCGGCTTCACGCACGGGATCGCCGCGGCCAATGTCGTCGAAGACGGCGTGTTCTGTGGCAAGGCGCTTCTGCCCGTCATAGAAGGCGGCCGTCTTCTTGGTGGCATAGGTGTAAGCCTCCATGGCGCTGATCGACTCGTTCTTGTCCGTATCCGCAGCCGGATCCTGCAACGCCTCGACCCAGTAGCGGGCGAAGACTGTGGCATTCCTTTCCGTGCCGGACTTGGTCGCCGCGATGACTGCACGACCAGGACGCTCCAGCGCAGCAACCGCCCCGCCGCTGGCACTTGTGGTGTCCACCACGAGTTGCCGCTTTGCCGGAACGCGGTCGCACAGCGCGGCAAGTTCCGCGGCCGTAAGGTCGGGGCCGACGAGGTTGAACTTGTACTCCGCACCGTCAAACGAGCCGTGCCCGATCAGAATGAGCACCAGGTCGTCGGTCGCGGTGCTGCCTTGGGCGATAGTTGCGAACGTGCTGCGAAGCTGCGCCGCCGTGGCCTGCGCGCCGCTCAGCGTGTACACGTGCGCCGTGCTGCTGGTGCGAAACACCTTGTCCAGATCGCGTGCCTGCGCGGCAAAGCGCTGCTCGTAATCCGGTTCGCCGCCCAGGCCCGCGACCGTAACGTACCACGTAGCAGCCCGCGCGGAGACGCGTGCGGCAAGCAGCAGGAGAAGTAGGATCGCGCGCTTCAAACGACACCCCACTTCCTGCGCAGCAGCCACTCCGCCACCGGCAATCCAAGCAGCAACAGGAACACGATGGGCATGTTCCAAAGCTCTTTGGTGCTGCGCACGGAGATGCCCGCCTCGGAGTAAGAGATGTCGCGCGGCAGGTCCTTGAGGTCGCCGGCGGTCCATGCACGGCCGCCCGTCTCACGCGCCAGTTGCTCCAGCAGAGCAGGGTTGCTCTCTGTATGAAAGTGCTCCTGCACACCGTCCTCGCGTTGAAATGACAACACGTCATCGCCCAGCTTTTCCGGCTTGTTGCCCGCTGTGTCCGCGGTGACTTCCGCAAGGTATGAGCCCGGCTTTTCCGCAGTGTATGCCGCCTGGTACAGACCCGGCGTTTCCTGCGAGGGCGCCATGTCCAGCACGGTGCTTGCGCCAGACGGTCCGAGGATGCGCGCGGTCACGTGCGCCTCCGGCGCAGGGCGGAACTGACGATCATGCACCTGCGCTGTGAGCTGCAGGCTGCCTTCATCCGAAAGGGTGCGCGCCGAAGCCGATGCACTGACCGCGCCCGGTGTGTCTGCCACCAGCCAGCGCAGCAATTGCTGCCAGAACAGGTTGTGTGATGGATCGCCGAGCTTCTCGCTCATCTGCCAGCGCCATGTGCCCCCGCTGGCGAGGATCGCGGTGCGTCCGTTGCCGTAGTTTTCGGTGATGAGCAACGGCATGCGTTTGCGGTCGCCGTTCATCTCGGCCAGCACCGTGGCACCGGAACGCGGCGTGCCGGGGTCTTCGTAGTCGGCAAGGTAGGCGAGCTTGCGCCAGCGTTCCGCGTTCTTCTGCGGATCTTCCAACAGCCGAACAATGGGCGATTCGATGCCGGATTGCGTGAGGCTTACCGTCGCGGGATTTCGACGAAAGTTGTTGCGGCCTCCCGGCAGCACGGTAGGTAGCAAGTCATTCAAGCTCGACGAAGCCCACGCTCCGTCACTCAGCGAGGAACGGCCGCCCAGGAACAGGATGCCTCCGCCGCGCCGGTCCACGTACTCGCGCAGTAACTCCTGCTGCAGCGGCGTAAAGTAGCTTGCATCCACGGATCCGATGATGATGCCGCTGTACTGGAAGAGGTCTTCTGCTTTGACCGGAAAGCCGTCGGCTAGCTCCTCTGGACGATCAATGCCCTGCCGATAGATCTTGTTCTCGCTGGTGCGCAGCATCGACACGATCTGCACCGAAGGATCGTCTTCTTCTGCGCGACGCAGAAAGCGGAACTGCCAGCGCGGTTCGCCTTCTACGTACAGGATGCGGCGCTTCGCATCGCCCACCAGCACGGGCCGCGTGAGCGCGTTATTCTTCAGATTTTCTTCCCCTGCAATCGGCTCGATGGCGAAGCGCAACGTCTTTGCCCCTACACTGCCTGCGGAGAAGAACAGCGGCTCAGTTTGAATGGCACCGTTCGCACCCAGCGTGACGTCGTGTACCGCGAGTGTCTTTTCGCCATCGCGCACGGTAATGCTGGCATGCGTGTTGGTATAGCCGTGCTGCGTGAAGCTGACCGTTGCGGCAATGCGTGCGTTGGCCACTGCGCTTGCCGCTACGCTTACGTCTTCCAGTTCAACGTCATGCGCTATCCGATCGGACCCGAACACCACAGTATGCACGGGCAAGCGGCGATTTCTCAGGGCTTGCATCGCAGCGAGCCCTACCGATGGACCGGAGCCCACACCGGCAGAGTTCTCACCACCGTCGGTCAGCAGCACCACTGCGCCCACGGGTAGATCACTTGTTTCGTTCGCCAGTCGCTCTAGCCCGTTACCGATGTGCGTTGCAGTGGCAACAGGTGCCGCGCCACGAAGCGAGTCCACGCGTTCCAGGCCGCCGTTCAATGTGTAGAGCCGCGTACGGAAGCGCTTGTTCAGTCCAGCGAGCACGCCCCCGTCCAACGCCGCCTGCGCGGCTCCTTCGCGCGTCCTGCCGCCGCTGTCTGCAGTAGCCATGCTTTGCGACGTGTCCAGCACCACAGCGATGATGTTCTGCTGCGAACTCAACTCTGCAACCGACATGGCGGGCTGCCACACGAGCAGCAGCAATAAGGTCAGCAACGCTGCCTGCACCGCCCAGATGCCCCATGCACGACGTGTGCTGATGCGTGCTGGCTCTCCACGCAACGGCGAAGCCATGCGACGCAAACGATACTGGATGAGCACGGCCAGACCGGCAGCAACCAGCACAACAAGCAACAACAGCAGCCACATGGGCCAGCCGCTGAGAAAGACGAGGTGTCCCCGCGTAAACACCGGAATCGGATATTTGAACAGCAGCGAAAACATGCGTAATTCGTTTTTGCCCGATGCAGTGCCCGGTTGAAGATTTCGGAAGGGCATGGCTTCAGCCATGCCATAGAACATGCTCGCATCCACAGGGCTTTAGCCCCTGAGGTGATCTTCAATTAATTTGTAAACTCCGACCTCAACGGCCAAAGCCGCTCGAATGATGAGATCTGTTTGGCATGGCTGAAGCCATGTCCCTCCGAATGCAGATGCCAGCAAGGATTTTTTGCACCAACCACTCTCTTCAATGGGTCATGCCGTACAGGATGTAGTCGAGCCCCACGCGAAACGCCATGGATGCAAAAGGTTCGGGGTAGTTCGGATCGTCGGCCCATTCCCACGCATCGCCCAGGTGCATGTTGTGGCAGATAGCAACCATGATGCGGCCATCGGAATCGCGAATGGCGCGCCATTTGGGTTGATAGCCATCTTTCTCATACGTGCGATTGGTGCGGATGTAGTGTTCGCCGGGGATCTGCATCTTGCTGTCGACGTCGTACAGAGTGTGAAAGATCTCGTCGTTGTCCTGCAGGTCTTCAATGGGCCGATCGGGCAGCACCTGCCGCATGCCGTTCATGAAGCGCTCCCAATCGTTGGTGCCGTGGAAGTCGTCCACCATCAGGAAGCCGCCTTTGAGCAGGTACTCGCGCAGCCGCTTGGCTTCCTCGTCGGTGAAGCTCCACGTCTGCACCTGCACGGCGTAGATCCACGGGTAGTTGAAAATGTCGTCGGAGTCTAGTCGCACCACCTGCTCCGTGGGCCTGCCGTCGATGCGGGTGAGCCGGTGCATGGCGATCAGGAATTGCCGGTCAGCCTTGGGGTAGTCACGCGACCACGCGCTGCGACCCCAGTAGCCCCCTCCATAGCCGCCGTAACTCTGCATGCTGCTGGTGTAGGCCAGGCGCGACCAGTAGAATTCGCTCTTTACGTTGGTGGGGCTTTCGTCGTTGCCGAAGCCAAAGTCTGCCAGCCGCTGGAATGCCCGCACCCGCACAGCACTCAGCAGCAACACCGCGCAGCACGCGCCTGCGGCGGCATACGGAAGACTAAAGCGCGGCAGCTTCATGGGACGTACCTCCCCGAGCGGTGTGCGGCGAGACTACCAGATTTCACGTGCGTCTACCCGGTAGACGAAGCACAGCATGGAATGGACGAAGTGCACGGCAGCTTATTGCGGTGGGCTGAAAGTGGCGGGACGTTGCTTGTCCGGAGACTTGGCAGCGTGAGACCATCTCCATCTGGACCCCGTGCCTGCACGAACATGTTCCTGGAACACAGAGGGCGCAAAGGTTACGCGGAGGGCGCAGACAATTTGCTGCTGTGTGGAGGGCAGGCGTGAACCGGCGTGACTTGCTCAAACTCGGCGGGGTGGCCCTTTGCGGCGCCGGTGCATCGGGGCAGTCGCTGCTGGCTCAGGCGGGTATGCACATGTCGTCTGCGCCCGCGGCCTCGGCTGGCAAGGCCGATTTCGAGTTGCGTATCGCTCCGGTTCAGGTCGAGCTCGACCCTTCACGCATCCTCTCCACCATCGGCTACAACGGCACCGCACCCGGCCCGCTGCTGCGCATGAAGGCGGGCAAGCCCGTCACCGTGGACATTGTGAACGAAACGGACACGCCGGAACTGGTGCACTGGCACGGCATGCTGATCCCCGCAGAGGCAGATGGCACGGAGGAGGAAGGCTCGCCCTACATCCCACCGCATGGCCGTGCCCGCGTCAGCTTTACGCCCGGCCCAGCCGGTCTGCGCTGGTACCACTCCCACGCCATGGCCATGGACGACCTGCGCAAGGGTGCCTATAGCGGCCAGTTCGGCATGGTGTACGTGGAAGACGGCAATGACAGGGGTGCGTATGACCAGGAGCACTTTCTGGCGCTGCGCGACTGGGAGCCGTTCTTCACCACCACCATGGAAGACGATGACGACGACACCCACGACGGCCCCATGCTGGAGAAGCCGCCGGAGATGAGCAACGATCCCGATGGGCTGGAGGTCGGATCCATGACCTACTCCATCAATGAGAAGGCGCTGGGCTCGGGCGAACCTATCCGCGTGAAAGAGGGTCAGCGGCTCTTGCTGCACTTCTGCAATGCCAGCGCGATTGAGAATCGCCGTATTGCGCTGGCGGGCCACACCATGCGCGTAATCTCGCTGGATGGCAACCCGGTACCCAGGCCGCAGATGGTGGAATCGCTGTTCCTTGGCGCAGGTGAGCGCGCCAGCGTGGAAGTGACCATGAACCACCCCGGCGTTTGGATCCTGGGATCTACGGAAAAGACGGTGCGCGAGCAAGGCCTGGGCGTGGTGTTTGAGTACAGCGGTCAGCACAAGACGCCGCAGTGGGTTGATCCGAAGAAAGCGCCCTGGGACTACTCGATCTTTGCCAACGCGGCCTCGACCCCACCCGCTCCGAAGAACGTGATTGATATGAAGTTTGGCAAGCTGCCGCGCGCGCAGGGCAAGTTCAATGTGTGGACGGTGAACGGGAAGCCCTACCCGCATGACAACGAATTCGTGCTGCAGCGCGGTGAGCGCTACCGCCTGATCATGCGCAACTGGAGCGACGACGCGCACCCCATGCACCTGCATCGCCACCTGTGGGAGTTGGTGGAGATGAACGGCAAGCCCATGGGCGGCCTGATCAAGGACACGGTGGTGGTGCCCTACTTCGGCCGCGCCGTCGTGGACTTTACCGCGGACCAGCCCGGTCTGTCGCTCTTCCACTGCCACATCCAGCAGCACATGGACTACGGCTTCAAGGCGCTGTTCCGCTACGCCTAACCGGGCTGAAGAAGCGGGGAGTTTGGCCGATAAGAAAAGCGTTGACGCGTCGGCGGGTACGCATAGAATGAAAGTGTATCCGCTGCGGTTTAGCGGATATGTCTCTCCCCGCCACTGGCAGGACGAGGAGAGGGTTAGAAGTACGTTACGGCTTCCACAAGGAAAGCAGTAACGCTCCCTTCGCAAGCAGGAACAGAATCACTTCTGCGGGTACCTGCAATACGAAACGGCGGTAACGCACCCGTAAGGGTTGCATTCTTCCACCACTTTTCTACGAGAAATCGCTCCGAGATTCACGGTCCCGGAGCGTTTCGCTTTTCAGGGCGAAACTTAATCTCCGCCGGAACCCTGTGCGGCCAGTTCGTAGAAGGCTTGCTTAGTGTAGCTGGCTACGCATAACGGCGCGGGACGATTCACAGTCCGTTCCCATCCAAGCCGGGATGAGCCGACCGGAGAATATGACCAGCAACCTGGAATTGCTGGAGCCTTTCAACAAGGATGGCGTGCTGCAGGTGGTCATCGAGACGTCCAAAGGCAGCCGCAACAAGTACGCGTGGGATCACGAGCGTCGCTGCTTTGAGCTGAAGAAAGTGCTGCCGGCGGGCATGGTCTTTCCATACGACTTCGGCTTCATTCCGAGCACCAAAGCCGACGACGGCGACGACATCGACGTGTTGCTGCTGATGGACGAGCCTGCCTTCCCCGGCTGTGTCCTGAGCGCAAGGCTGATTGGCGCGTTTGAGGGTGAGGACACGCTGGAAGACGGCTCCAAGCAGCGGAACGATCGCTTGCTGGCCGTGGCCGAGGCGAGCGATCTGTTTGAAAACTTCCGCCATGTGGACGACCTGCCGGAAGCGTTCCGCAAACACATGGAGCAGTTCTTCGAGAACTATCCCAGGGTGCTGAGCCATAAGGAATATAAGCTGCTACGCGCGTCCGGCCCGGAAGCGGCCATGCGCCTGGTAGAGCAGGCGCGCGAGGCGGCGGACTAGAAAGTTCTTGCGTCGGCGACAACGGAAGGTAGAATGGCCGCCAGATTTCTCTCTTTCACATCCCTGCGCCACGGACGTCCGATGTCCTACAACTCTTCGCTTGTTCTGCTGCTCGCTATCACCGTCGGCCTGCTCCTTGCAGGCGTTCCGCTGTATGAAAAGTTGAAGCAGCCGCTAAAGCTGAAGGCCGCGGTGGTTACCGGCTTTTTCTTTGGCATCGTTGGCGGCCTGTTGCTGGTGCACGCCATTCTCTTCTGGCCCGGTGCGCAGGAGCAAATCTTCGCTGAGCTTGCCTGCCTTGCCGGAGCCAGCCTCGGCTGGCTCATCGGCATGTGGCTTTCGCCCATGGGCACCACCGAAAGCACGAAGTTTTCAAGGTACTGGACTGCCATCGGCGTGGGTTCGGGCTTCACCATCAAGTGGGCAATGGATCGCGTCATAGCTCACGCCGGGTGGTTTGCCGGCCATGCTTTTATCAGCGTCCTGTTCGGGGTGGCGCTGGTGGTTACGACGACCGCCGTTTACAACAGCCGCGCGTACAACGACACCCTGACCGTGGCAGCCCGCCAGCCGCTGCCGGCAACCGTTACCATTACCTCCGATAGCGTGGAGATCAAAGCAGGCTCGGTCGCGCAATTCAATGCGGCCGTAGT
>CAXTBQ010000086.1:11315-13707 GCA_964242065.1 uncultured Terriglobus sp. | reverse complement strand
ACGCCTCGCGCAGAAAGGCGTACTCGCCACCATAGGCTGGCCGACTCGCAGCAATTTCGGCGTAGCTCAAGGCTCCGAAGAGCGAAAGCAGACCACCCACAATCCACACGGCGTACACGATCCCGGAACTGCCGACGGCCGCGATCATCTCGCGCGGCACAAGAAAGATGCCTGAGCCGATGATGATGCCGACCACGATGGAAGTGGCATGGCGCGCGCCCAAAACCCGGGGCAGGTGGTGCTCTTCTGCGGCTAATTTGCTCATGCGGTGTGTTGCAGCGTAGCACTCTGCCCCCGTTCCGCAAAGCGCGTAGCCCGGTTAGTAGTAAAACTTGCTCTCCGCCCAGTCCTGCGCAATCGGCACCTTGCGGTGATGAACCAGGAAGATGCCGTGCTGTTCGAACGGCATTGCGAGTGGATGGTTCATTTCGCCCACGCGCTGCACATCCTGGTAGTACTTGCGCAACTGCGCTTCGCTTCGGTAGGCGTCGATGATCATCACCTCGCCATCCACACCACGCGTGCCCCACAGCCAGTAGTTATTGTGCTCGCTAATGACGGGCGGCAGGTTCCTGCCCAGGAACTCCAGCGAGGCCGCTTCGCCATAGTTGCCGCAGAAGATGCCGACGCGGGCTCGGTCCTCTGGCGAAAGGCTATTCACGATGCGTGTGATGCTGTCCACCTGCTCCTGCCAGCCGAAGCGGTCCGCATAAAACTGCGGTAGAAGTTGAGCTTTCCGTGTTGGGCAGGTGCAGCATCTTCTGGTACCGGAGAAATGCTGCCGGCCGCAACACGGGATTGTTCAGCGGCAATACAAGCAGACTCAGCAGCAGAGCCGTCGCTGTGGCGATTGGAAAGGCGATGACCCGATCTGCCTGAACACGTATGCGCTGTGCAAAGCGTTGCGTCCACGCGACACCGCCCGCCGCGAAGAGCACGGGGTATATCGGCGCGACGTAGTAATCCTTGGCACCCAGCGCGATCATGCTTCCCAGAAAGAGCAGATAGGTGAAGCCTATCCAGCGGTCGTCAGACCTCCGTAAGAGCCGCACCAAGCCGGGTAGCCAAACAAAGGCCGTCCACGGCCCAAGAACAAACACCTGGTTCGCCAGGAACGACAGCGGCTGAAGCCGGAGATTCTTGCCCTCGACGCGACCATTGTGCAGGAACTCGAGCGTGGGCCAGTGATTGTGCACCTGCCACAGGACATTCGGCGTGGCTAGCAGCAGTAGGAGCAAGATGCCCCAGGCGGCCTGCCTCGTGAACAGGACGCGTCGATGCGGTGTGACCAGCAGCGCCGTACCGACTGCGACCAGGAAGAACACCATGGAAGGTTTGTTAAGCAGCCCCAGTCCTGCGCTGACGCCAAGGACGCTCCACCACATCCAACGACGATCTACCTCCTGCGCTTCGTCTCGGAAAAGCATGGTAAGTGCAAACAGGCAGGCCATCCAGAAGGCCGACTCGCAGCTGTTCATCGAAAGAAAGCCGTCGATCCCCAGGTACATGGGAACGGTAAGCACCATGAGCATGGCGAATGCCTGAGCTGAGCGGCGACCGCCAAGTGCCCAGCAGAGCATGCCAGTAAGGAAGACGCGGACTGCACCGGCCAGGGCAGACAGCAGCCGCAAGCCAACCAGTGAGTGTCCGAACAAAGTCTCTGCAAGGCGCGCCTGCACAGCGACCAGCGGGCCATGATCCACGTAGCCCCACGCCAGATGGCGTCCGCACGCGATGTAATAGAACTCGTCGCGAAAGTAGCCATAACCTAGGTGTCTTTGCCCAAGGGCGCTGCCGACGTGAAAGAGCAGCTTGATCGCGGCAAACAGGAGAGCCAGCCTGATGGCGGCTCGCGGAGGAGTGTCACTCGAATGGTCTAACGCTTGGGCCATGCTGCGAGAAGCATACGCACCCGCCCGCAGGTTGTTCCCAGATTGTGAGGGACAGTGGGTGTACTAACTGCATCCAAGTTGCCGTACAAGGAAGAAGTGACACATGGATTGGACACCGGGCGGAGTCAGCGGCGACATTGAAGACAGGCGCGGTGATTCTGGCGGCGGAGGCGGCTTCAACTTCGGCGGCGGCGGCCTAGGTATCGTGGGCTTCATCATCGTGGTCATCTTTGGGCTGGTCTCCGGTCGCGGGTTCATCGGCAGCCTGCTGGGCGGACTGGCCGCAACCGGCGGTGGCGGCAGCGGCATGCAGGTGCAGAGGCAAGCACCGCAGGAAGCCGGCGGGGCCGTTCAGGAGAGCGCAGGAGAACACCGCGATGTGCAGCTCGTCTCTTTCGTCCTCGACGACGCACAGAAGACATGGACTGCCATTCTGCCGGAGCAGGCGGGCCGCAACTATCGCAGGGCCAAGCTGGTGCTTTTCCGCGGCGAAACACAGT
>CAXTBQ010000086.1:0-11305 GCA_964242065.1 uncultured Terriglobus sp. | reverse complement strand
GGTGACGCCCAGTCAGCGACAGGGCCGTTCTATTGCCCGCAGGATGAGCGCGTCTACGTGGACCTGGGCTTTTGGGATGAACTAAAGCGGCTGGGAGGCACTGACGCGGAGTTTGCACAGGCCTATGTCATTGCGCACGAACTGGGCCACCACGTGCAGAACATCCTCGGTACTGAAGCAAAGGCGCAGCAGGCCATGCGGAACCCTGCCACGCGATCTGCTGCCTCGGTTGACCTGGAGTTGCAGGCGGACTGCTACGCGGGCGTGTGGGCACATTCGACGCAGCAGCGCAACATCATCGACGGTAAGGACGTTGATCAGGCCCTGCAGAACGCCGCCGCCGTGGGCGACGACCACATCCAGAAGATGCAACGCGGCACGGTAAGTCCGGAAAGCTTTACGCATGGCTCAAGCGCCGAACGGCAGGGCTGGTTCAAGCGCGGCCTCAGCACCGGTGAAGTGCGTTCCTGCGACACGTTCACCGCGGGCGCTGACGGTTACGGCAGCTAACGCCCTTACTGAAGTATGCGCATCGCTGGTGGTGAAGCGTCGGAGGTGGGAGTGCCCACTCCGTCGATTGCGGCTTCCCGCTCACCATCAAAATAGGCTCGGATCTTCACCGCAACGGGTGCACTCACCACTGCCGTAAGGGCGTCGGGACCCGCGGCCTTGATGCCGCGCAGACTGCCGAAGTGTTCGATCAACCGCTTGCGTGTGGTGGGTCCAACGCCCGGAATCTCGAGCAGCTCGCTGTCCCGGTCGCGCATCTCCCGGCGTTTGCGGTGATAGGTGATAGCGAACCGGTGGGACTCGTCGCGAATGCGCTGAACCAGGTGCAGCACGGGCGATCGCCGATCGAGGACGACGGGGTCGTCCTCCTGCCCGTACACGTAGATAACCTCTTCGCGCTTGGCGATAGACGCCAACGGTTGCAGCGTGACGCCGATGCTTTCAAGCGCGGCGTAGGCAGCATGGAGCTGGCCCAGTCCGCCGTCGATGAGGATCAGTGAGGGGAACGGCTCGTTGTTCGCCTGCAGCTTGCCATAGCGGCGCACAAGAATCTCGTGCATGCTGGCGAAATCGTCCACACCGGTCACGGTGCGGATCTTGAACTTGCGGTAGTCGCTCTTCTTCATTTCGCCGTTCTCCCACACCACCATGCTGGCGACGGTCTCCGCGCCGGCGATGTGCGAGATGTCGAAGCACTCGATGCGTGTGGGTAGATCGGCCAGACCCAGCGCGTCCTGGAGTGCGGTGGCGATGGCGTTCTTGGACGGCGCCAGCGTACGAAAGCGCTGATCGTAGCTCTGCTTCGCGTTCTGCCCGACTAGGTCCACGAGCGATCGCTTGTCCCCGCGCTGTGGGGCCAGGATCTCCACCTTGCGGCCACTCTGCTCGCTCAACAGCGACGCCAGCGCGGCGCGGTCCGGGAACTCCAGCGGCACCAGGATCGTGCGCGGCACGTATGGCTGGTCAAGGTAGAGCTGCTTTAGAAATGCCGAGAAGAAGACCGCAGGCGAAAATGGCTCGCCGCTATTCGGAGCGGCGTTGACGGACATCGAACCCGGTGCAGCGTGTTCACTGAGGCTCACAGTGGGCGATGGCTCCGGATCACTGTCCTCGGCATCCGTTCCGGCGTCGAAGATCAACTCCGGCAGGTCCTCCCAGAAGAAGTCGCGCTTGTCCACGATCTTGCCTTCGCGCAGGTGAAACTGGCCTACTGCAAGCATCTCCTTCTCGAAGTGGTAGCCAAAAACATCGGCGTCTTCTTTTTCGGCGGAAGCGATGCGCTGCTTTTCCTGTAACTGGTGCACGGTCACCAACTGGTCGCGAAACTTTGCCGCTAGCTCGTACTGCTCGTCCATGGCCGCCTGGGCCATGCGCTGCTTCAGCCGATCTTCCAGCTCGTTCTCGCGCCCTTCGAGGAAAAGCTGCACATCGCGGATGGCCTCACGGTACGTCTCCTGTGCCACCTGGTTTTCCACGCACGGTGCCAGGCAGCGCTTGATGTAGAACTCCAGGCACGGCCGCAGGTGGTACCGGTTCAGGTCCACTTTGCAGCTCGGGATCAGAAAAGATCGATGGATCAGCTCGACGATGCGGTAAGCCAGGTTGCCGGGAAAATAGGGACCGTAGTACTGGCTGCCGTCCTTCTTGAGCTTGCGCGTGACAAACACCTTGGGGTGCCGCTCACCGACTGTCAGCTTCACGTAGGGATAGGTCTTGTCGTCACGCAGCAGGATGTTGAAGCGCGGTTTGCGCTGCTTAATAAGGTTGTTTTCCAGGGCGAGGGCTTCGTGCTCGTTGGCCACCTGGATGTAGTCCACGTCCACGGCTTCCCGCATCAGCGAGCCCGTCTTCCGGTTGGCCTGGGAACTCTCCAGCAGGTACGAACGCACCCGGCTGCGCAAGTTCTTGGCCTTCCCCACGTAGATCACTTCGCCTTCAGCGTTCTTGTACAGGTACACGCCCGGCTGCTGAGGAAGTGTGCGGATTTTTTGCTGGAGGTCCATAGACTACGCGCGGCGACTCTAAACAGTTTAGATTGCGCCAGAGGTGGGAAGTTTCTACCCTGCTGCGGTCAGCCGGTTGGGCTACACAGGCTTACGGGCGGCCCTAAATGCTTCGTAATGTTCCACATACCGTATCTATGGGGTTTGGTTATGAACGTGCACATCCAGCCTGCAAGCATGTAATTGCTAAAGGAGTTGTGCATGGCAGGTGGTGAATCGATGCCGATTCGTAAAGTGAGGATTGGCAGTGTTGCCGTCGCAAC
The DNA here is from genome assembly GCA_964242065.1 of uncultured Terriglobus sp. Lineage (GTDB taxonomy): Bacteria > Acidobacteriota > Terriglobia > Terriglobales > Acidobacteriaceae > Terriglobus. The sequence continues at coordinate 8,529 of CAXTBQ010000086.1, read as the reverse complement.
GATGGTGGTTCTGCTGGCTAGTGGCTGCAGCAGCAAGCGATACGTGCGTTCGCAGGCCGCTCCTATCGTGCAGAACGCGAATGAACTGGACGCACGCACGGCGCAGGACCACCGCAACATTACCGATGCAGACCGTCGCGCACAGCAGGGCATTGCGGATGCCGGTAGTGCGGCCGCAACAGCGGATCAGCATGCGGGAGTGGCGGGACAGAAGGCAACTGGCGCACAGGCGTCAGCGCAGGACGCTTACAACCGGGTGGATTCTTTGACTGGAGTTGTTGCTGGTCTCGACTCGTACAAGCCGCTGGCTGATGTAAGCGTGACCTTCGCCTTCAACAAGGCTGTGCTCACCGCGTCGGACAGGCGTCAACTGGATCAGGTCGCCAGCAATCTGACCACGACGAAGCACTTCATCCTGGAGCTGACAGGTGGCACCGATTCAACGGGTAACGCGGATTACAACTATGCGTTGAGCCAGCGCCGTGCGGACGCGGTAGCGCAATACCTGCAGACACGCTACAACATTGCGCCGCATCGCTTCTACCTCGTAGGAATTGGCAAGGATAAAGAAGTAGCTAGCAACCGTACAGCTGCAGGCCGCAAGGAAAACCGCCGTGTGCAGGTGCGGGTACTGGCAAATCAGCTGGAAGAGACGACGACTTCGGCAGCCACAAGCGGTGATCCAAGCTGAAATGAAGAGAAGCACACCGGCCGGAGTGTCTCACATCGCTCCGGCTTTGCTCTTAACGGGTGGTCAGCGAGCCGATGAGGTGGCCCATCTTATCCCGCTTCACCTCAAGGTACTTCTCGCTCGTGAGTTCGGCTGCCACTTCCGCGCTGATGCGCTCCACAACCTGGACACCATGACTTTCCATGGCTTGGACCTTTTCTGGGTTGTTCGTGATCAGGCGGATTCGGTCGTAGCCAAGCTGCTTGATCACTTCCGCCGGTAGGCTGAAATCGCGGTGGTCTACCCGATAGCCGAGTTCCACGTTTGCCTCAACGGTGTCACGGCCTTGGTCCTGCAATTCGTAGGCCCGCAACTTTGCCATGAGGCCGATGCCGCGGCCTTCCTGGGCCTCATAGACGATGATGCCGGCACCGTGCGCGGTAATGGTATCCAGAGCGAGTTCAAGCTGCTGGCGGCAGTCGCAACGCAGCGAGTGGAACACGTCACCCGTAAGGCACTGGGAATGCACGCGGACAATGGGTGCGGTGGAACCCGGCTCACCGTAGATGAGCGCTGCAACCTCGTCAATCATCTTGCCCTGGGGTCCAGGTGTCGCACCGGGGGCGAGATGACCTTCAAAGCCGAGGATGCGGAAGTCGCCCCAACGTGTGGGGAGTTTTGCTTCCGCGACCTTCTCAATCCTGCTGTATTGCATAAGTCGATGGTATAGATGCGCGGGTCCCCGGCACGATGCACCGCAATGGCGTTGGCGCACGTAGAGTAGAGTTGTGAGGCAGATCGAACCCAAGCTGGTCTTAATTTCGCTGCTGGTCCAGCTCGGCGTGGCGGCCGCAGTTTCTAGCTCGCTGGCCCGGTCCAAGGTGTTCCGGAATCTGCTGCTGCTTCACGAGCGAACCCTGGTCCAGAAGCTCAAGCTGTGTGCACTCATCTGTACGCCGCTCTTCCTGGGCGTGTGGATCCGCACTGTGGTGCCAAACTTTCTAGCGGCAGATATCTCGCTCGCCACGGCTGTGTTGCTCGGCACCATCCTGGGCTCATCCACTGCGGCTCTGGGGGCAGCCGCCATGTCCATCCCGGCGCTGCTGCACCATGAATACCTCGCCCCGCTCGTGAATGTTCTGGCCGCGGTGCTTTCCGGTCTGTTCCACCGGTTTGTGGACGTGGAGGCCGTTTGGTCGTTCTCGCCCATGATCGATCTGAGCCTGTACCGCTGGGTTCGCCGCAACCTGCGCAGGCCTCACCTGGACCGGCAGGTAATGCTGCTGGCCTGCATCATGCTCATGCAGTTGGCGGCCAGCGAAGTTTCGCGCCTAGCCCCCAAGCGGTACTTCGCACTGCGCTCAGACCTGTGGCTTCTGCAGCTTGCCATCTGCGCTGCAGCGCCGGTGCTGGTAGGCATCCCGCTCAAAATATGGAACGCCATACGCATCCAGGACAAGCTGGAGCAGCAGGCCATGCTGCTGCTGGAGGCCCGGCTTGACGCTCTGCAGCGGCAGATCAATCCGCACTTTCTGTTTAACACGCTGAACTCCATCGGCTCGCTGATCCGGCTGGAGCCCGAGCTTGCGCGCGAGATGATCGTCCGGCTGGCCAACATCCTCCGCATCCTGCTGAAGAAGCGTGAGGCCTTCGTGCCGTTCCGCGACGAGCTTGCCTTCACCGACGACTACCTTGCCATTGAGGTAGTCCGCTTCGGCGAAAAGCTGCGGGTGGTGAAGGAAATCGCGCCGGAAACACTGGATCTGGTGGTCCCCAGCATGCTTCTTCAGCCACTCATCGAGAACAGCATCAAGCACGGCCTGGAGCCGCGCATTTGCGGTGGAACGGTGACCCTGCGAAGCCGCGTTCGCGATGAGCGGCTCCTGCTTGAAGTGGAAGACGACGGGGTGGGAGTGGCACCGGAACGGGCTGTCACCAGCCCAGGCGGGGGCATGGCGCGCGAAAGCAATGGCGTCGGCATGCGCAACGTGCGCGAACGCATGGAGGTGCTCTACGGCAACGATGCCCTGATCGAAATGGAAAGCCGGCCGGGCCGAGGCACACGCATTACCATGGAAATGCCTGTCGTCGCGGTGACGGATCTTGCAACAAGCGACCGAACTCATCGGTAACGTCACCCTTTGTTCTGCCGATGCAATGAGAGCGCGCCGTTGGGTTAGGATCATGCGTGAGTGCACCGGAAAGGGAGACGGCAAGCCGTCTCACACGTGAACAGACGCCTGTGGTGGAGACCCTTACCTGTCTGCTGGTCGTGCCCTGCTACAACGAGGCAGAGCGTTTCCAGTCGGAGCGTTTTGCGGAGTGCCTCCGTAGCAACGGACGGATCAGCTTTCTCTTTGTAAACGACGGCAGTACCGACGCCACACTGCAGCGTCTGCAGCAGTTCTGCGCGGAGCATCCGCAGCGCGCCAATGTGCTGGATCTGCAGCCGAACGGCGGCAAGGGTGAGGCGGTACGCCGCGGCTTGCTGCATGCGCTGGCCATTGCGCCGGGTGCGTATACCGGCTTCTGGGATGCGGATCTTGCGACGCCGCTCGATGCCTTGCCGGAGTTCCTGGACGTACTGAGCCGCGAATCGGAGATCGACCTTGTTTTCGGCGCCCGCATACGGCTGCTGGGCAGGCACGTGAGCCGCAACCCCGTTCGGCACTACCTGGGCCGGGTCTTCGCCACGGCGGTCTCGCTCTCGCTGGGTCTGCCCATTTATGACACGCAGTGCGGCGCCAAGATCTTCCGGCCCGTTCCCCTGCTGCGCCAGGTGCTGGCGACCCCGTTTGAGTCGCGGTGGATCTTTGATGTGGAAGTGATCGCCCGCTGCCTGGCCTCGTGGAAGCGACAGGGCACAAAGCCCGAGGACAAGATCTACGAGTTGCCGCTGCAGACCTGGATTGACGTGGCCGGCTCCAAGCTCCGGTCCAAGGACTTTGTCCGCTCCTTCACCGACCTGGTAAAGATCCGGCAGGAGTACCTTCGCCTGCTGCGTGCGCCCGCACGGCAGTAGCGCCGCCCTTTGAATCGAAACAGCGCGTTTGCTAATCTCAACAGACGCATGCGCTTGCCATTTCTTCTCATGGAATGTTGTCCGGCCACACCGATGGCTGTGTGTTGTTGCGCCTGTTAGTTCCTCCCTTTCGCTTCCAGTCACCAAATTTCAGCAGGTGGTTCGGCGACCGCACAAACCCTTGAGCCAGCGAGTTCCATGAGTACCCTGACCGCACAGTACGCACCCAGCACCGCGTCGGCTTCGGCAGCCTTGCCGCGGCTGAACCATCTGCGACTGCTGGAGGCGGAAAGCATCCATATCCTGCGCGAGGTGGCCGCCGAATTTGAGAAGCCGGTAATGCTGTACTCCATCGGCAAGGATTCTTCGGTCATGTTGCGGCTGGCGCAGAAGGCGTTCTACCCCGCGCCCCTCCCGTTTCCGCTGCTGCATATCGACACCGGGTACAAGTTCCGCGAGATGCTGGAGTTCCGCGACAATCTGGCGAAGAGCATTGGCGCGGAGCTGCTGGTCTGGCGCAACGAGACGGCGCTGGCAAACGGCACCAATCCTATTGCGTTGGACACCAAGCGCTGTTGCGGCCTCTTGAAGACGCAGGCGCTGCTGGACGGCCTGTCACACTACGGCTTTACGGCGGCCTTCGGTGGAGCGCGCCGCGACGAGGAGAAGTCGCGTGCCAAGGAACGCATCTACTCCTTCCGCGACCGCGCCGGGCAGTGGGACCCCAAAAACCAGCGGCCGGAACTGTGGAATCTGTACAACGCACGCATCCACCCAGGCGAAAGCATACGCGTGTTCCCGCTCAGCAACTGGACGGAGATGGATGTGTGGCAGTACATCCACGAAGAGAACATACCCGTGGTGGACCTGTACTTTGCCAAGGAACGGCCTATGTACCTGCGCGGCGACGCGCTGCTGCCCATTGAGCAGGAGTTTGTGCGCCGCCCCGGTGAGCAGCCCACCATGGTCAGGTGTCGTCTGCGTTCGCTCGGATGCAGCCCGTGCACCGGCGCCATCCGCAGCGATGCCGACAACATCCCTAAGATCATCGAGGAAATCCTCGGCTTCCGCTCGTCAGAACGCGCGAACCGCGTCATCGATCACGACCAGGAAGGCTCCATGGAGATCAAGAAGCGCGAGGGATATTTCTAGTGGCAACTTCTCGCAATGACTTGGTCGAGCTGGACCTGGAGCCTTCGCAATCAGGCCCGCCGAAGGTGGCCGCGAACGGTGCACCCGCGGGCGAGCCGGAGGCGTGGAATGAAAACGTGGCGATGTACACCCCGCTGCAGGGGCACCTGCCGGAACCTGAACCCGTGGCCGTCTCAGCTGCGTTTGCCGAGAACTTCCGCATCGATGAGTACCTGCAGGAAGAGCGCGAGAAGGACCTGCTGCGCTTCTCGACGGCAGGCTCGGTAGACGATGGCAAATCCACGCTGATCGGCCGCCTGTTGTATGACACGCAGAGCGTGTATGACGACCAGATCCAGTCCATCCAAGGCAAGGGGACGACCGCTCCGGGCGTGCTCGACCTGGCGCTGCTGACCGACGGCTTACGCGCCGAGCGGGAGCAGGGCATCACCATCGACGTGGCCTACCGCTACTTCTCCACGGCAAAGCGCAAGTTCATCATCGCCGACACGCCGGGCCACGAGCAGTACACCCGCAACATGGCCACGGGCGCAAGCACGGCAGACGTTGCCGTGGTGCTGGTGGATGCGCGCAAGGGCGTGCTCATCCAGTCGCGCCGGCATGCGTACATTACCGCGCTGCTCGGCGTTCGCAACGTGATTGTTGCGGTGAACAAGATGGACCTGGTGGACTACTCGGAAACGGTGTTCCAGGCCATCCAGGATGACTTCAGAACATTCTTCGACGGCTTGCCGGTCGAGGGCCACAGCGACACGGTGCTGCACTTTGTTCCGGTAAGCGCGCTTGCCGGCGACAATGTGGTGCACACCAGCGTGGCCATGCCGTGGTACCTGGGGCAGCCGCTGCTTGGCCTGCTGGAGAGCATTCCTTCATCGCAGGTCAACGTGGACGCGCCGTTCCGCATGGCGGTGCAGCGTGTGGTGCGGCCGGACCTCGATTTCCGCGGATTTGCCGGGCAGATTGCCAGCGGACTTGTGCGTTTGGGTGACTCGGTCACTGCGTTGCCATCGGGCCGCAGCAGCCGCGTGCGCCGCATTGTCACGTTCGATGGCGATCTGCAGGAAGCCTTCGCTCCGCTCTCTGTCACGCTGACACTTGAGGACGAAATCGACATCAGCCGCGGCGACCTGTTGGCGGCATCCGCAAGCCTGCCGACGGTCGAAAGCAGCTTCACGGCTTCGCTGGTCTGGATGGATCAACAGCCGCTTGAACTTTCGCGCAGGTACCTGCTCAAGAGCGGCAGCCGCAGCGTTCCGGCGCAGGTCACGACCATTCACCAACTCGTCGATCTAGCTTCTCTCACAGAGAACGCAGGCGTTTCAACGGGCAACACGGCGTTGCAGATGAACGGCATCGCGACTGTGCAGGTGCAATCGTTGCAACCGATGCCGTTGGATGCGTACGCAGCCAATCGGCATACCGGCAGCTTTGTGCTCATCGACACGCAGAGCAATGCGACCGTGGCCGCTGGCATGATCCACCGGGTCTCCGGGAGTGCCGAGGCGGTGGCTTTTCTTACCGTGCGGAACGTGTTGCTCACGGGCGGCCAGCCGCTGCAGCTAAAGGGCAGCGAAGAAGCGGTCGCCGCAGCACTTGGTGCGCTGCGCGCTGCCAATCTTCTCGAGGAGGAACGCTAATGAATTCGTTGCTGCCAGTGCTTCCGCCGCAGGATTTGCTTGCAAATGCGCCTGGGTCCTCTGACGCGAAGGATGAGGCATCGCTGCTTTATGGTGAGCGTGAAACGGAGAAAGCAGGCGGCGCCCCGCCCGCGCCCACAGTACCTGTTGAGGCTCTCAGGCCGGAACTGCTGGCGCAGCTCGAGCATGTTCGGGCGATGCTGCGCGACGAGCTCGCGTCCGTCGCAAAGGGCGAGGCGTGCCTGACCTGCAGCTTTCAGGCGGAAGACGTGCTTCTGCTGCACCTGGCACGAGAGCTACAGCCGGACATCCCGGTGCTCTTCCTGGATACGGGTTACCACTTCCGCGAGACGTACGAGTACCGCGATCGCATGGCTGCCGAGTGGCGCCTGAACCTGACGAACCTGTTGCCGGCAGAAACGGTGGCTCAGCAGGAAAGCGCATTCGGTCTGCTCTACCAGACGGATCCGAACCGCTGCTGCGGCCTGCGAAAGGTGGAGCCGTTGTTTGCCGCCGTTGCCGGATATAAGGTGTGGTTGACCGGCCTGCGCCGCGAACAGGCGCGCAGCCGCACAGCGCTGAAAGAGATCGACGACTTTACGCTCCCCAACGGTGTTGTCGTACGCAAGCTGAGCCCGTTTGCAGACTGGTCTACGCGCGATGTGTGGCAGCTTGCCACGCATTTCGGCATCCCTCTGCTGCCGCTGTATGACCAGGGGTATACCAGCATCGGCTGCCAGCCATGTACCACGCTGCCCACGGACCCGAACGATCCACGGTCGGGACGGTGGGCAGGCAAGAAGGTGGAGTGCGGCATCCACATCCAGGCGACAGACGCCGGACCTTCCAACTAACGGGTGCCCCACGTCTCGCTTCTGAGACGTGGGATTCGAACGACTCACGAACCTTGATTCCATGTCTCTGAGAGACATGGGACACCCTTCGCTTACCACTCAGAAAGCGACCGATGCACTACCTGATTGGCTTCATCATCGCGATGTTTATTGCGCTCACCGGCGTTGGTGCCGGCACCATCACGACGCCGCTGCTCATCCTTTTTCTGCATGTGCCCACCAGCATCGCGGTGACCACCGGCCTGGTATTTTCTGCCGCCGTAAAACTGCTGCTGGTGCCCACGCAGATTGCGCGCAAGCAGGTGAATTGGCGTGTGCTGGGCTACATGCTCATAGGCGGGCTGCCTGGCGTGCTGCTGGGCTCGCTGCTGCTGGCGCACCTGGTAAGCAAAGGTTCCCAGCACCTGATGAACGGACTGCTAGGCGCGGTGCTGGTGCTTACCGCGATCTATCAAATCTTCTTTTCATTCCGGCCCGTTGCGTCGAAGGCGATTGTGGATCGTACCCGGTGGATGCCGCTGCTAATGTTTCCGGTTGGCGCGGAGGTCGGGTTCTCGTCAGCCGGTGCCGGCGCGCTGGGTACAGCCGCGCTGCTGTCGTTGACCACGCTGCAGCCAGTGCAGGTGGTGGGCACAGACATCCTGTTCGGCTTCGCCCTGTCGCTGGTGGGCAGCGGTGCGCATATGTTCTCGCACAGCAACGACCCAACACTGCTTAAACACCTGATTACCGGCGGCGTGGGCGGTGTCATCGTCGGAACGTGGTCCGCGCGGTTCATCCCCAAGCGACCGCTGCGCTTTGCACTCTGGATCTGGCTGCTAATCATCGGGGTGCAGTTCATCTACACAAACGTGGTGCCCGCGCGATGAGTTCGCTGGCAGGCCTACGTTCACGAAGGGGTAAAATTACAACCGTGCCGAAGTATTCCATCGTGGTTCCGTTCCACAACGAAGAAGAGAACGTTACCGCGCTCTATGACCAGCTGAAAGACGTCATGGAGCACGTGGGCGACAACTTCGAGTTAATCCTTGTGGACGATGGCTCCCGTGACCGAACCTACCGCTTGCTGGAGGAGATTGCGGCCGTGGACAGCCGCGTGCTGGTGATCAAGCTGCGGCGCAACTTCGGGCAGACCAGCGCGCTCGCTGCCGGGTTTGACCATGCGCAGGGCGCCTATGTGCTCGCCATGGACGG
>CAXTBQ010000085.1:0-14157 GCA_964242065.1 uncultured Terriglobus sp. | reverse complement strand
CACCCAGCCCTGCATCAGGAAGTCGCGCAGCCCGGGGTGCTGAAGAAGCATGGGATTGCGCTCCCACATCTCTCTCCACCAGGGCAGCACGGCAATCAGCAAGCCCAGGTACAGGCAGAACACGACCAGCACCGCTAAAGACAGCCGCTGCAGCCAGACAGGTGCGGGCACCGGGCCTTCCGTATCAGCCGCCGGCGTCGGTGCCCCTCCGTGCGGAAGCGCAGTCGCTGCGGGTGACGCGGGTGGAACTCCGAAGGGTAACTGCGGCTGCACGGACATCTGCTCTTAAACCTAGCAGAGCGCGCCGGTGCGGCGCGCCCTGCCGTGTCGTGGGACGCTTACGCTTCGACCATCTGTTGACGGCGCGGACGGCGGTTGGCCTGCAGCACCTTTTTGCGCATGCGCAGCGACTTCGGCGTGACCTCCACCAGTTCGTCGTCCGCGATGAACTCGATGCACTGCTCCAGCGTGAGCTGGCGATACGGCACCAGCCGCAGCGCTTCGTCGGCGGAGGAGGCACGCATGTTGGTCAGCTTCTTTTCACGGACGGCGTTCACGTCCAGGTCGTTGTCGCGGCTGTTTTCGCCCACGAGCATGCCCTCGTAGACGTCCACACCCTCGCCCAGGAACAGCACGCCACGCTCCTGGATGCCGTTCAGCGCATAGGTGGTGGTCACGCCGGTGCGGTCGCTGATGAGCGCGCCCGTGGGCCGCTGCGGAATCTCGCCTTGGTACGGCACGTAGCCGTCGAACAGGGTATTCATCACGATGGTGCCGCGGGTTTCCGTGAGCATTTCCGAGCGCAGGCCGATCAGGCCGCGCGAAGGAACCTTGAACTCCATGCGGACACGGCCCTGGCCGTGCATCTTGACCATTTCGCCCTTGCGGGGGCCCAGCTTCTGGATCACGGTGCCGCTGAACTCTTCCGGCACGTCGATGGTCACGTACTCCACCGGCTCCATCAGCTTGCCGTCGATCTTCTTGGTCACGATCTCGGGGCGGCCCACCATCAGCTCGAACGATTCACGTCGCATCATTTCAATCAGCACGGCCAGCTGCAGTTCGCCGCGGCCCAGCACCTTGAACGTGTCAGGCGAACCGGTATCTTCCACGCGGATGCTGACGTTGGTCTGCAGCTCCTTGTCCAGGCGCTCACGCAGGTTGCGGCTGGTGACGTACTGACCCTCACGGCCTGCAAAGGGCGAGTTGTTCACCGAAAACTGAATGGCGATGGTCGGCTCGTCGATGACGATCTGCGGCAGCGGCGAAGGGTTCTCCAGACCGGTGATGGTCTCACCGATCGTCAGGCCGGCGACGCCTGCAACGGCAATGATGTCGCCCACGGTCGTCTCTTCAATGTCCGTGCGCTTTAGTCCGCTGAAGCTGAAGAGCTTGGTGATCTTGACCGGCGCCAGCGTGCCGTCAAGCTTGGCGATGTTGACCGTTTCGCCGTTCTTCAGCGTGCCGTTGAACACACGCGCGATACCCAGGCGGCCCAGGTAGTCGGAATAGTCCAGGTTGGTGACCAGGATCTGAAGGGGGCCATCGGCCTCGCCCGCGGCGGGCGGAATGGCGCTGACAATGGTTTCAAACAGCGGCTTCAGGTCTGTGCCCGGGTTGGCCAGGTCCATGGTTGCCGTGCCCGCCTTGCCGTTGGTGTACACCACTGGGAAATCGAGTTGGTCCTCTTCCGCGTCCAGGTCGATGAACAGGTCATAGACCTCGTTTAGCACTTCCTGCGGGCGGGCGTCAGGCCGGTCGATCTTGTTGACGACCAGCACCGGCTTCAGACCGGCGGCAAGCGCCTTCGACAGCACAAAGCGGGTCTGCGGCAGCGGGCCTTCGCTGGCATCGACCAGCAGAACTACGCCGTCGACCATCTTGAGCGCGCGCTCCACCTCGCCACCAAAGTCGGCGTGGCCCGGCGTATCAACGATGTTGATCTTGCCGTCGCCGTAGTTGACGGCGGTGTTTTTGGCCAGGATGGTGATGCCGCGCTCGCGTTCCAGGTCGTTGGAATCCATGACACGGTCGGCTACGGCCTCGTTGGCGCGAAAGGTGCCGCTCTGCCGCAGCATGGCATCCACCAGCGTGGTCTTACCGTGGTCAACGTGCGCAATGATGGCGATGTTGCGAATTATGCTCAAAACTCAGGTTTCCTAACTTGTTCGCGAGAGGCTCTCACGAGGAATCTTGCAGCGGCAGGCGTGAACAGGCGATAAACACGCAGCGGCGGACAAAGGGAGGCGCGGGCTTGCAGCAGCGCCGTATCTAGAGTTTACAGCACTTGAGGACACTTCTCAGACCACGTCCACACTTCTAAGCGATGGCGCGACAACATGAACAAAGCTCTCTTTTTGGTCACCCGCACGTCGCTCTACTTCTGATCGCATGTTCTCGAGAAGTTCACGTGAGATGGTGCGCTTTCTCGCTCTGTTAAACGGAGCCAGCATTATGTCTGCAGAAGAACGGAATCAATAAAGCTAGGAGAGATGGTATGGCTCATACACAAGTTGACAGCGCACGTGTCACCTTTATTGGCCCCTGCCCAGTGACTGACGTCAGAGAGATGCCAATCCTCCAGCCGATTGAAAGACAACACCGTTCCAAGAGGCCAAAAAGAGAACTCTGAAAGAACTGCGAATTTGTTCTTGTCCAGGAACACAGTCCCGCCTATGCCAGTGATGCGCATCGACTGCTCTTTCATGGCATATAGGTAAACGAACACGTCTTCAGGAAGAGAACGGCGCTTCGGGTCAACGATGAAGTCTCGTATCCATACATTCCTCTCTACGAACTCACGTCCATTCGCGGTCACAAATTGGTGCAGAACTTGCCTCAAGACAAGAGACGGATTTCGGACGTTTACTTGAATAAACCTGCCACACTGCGTATGCCTACTTACGTGTGCGATTTGATCCGTGAGAGCTAAGTAGGAGTTTACGAATCTGCGACCGGAACGCTGAATGCACTCTAGGCACAAGCTTGCCCGTGAAAAGCCATCAGTGTAAGTCCTGTCGTCTTCCCACCGCAGGATGCCGTCCGCGTGCGAGGAAGCCGCAACGCGCTGAAGAGTTAAAGGTCGTTCCGCACTATTAAATGCACGCCTCGCGGGTATATGTTCCTTCGTGAGAGGAGCATTCTTTCCGCAAAGCCAGCAGACCGCTGTGGCTGTTTTCATACTCATGTATGTGTTCAGGAGGATACGTTGCCAACGAACTTCGCCCGGAGCGCGGCATCCGCGCGTGCCTGCCAGCCGGGCCGGTGGCACGCAGCGCCTCCTGCACGTCGGGTGAGAGGCGGATGGAGATGGCCTGCTTCTGAGTGCCGCCCTGCGCGCCGCGCGTCTGGCATGGTTCTTCCGCTCCTGTGTGTTTCCACTTTGCAGGTTGCGGCGAGCACCCCTCTGCCACGCTAGTCCAGCACGCCGAGCTTTTCTGCAATCGACTTTGCCTGTGTAAACAGCAGGAGGTAGTCAGCGCCGCCTGCCTTGGAATCCGTGCCGCTCATGTTGAAGCCGCCGAACGGATGCGCGCCCACCATGGCCCCGGTGCACTTGCGATTCAGGTAGAGATTGCCCACGTGGAACTCGTCGCGAGCACGGTTCAGCCGCTCGCGTGAAGACGAGTAGATCGCGCCGGTCAGGCCGTACTCTGTGTTGTTTGCGATCTGCAGGGCTTCATCAAACGTGCGCGACTTGATGACCGAGAGGACCGGCCCGAAAATCTCTTCCTGCGCCAACCGGGCACCGGGCTGTACGTCGGCAAAGATGGTCGGCTGGATGTAGTACCCGCCGGTCTCACTTTCGGCCGCTGCGCCGCCGGTGAGCAGGCGGGCCTCTGAGCGGCCCAGGGCAAGATAGTCGAGCACGCGCTTGTATGCCACTTCGCTGACCACAGGTCCCGCGGCGAAGTTCTCCACCGGATCGCCGACCTTAATTGTTTCGACACGCTCCACCAACTGGTCGCAAAAGGTTTCGTACAGCGTTTCGTGCACAATGACGCGCGAACAGGCGGAGCACTTCTGCCCGTTGAAACCGAAGGCCGAAGCCGCCACTCCTTCAACCGCGGCGTCAATATCCGCGTCCGCGTCGACAATAATGGCATCTTTGCCGCCCATCTCCAGCACGGTGCGTTTGATGAAGTGCTGACCCGGCTGCGTCCTCGCCGCAGTCTCATGCACGATGAGGCCCACGCGCTTGGAGCCGGTAAACGCAATGAAACGCACCTTGGGATGCGAGACCAGCGCCGCTCCGGCAAGCTCACCCGAACCCTGGCACAGGTTCACCACGCCCTCCGGCATGCCCGCCTCTTCCAGCAGCATGAAAAAACGCGCCGCGATGGTGGGCGCGTCCACCGAGGGCTTGAGCACCACCGTATTCCCGGTGACCACGGCGGCCATGGTCATGCCGGCCATGATAGCCAGCGGAAAGTTCCACGGCGGAATGACAGCACCCACGCCCAACGGAATGTAACGCAGCGCGTTGCGTTCGCCCGGGAACTGGATGGGCGTGGTCGCGCCGTCCAGCCGCAGGGCCTCACGCGCGTAGAACTCAAGGAAGTCGATGGTCTCGGCAACGTCGGCGTCTGCCTCGGCCCAGTTCTTGCCCACCTCATAGGTGAGCCAGGCGCAGAACTCCAGCTTGCGCTCCCGGATCAGCGCGGCCACGTTCAGCAGCAGCTTCACGCGTGTGGCCACGGGCACACGGCTCCAGAACTGGAACGCCTTCTCCGCCGCCACCACGGCCTGCTCCACGTGCGGCAGTTCCGCTTCCTGGTGCACACCCACGGTCTGCGCAGGCCTGGCGGGATTGGTGGAGGCGATCTTTTCCTTTGCATGGACCCGCTCGCCACCCAGTACCAGCGGGTACTCGTGCCCAAGCTCGTGCTCCACGGAGTGCAGCGCCTCGCGCATGCCAGCCTTGGTGTCCGAGGCGGTGAAGTCAAGAAACGGCTCGTTACGAAATGGCGGCAAAGCTTGCTGCGACGGCTGGGTGGAATCGGCGTCGTGCAGGGTCGGGATCGTGTTCGTTGCCATAAGGTAAGTCTACCTTTCGGCCTGACTAGTTTGCGGGCGGTACGTTCGGCGAAGGTGCGCCGTTCAGCATCTGGTCCGTGGATTTACTCATCTGCGCGGTGCGCTCCAGCTTGTCCCACGAGAACGGCCGTCCATCAATCACGCGTTTCACCGTTTTAAACAGCACCACGCTGAACACCTGCCGGTAGCTGAAGCGCTGAATCCAGATGTGAAACAGTAGCCATGCATCGCCCTTGCTGGCCGGGTGTCTGCGCTCGAGCAGAAAAGCCAGAGCGGACGCGGCAAAATCGATCAGCATGAAGGCGAGAAAAAAGTACAAGAGCTTGACGAAGCTGGCTGAACTGGCGGATTCCGGATGGAAGTGCCGGTCGTACAGAAACTTGAAAAAGCTGCTGACGAACATAAGATCGATCAACGGAGAAACCAACGGCAGCAGGATCTGGAACACGATGATGTTGGGCAGCGCGAACAGACCCATGGCACGCCGCCTGGTAATAGCACCCAGGTGCTTGAACACGGCCTGCATGATGCCGAACGACCAGCGAAAGCGCTGCCGCATCAGGCCGTCCATGTTGATGGGAGCTTCTGTAAACGCGAGCGCCCGGTCCTCGTAAATGACCTCCAGGCCCTGCTCCAGCAGGATCATGGTCAGGTCGGCATCTTCTGCCACGGTGTTGGAGTGGTAGCCGCCACCCCGGTGCACGGCCTCGGTACGCCATGCGCCAATGGCCCCCGGCACCACAACCACCGTGCCGAACAGATCCATGGCGCGCCGCTCAAAGTTCTGGCTGGTGATGTACTCCAGCGCCTGCCAGCGGGTCCAAAGGTTCACCTTATTCCCCACCTTGGCGTTGCCGGCGACGGCGCCAATCTTCGGATCGGCAAAGTGTGGCACCAGGCGCGAAATCGCGTCATGCGCGATGACGGTATCCGCATCGATGCCGACGTAGATGTCCTCGTGCACCAGCGTCTCTAGAGCAAAGTTCAGCGCCTCGGCCTTGCCCGCGTTCTCCTTCTTAACGACGGTCAGCCGCCCGCTCGCGATGTCGTCGGGATAGGCTTCGCGCGCAATCTCTGCCGTGCGGTCCTTCGATCCGTCATCGATCACAATGATGTGCAGGTTCTTGTAGTTCGACATCATTACCGAGCGAATGGTGCGAACGATGACCTTCTCCTCGTTATAAGCAGGAATCAGCACGGCGACGCGCGGTTCGAAATCCGGACCGGCCAGGTTCTTGCGGCGACGGAAGCGGTCGATCACCGCGAACAGGCCGATGATGATGAGCCGCCCGCTCATGAGGATGTCGCCTATGAAGAACACTGCAATGACGAAGTGGTTGAAGGCCGAAAAACCGAAGAACGCAATGGAATCGATCACTGCCAGCCGTTTTTGCCGGCCGGTGAGATGCGGCATCACCTCGTCGCGCGTTTTGCCCATCAGCTCGCTGACCGGAACAAACTCGTAACCCTGCGAGCGCAGAATATTCACCAGCAGCGGCAGTGTCTTGACCGTGGTGGAGCGGTCGCCGCCACCATCATGCAGCAGGATGACGGAACCCTGAAAGTCCGTGCGCGTCTGCATGGCGATGATCTGGTTCTGAACCGACTCGACGATCTGCTGCGGTGTCTTGCGCGGGTGCTCATCCCAATCGTGCGTATCCAGCTTGTTACCGATCACGATGTAGCCGCGCCCCTGCACACGCTTTGCGGGCGCGGCCTGGTCCGTGGTGTCCGGCTCCTCGTCAATGTCGTATGGCGGACGGAAGTAGATGGGTTGCACGCCCAGCTTGGCCGCGAACAGCCGCTCCGTCAAGTTCATTTGCAGATCAAGCTCGCGATTGCTGATCGCGCTGATGTCCGGGTGCGTAAAGGTGTGATTCCCCACCTCGTGGCCTTCGCGGTACACGCGCTCCATAATGCCGACGTTGTTTTCAGCTTCTTCGCCGATCATGAAGAAGGTGCCCTTCACGTTCAGCTGCTTGAGCTCGTCAAGGATCTTGGGGGTCCACTCCGGGTCCGGTCCGTCATCGAAGGACAGCGCCAGCTTCTTTGGCTGGTAGCCGAAATAGTTGATGGTGTACGACGTGGGATAGCTGTTCATCGCCTCGGAGTCGATGAGCTTGTTTTCGTCGATGGTCACGGTGCGGTGCCCGTTACGCGGGCTGCCGGAAACGTGCATGATGTCGCCCGTGCCCTCGATGTCCAGATCCCATCCCGCAGGTACATCGGCAAGGTCCGTAAGCGGGTTCGCCTTCACCGGCTGATCCCAGACCTTCCACATGGACTGGTCTTCGCTGCCCAGACGCCAAAGCGCAAAGGTCTGCAGACCGAGCCTGCGCGCGGCGCGCATTTCATTCAGCGTGGTGACCGCATCCAGAAACCAGATCTCGTGCCGCAGGTGGTTGTCTTCATCGTCGTAGGTGAAATGCGGGTTACGTGATGCATCGTCCAGGTCGACTTCTGAGCCGGAATCTGCCGCTGCCTGCCATACCCCCTGTGTCGACAAGTCATCGGCATGCACCACCTTCGGCACAAAGGGCTTTTGTTTTGTTGCATGCTTTCCCTTGCTTACCGAAGCAGTCGCGGGCGGCAGCGACATGGTCCAGTCGTACCCATAGTTGCCAATTGCGCAGATCAGCTTTTCTTTGGGCACTTCCTTCAGAATGGTCTGCAGATTTTGTATGAACCAGTCTTCCGATGCGATCGGACCGGGACCACTCTCAGTCTCGTGCTGGTCATAGTTCATCAGCAGCAGACCGTCGGAGTTCGCTGCCATGAACTTCAAGTCCCAGTTGTCGTCACCGACTGGCGTGTTGATGTAAAGCTTCAGCCCCCTGCTATGCAATTGTGCGTACAGCGACGCCACCAGTTGCTGATATCCAGGCTGCGCCTCGGCAGGGATCTCTTCAATGTCCAACGACAGGCCGTGGTAGCGGCTGTTTGACTGCAAAAAACGCAGCGTCTGATCCTGAAATCGCTGACGCGCAACCGGATCCTTCAAAAATGCAGCGACCTCAGGCATGAAGTAGCTCTTAACCGGATCGAAGTTGTTCACCAGCGGGAAAATCTCAGTGTTCGAACCCGAGTCTGCAATGGCGCGCTGCACTTTGTTTTCGTTGTCCACGGGGTGCACGCCCGCACGATCCACCACGTCGAAGGCGCGGTAATCGGTGGTGTACGACGTCAGGCGGCCATCTGGTGTGGTGACGTTGAGCCACGCTGGAAACAGTAGATCGATCTGCTTCACATGCTGCTTCAGCGAACTGTAGCTAGCTGGGTCGTACTCCACGTAATACGCCGCCCGCAGTCCCTCATCCTCGTTGAGTGGTATGTCCGACGGTTTGCGGTCAGTGCGGCGGTGAGCAGAGCGCACCTTGCGCATCTTTTCATCTGGCACGGGAGGATTGTTGAGCGCGCGAAAGTTTCGCTTTGGCTGCTCAATCAGCAGTTGCGGCAGCGGGCGCATACGCAGCACGCCCAAGACAAAGAGGATGAAAAGCAGGAGGCCCACTGCCGCAGAAATATCCAGCGTTCGGCGGAGGCGCTTCCACCGGCGCTTCTTTTCGTCGTAAAAGATCGGCTTGCTTGCCTGCTCTGCCATGCTCTCCCGTATGGTACCTGCCCGGACACCATGTGCGTTCGGCCGCCGTGCACCGGCCCGAGCATGGCCGGTATGATGCAGGTGAATGCCGCAGGCAAGCACGTCCACGGTCAAGGCAAGCGGCACGTCTTCCGGTCCCACGTCCTCTGGGTTAGGGCGTTGGATTGCTCCGGCGATGCTTCTGCTTGCCGGGCTGTCTCTGCGCGTTTTCTTCCTGCGCCATCATGCGTTTCTGGCGGGCGACTCGTACCTGTACCAGGACATCGCGCAGAACTGGTTGCACTCCCACCTCTACGGCCTGTCTACCGATGCCGCACCCCGGCCTACGCTCATCCGCCTGCCGGGATACCCAGCCATTCTGGCCGCGCTGTCATGGGTCTTCGACCGCTGGCTGCAAGCCGATCCGGGCACGCTCCGCAGCTTTCTGCCGGTGCTCTGGCTGCAGGTTGCCGCAGACCTGCTTACCTGCTGCCTGGCAGCCTCCACTGTCTTCCACATGCTTGGCCGGCGGGCCGGTCTTGCCGCACTCGCACTGGGAACGTTGTGCCCCTTTACGGCGAATTACACGGCCGTTCCTCTTACCGAGACACTGACTCTGCTGTTCACGGCAGTTGCTCTCTGGCTGCTGCAACAGTGGCTGCGGCGCGGGGCATGGACGCTGACTGCTGCACTTGGCATCGCAGTTGCCTGCGGCATCCTGCTCAGGCCGGATCAGGGTCTGCTGCTTGCGGCGGTGTTGCCGGTGCTTCTCTTCGGTCAGCGGACGGGGGGCGGAGTGCTGCCGCAGTGGAAGCCGGCGGCAATCTGCCTGGCAGTGACCGCCCTGCCGTTTGTTCCATGGACAGCACGGAATCTGCATACATTCCACGTCTTTCAGCCGCTTGCACCCCGGCTTGCCAACGATCCGGGCGAGGTTCCGTCGCTTGGTTACCAAGCCTGGTACCGCACGTGGGCCGTTGACTTCTCGTCAACCGAGGACGCGTACTGGAAGTATCCAGAAGAAGCCGTGCAGATGAGCGATTTACCGGATCGCGCCTTCGATTCGCCGAACGAGCGCAACGCGGTGGCGGCACTGCTGCAGCAAACGGCTGCGACCCACACGCTGCTGCCGGCGGTGGAACAGCAATTTGCTGCGTTAGCGCTGCGGCGCCGCCATCGCCACCCCTTGCGCACCGAGGTGTTGCTGCCGGGGGCGCGGCTGCTCAATATGCTGCTGCACCCGCGCACGGAGATGCTGCCGGTTGTGGAACGCTGGTGGCAATACCGCGCACATCCGAAGCAGACGGTGTTTGCCTGGACGTACGCGGCGCTGAACCTGGCCTACTTTGCGGCGGCTGCATGGGGGTTCCGGTCAGTCTCGCGTTTCGCGCGTCCGCTCACCTTCGCCATGCTGCTCTACATCGTTCTGCGCTCTCTGCTCCTGCTAACTCTGGACAACGCTGAGCAGCGGTATACGCTCGAGTTCTTTCCGTTGCTCTTCATCTTTGGCGGCGCGCTGTGGACGAAGCGAGAGCCCGCTTGAACCCTGACGCTCAGCATGCCGCCAAGATCGCGGAATGGAAGCGCCTAACCGAGCAGGTCTTGCCTGCCATGGCCCGCCAGCACCAATGGCCGCTGCGCCTGGATCACTGTTTCAAACGCGTGTGCCTCGATCATGCCTTTGGAGACGTCTGGTACCGCCACGTAAAAAAGCCTGCGGAACGGCACGTGCACGGCGAAGCATTGGACCGGGCGCTGCTCTGTGCACAGGAGATCGCGGCGCAAGGGGAACCGCTGTTGCGTCTTCGCAACGCAGACAGCCTGCGTTTCCGTGGCAAAGGACCACTGTGACGCAGCGAGACGGTTACCGCAGCGACTTTGCGGCGATCCAGAACTGCTGCAGGATGTAGCTGTCTGTCATGCCGGCGATGTAATCGGCAACGATCCGCGGCAAGCCCTCTGTCGCGCTTTCTTCCACATACCCGGGAGGCAGCTGTGACGGATGCTTCAGGTAGAAGTCGAACAGCGTGGTCACCACGTTTTCCGCTTTGCCGTGTTCCGCGTCCAGCGTGGGACAGGTGTACAGCACACGGTACAGGTAGGCTTTTTCCTGGCGGCGCTGCTGCTCGCATACGGGGGAGAACGTGGCCACCCGTTCCGGCCACTCGCGCACCTGTTGCACCGTGCGGATCACTCCGTCTGAAACGTTGCGGGCGGTGTTGCGGATCAGGTCCACCGTGAGTTCGCGCTGCATCACCTGCAGAGCTTCATGGAATAGGAACTTCTGCTCCACACCCGCATGTTCCGCCGCCACCTGCCGGTAAGCCCTGCCCATGATGTCGATGTGTTGGCAGATATGCTCGATCTCAAGCAGCCCGGACTCTACACCATCGTCCAAATCCGCTGTGAGATAGGCGATCTCATCGGCAAGGTCGATAAGCTGCGCTTCAAGAGGCGGCCTGTAGCCAAGCAGGTAGGGCGATAACGAAGGATGGTCTTCCGCAGAGTAGTCACGGGAGTGTTTGATGATGCCTTCCCGCACGCCGAGCGTCAGGTTCAAGCCGCGGTGCGCTGCGTACCAGTCCTCAAAGTGCTCCACGATGCGCAGCGCATGCAGGTTGTGGTCGAAGTTCAGGCCGTGGCGCCGCAGGCACTTGTCCAAAGCGCGTTCTCCCGCGTGGCCGAACGGCGGATGCCCTATGTCATGAACCAACGCGAGCGCTTCCACCAGCTCTTCGTTCAATGAGAGAGCGCGCGCGACTTCGCGTGCGATCTGCACCACCTCCATGGTGTGAGTCAGGCGCGATCGGAAATGGTCACTGTCCCGGCTGGTAAAGACCTGCGTTTTGCCTGCAAGGCGGCGGAACGAGCGCGCCTGCACCACGCGACCGCGATCACGCGCAAAGCCGGATGCGCGAGATTCATCCGACTCCGGCCATATCCGGGAAGAGAGCAGCCGCTCTGTTTCACCCCGAACGCTACACGCACTCAGATCGAGTTCGAGCGGAGCTGCCGTAGCGGCACCTACGGCAACACCTTGGTGCCCTGCGCGTTCTTTGCCAGCTTCACACGGGCGGAGTCGAGCCGCTTGTGCAGCTTGCTCACATCTTCCGCTTCAATGTCAGCGGGCAGCGAACGGTTGTACTCCACCAGAGCGCGCTCCCACTGCGCCACGGCCGGCTTCAGCTTGCCCTGCTTTTCCATGGCCTGTCCCAGGTGATCGTGCAGCGTGGGGTCCGTCGCGTTCCGCTCCACGGCTTTGCTCAGCAGCGTCTCCGCCATGGCGTATTCGCCCTGTTTGAAGTAGACCCAGCCTTCCGTGTCCAGATAGGCGTAGTTTTGCGGGTCAAGCTCCACGGCCTTCTTAACCATGGTGAGAGCCTCCGGCAGCCTGATGCCGCGCTCTGCATACATGTAGGCCAGGTAGTTCAATGTCTGCGCGTTCGCAGGATCAATATCCAGCACCTTGCGCAGCCAAACCTCGGCCTCGTCCTTTTTATTTTCCTTGTCATCAATGGTGCCGCGCAGGAAGTAGAGGTATACCTTATCGTCCGGCTTCTGAGAGAAGACCTCCGCCTTGTCCAGCGCGGTGTTGGCATCGTTCCAGCGGCGCAGGCGGATGTTTGCCTGTGCCAGCGTGAGATAGGTGATGCGATCGTCTGCCTTGCCGTTGAGCTGCTTCTGCAGCAGCGCCAGTCCTTCTTCAGCCTTACCGGTGTCGGCCAGTTGTCCCGCGTACAGGATCTGCGCATCGCGATCGGCCGGCGCTTCCTTTGCGGCAGCCGCTGCTACCGCGGCGGCCTTGTCCCACTCGTGCGCGTCGCGGTATGCGTCCACTTCGCCGCCGGTGCCCCGGCTCTTCAGATCGCCACCCATCGCAGCCATCTGCTTGTAGGTGTCTACCGCCTCGGTGGTCTTGTTCTGCTCGCGGTAGAGCAGGGCGAGCCGGTCAAGAAAGATGGCCCGGTTGTTGCGCTCCGCGTCGGTGTACTTGCCGTCTATCTTGGAAGAGCTTGCAAGGACACCCTTCAGGCTGGCTTCTGCATCGGCGTAGCGCCCGAGAGCGTCGTAGATCAAGGCTTCGTTGAAGACAAGCTCCTCAGAATCCGGCACCAGCGCCTTTGCCTTCTTCAGCGTGGCCAAGGCATCGTCATAGTGACCCTGGCGGCGCTGGATTTCGGAGATCTTGATGTAGCTTTGTGCGTCCTGCGGTTCTGCCGCGATGATCGCGTTGTAGGACTGGAGGGCGTCATCCAGTTTGTCGGAGTTCAGCAGGGCTGTCGCTAGGCCGCGCCGGGCGTCCAGGTTGTCACCTTCGATGTCCAGCGCGCGCTGGTAGGCAGCGGCAGCCTCCTTGGGCTTGTGCAACTGGTCGTAGCTTGCACCAATCGCGAGTTCCATGCGCAGGGAGCGCTCCGCCACGGGAACGGCCGTTAGCGTTGAGATCACACGCTGTGTGTCGCCCTGCTCGCTATACAGCCGGGCCAGGTTCAGCATGGATTCTTCCGATCCATTGTCCAGCGACTGCGCCGCCTTGAACTGCGCCTCTGCCTTGCCCGAATCGTGATTGACTTCGTAGAGTTGGCCCAGCAGGAGGTGGTTCTCCGCGACGTTCGGCTCCAGCTTGATGAGCGTCTCGTATTCCGCCGTGGCCAGTTGCACCATCTGCGCCTGCGTGCCGCTCTGCTGATCTCCCAGCGAACGATAGTAGATACGCGCTAGAAGCCGGTGCGCTTCCAGGTCGTTGGGGTTCTTCTTTGTCTGTTCCTGCGCCACCTCGACCGCTTCGCGAATACGGCCCAGCTTGAAATAGAGATCGGCCAGGCCGTCCTGCAGGTATGCCGAGGAGGGGTCCGCGTTCAGTGCCAGCTTGTACTGCTCCACGGCCTGCGTCGCATAGTCTGACCGGCCCTGCGTGGTGGCCAGCTCCTCATAGATATGCGCCAGCCCGTAGTGGTAATAAGCAGCGCTGGGGCCGGATGTGGAGGGCGCGACGATCTGGGGCGGCAGCGGTGCCGGCGAGTTCTTCTGCGAAAGCGCGGGAGACACACACACCGCGGCGAACGCGAGCGCCTTGCAGAACCGCTTGGCAGACATGCTGAAAAGACGAACAGGTGTGACGGTTTGCGGACCAATCATCAGAAGAACCAATCCTTCTGCCTGGCGTCCGCTTCGCTTGCGCGACCAGGCTCGCAATCTGTATGCACAGGTTTAGACGAAGAAGGCGCTGGAGTGGATGCCGGGGGCGCCTACCCGTGGCGAAAGTGTCTCATACCGGTGAAGACCATCGCGACGCCCAAACGGTCCGCTGCCGCGATGACCTCTGCGTCGCGGACACTGCCACCCGGCTGGATCACCGCCGTGGCACCTGCATTCGCGACGGTTTCCAGACCATCGGCAAAAGGAAAGAAGGCGTCAGAAGCCGCAACTGTTCCCGCGAGCGGCAGGGCTGCCTTCACCGCGCCAAACCGTGCCGCATCCACCCGGCTCATCTGTCCGGCACCGACCCCGACCGTCTGGCCGTGCGCCTCATGTGTGCG
>CAXTBQ010000084.1:0-14318 GCA_964242065.1 uncultured Terriglobus sp. | reverse complement strand
GTACCAACGCTGGTGATGGCTGATGGTGAATGCGTAATCGTCGTTGCTGCTGCATACGGAGTGACGCTGGACGGTGAACCTTATAGAAACGACTACGTGTTTGTTCTTGAATTTAGGGCGGCCAAATTGGTGCAGGCAACCGAATTCCTTGACATGGTCGCGTTCAACGTGGTGTGGGACAGTATCGCGCCAAGAGGACACGCGCGGGTTGAAATGGAGCAATCCTGATGAAGCGCTGGGTTATTGATAGATACGGAAGAAGTAATCTTCGTCTTGAGGAAACGCCTCATCGTCATCCCGGCGCGGGTGAGGTGCTGCTTCGAGTGCGAGCTGTTTCTCTCAATGCCAGAGACCTGATGATCTTGGAACATGGCATGGGACTCTCTATAAGTTTCCCATTTGTTCCCGGGTCGGATTTAGCCGGCGTTATTGAGGCTGTGGGAGAGGGCGTTCGACGCTTCCGTGTAGGAGACCGCCTTATCTCTAACTTCTTTCCCGATTGGATCGATGGCAGGCCTGGCGGCACTGCACAGGAGCCTTCTTATCGGTTTTTAGGAGGGCACTATCCGGGCGTGCTCGCCGCGTATGTGACGTTTTCTGAAGAGTGGTTTTCGGCCGCACCAGCATCGCTCGACGACGCGCACGCGAGCACCCTTCCCGTGGCTGGCTTGACGGCCTGGTTCTCCCTTGTAGAGCGCGGCCACGTGAAGGCCGGTGACACTGTTTTCATTCCTGGTACCGGCGGCGTTGCCCTCTTTGCCTTGCAGATCGCGGTTGCACACGGGGCGAGTGTCATCATCACTTCTTCGAGTGAGCACAAACTTGCGAAAGCCAAAACACCTGGGGCGGCGCACTGCCTTCAACGAGGTTCTGTGGACCTTGTCTCTGAGACGCTTGCCCTTACTGGCGGACGTGGGGTGGACCACGTACTGGAATTGATCGGCGGCGACACCTTCAAGCAATCGATCGACATCGTCTCACCTGGCGGGCGAGTCTACGTCGTTGGGCTGCTCGGGGCGTTGGAGCTCAGCGCGCCGACCACACCCATTCTGCTCAAGGCGCCGGTCATTCAAGGCATTGCAACCGGTCATCGCAGGGCACTGGAAGATCTCGTCCGCGCCGTCGAAAACATCGGTCTCAAGCCTGTGATCGACCAACGTTACCCTTTCGAAGACCTTCAGTTCGCCCTGGACCATCTGAAGACTGGTGCTTTCGGCAAAGTAGTCATCGATGTCACGAAGTCAGAGACGAGCCCACCATGCTAAACCTCGACCTGAAATCTACCGCTCTCATCATCATCGATCTCCAAGCAGGCATTCTGGAACCGGAGCCGATCCCGTTTACTGTAGAACAGATCGTTCGGAATGCGACGAAGCTCGGTCGGGCCTTTACGCAAGCGGGTTCCCTTGTCATTCTGACCACGACGGATTTCGCTCCCGGCTATGCCGACGCACCGGGAGGATTGGCAGACACGCCCTGGACGCTTCCGAAGGGAGGCCTGCCAGCAAACTTCGCAAATCTTGTTCCAGAGATCGATGCTCTTCCTGGAACAACACGACTTATCAAACGGCAGATGAGCGCCTTTTTTGGGACCGAACTCGACCTGCAGCTGCGGCGCCGTTCCTGCAAGACAGTCGTCATCTGCGGCGTCGCCACAAACTTCGGTGTTGAAGCCACAGCGCGTCAGGCGTTCGACTTCAATTACAACGTAGTAATTGCGTCCGATGCCTGCAGCAGCGTTGCCCCAGAACTGCACGAGTTCTCCGTCACGAAAATTCTGCCTCGGATCGGCCGTGTGAGATTGACGAGTGAGCTCGTCGGGACTGTGTAAAGGATCGCTTCACGGATCCATCGCACGATCGCACAATGCGCAGCCACGATGCGGTAAACGGACTTTCTGGATGCCGGGTCTGAAGGCAGTAAGGTGGTCAGCGTCTTTCGCCGACACCCTTTGCTGCTGACAAGGCCGATCTCGGAAGTTGAGTTGTTGCGCTAGCACAACGTTTGTTTTTGTGACGAGGTGGCACCACCGATGAACGCTTCGGTTGACCGGTATTCGTGGGCAAACACCCAGACCGTGCTGCGCACGACAGGTGTACCCGGAAGCTTTTCACACGCAAGTCCAATGGTAGTGAGTTCGCCCGCCAGCGACGCA
Source organism: uncultured Terriglobus sp. (assembly GCA_964242065.1). GTDB lineage: Bacteria > Acidobacteriota > Terriglobia > Terriglobales > Acidobacteriaceae > Terriglobus. The sequence continues at coordinate 12,163 of CAXTBQ010000084.1, read as the reverse complement.
AGCGCTTCAGCTTGAAACGTGTGTTCCGGATAGTGCAGAAAAACTTTGGGCATCTTATCCCTAGAAGGCCTGCAAGCCGACTTCAGCCTGCAGGCCCGTGGGACAGTGATCCTGATTGTGGCTTGTCTGGACGGAAAGGCTAGATTCCCTGTCCACCCGAAACTTCAATCCGTTGTGCGTTTACCCAACGGCCAGCCGATACGGAAGTAACGGAAGTTCTGCTGCGTCTTTTCCTCCTCAAGGACCGCCCCGAGGCGCTTGCCATGCTTGGGGTGGCCTACGTTCGCGAGTTGCACTACTGGTTATTGGCCGGCAAACATGGTCCAAGGCTGCACGCTCTTGCCCAGCAGCAAAGCCAAAGCGAGGGTGTTGTGCGGGCCGTCGACTTGCTGCGTGATCAATTTGCACGGCCACTCAGCATCCAGGAACTTGCCCGTGTAGCCGGCATGAGCGAATCAATCTTCCACCACCACTTTCGACTCAACACCGCAACGACCCCATTGCAGTTCCAGAAGCAGCTACGTCTTATTGAGGCTAAACGGTTGATCGCCTCCGATGGGTTGAACGCAAGCCGGGCGGCGTATCAGGTGGGCTACGAAAGCATCCACCAGTTCACGAGAGAATACGGGCGTATGTTCGGCAAGTCACCTATGCGAGATGCGGTCGAAAAAGCTTCACGATAATCTAATCGTTTAGGCGAAGTTGGTTCTCAGGACTTGCATCGTTCGGCACGTTTCTTGTCTCCGCGCACACAGCCAAGAACTTCTGATATCGATGAGAATACGAAGCTCCTGTGCTGCTGCGGAGAGGCAGCTGGTTGGCCACAATCGTGTGTTGTCTTCTAATCGAAACCTAGGCTGTTTTGAGTGCCGCTGCTACGATCTGCGAGAGCGATTCCGTTGAACGACCGATCAGGCGACTCAGAGTACGTGAATCGTCGTACAAGGCATTGCTAGCTGCCTCTGTATCGAGCTCTGCCAACAGGTGCGCGACATGGGCGGGCAAGAAACCTGACAAGACCTGCTGGTACTCCGAGGGAGGCAGATCCTTGTATGCGATCGATTTGCCTGTTTGCCTGCTCACCTCTGCGGCTAACTCGTCACGGGTATAAGAGGTGTCGCCAGCAAGTTCGTAGATTTGATGATCGTGACCCTCTGTCGAGAGAACGACTGCGGCTCCCTCGGCGAACTCAGCACGTGTTGCAGTCGCGAAGCGGCCTTGTTGGGATGCGCCGATTAGAATGCCACTTTGCAAAGCGGGTGCAATCCCTGAGGTGAGGACCTCCGCATAAAGGCTATTCCGAAGCAGGACGAACGGCAGACCGCTTGCGCGGAGATATTCCTCCGTCGCGAGGTGCTCGGTTGCCATTTCGATTTGCGCTCTGTCGGCATGCAGGATGCTCGTGTACGCCACCTGGTTAATATCCTCGGCCTTTGCGGCATCGATGACGGCTTTGTGCTGTGCGACTCTTTGACCCACCTCACTGCTCGAGATCAAGAGAAGTTTGGTTGCGCCTGACAATGCAGGACCCAACGTGTCGGGTTGGCTGTAATCCGCCTGGCGGACCTGCACTCCTTGTTGCGCGAGCACATTCGCTTTGGCGGGCGTACGTACTGCGGCAACGATTTGACTGGCAGGCAGCTTCTTCAGTAAGCCGCTAATGACAAGCGTTCCAAGCTGGCCGTTGGCACCGGTAACAACAATCATCGAGCCCTCCTTCCCCGTTGTTGAACGGGTACAGCCCACCATACTGCTTGAGCTTTCTTTACGTAAGTACATACCTCTAGGTAAGCTGTATGCATGCCTTGGCCAAAGAGCACAAAGACAGTCCGCGTCCGTCAAGGAAACCTGTTCGCAGCAGATTGCCCGACGCGCAAGATCCTGACGGATGTTTCGTCTCGCTGGGGCTCGCTAGTTCTGGTGCTCTTGTTGAGGGATGAGGTCTACCGATTTAGTGAGCTGGCCTACCTGATCGGTGGAGTGAGCGAGAAGATGCTGGCTCAGACGTTGCGGGTGCTGGAGGACGATGGATTCGTAGCGCGTACGGTACTCACAACAAAGCCGCCAAAGGTCGAGTACCGCCTAACGCCCATAGGACGTGAACTTGCGGAGCGCGTGCGTGCGCTCACCTCATTTATCGAAACCAATGCTCAGCAGATCTTGCGTTAGAAGGCGGGGCGATGACGACAAAAGGAATGTTAGAGAGGCACCGGTGCGCGCAAGCGAACCTAATCTGCAGTAGGGTGGGTCAGGCGGTGTGGCGTTTCACAGCGCGACCCTTGTACTCGAGCATGCCATTCCAAGCTCGACCCGCTCGCTTCCTAAGCACAATCACCATACAAGGAGGCGAAGCTCTTCGGTCTAGGTGTCAGTCCGCCAAGATCGAGGCGGGCCATGGGTTCAATCATCGATGAATGATGGGCTACTTGGGCCTGATCGATGCCTGTTTTCGGACGGGAGCATAACGGATCATCAGGCCTGTGTCAGAGGTGGTGACGCTCGCGATATGACCGCTAAGGTCGGCCACAGCTTCGGGTGAGAAGGACAGGTAGTCCTCCCCGACCTCGACGCCCTTCATTCCCTTGATGGGTACGAGCGAGTTTAGCTCTGCACCCAACAGCTTAAGCAGGTCTTTGATGGGAAGACCGTCCACCTTGACGGTCTTGGCATCCAGCCGTATCGCGCTTCCGTCGGTGCTCACGGGGCCTCTGATCGAGAAATGGATCGGAACAACCTTGGTGATCGCACCGCTCAACGTCGCGCCTTCGGCATCGTGTGTGACGTGGAAATCACGAATTTTACTGTGCGCAGCCTGCAGCTTTTCTGAAAAGACTCGCGTAAGGCTATCGCTGGAAACGAAAATCTGCGCTGTAGAAACATCCGTTGTTCTCTCGTAACATCGGGGTGCGGTTTTGGCCTTGGGTACCAATCGAGCGCGGAAATTCAACAGTTGGTAGCGAACACCCGACCGGGCCTCAAACGAACCCCGCGCAATTAAGATGGCGGATTCATTTGGGCACGAAGGGGCTTGCGCCAGACATGAGAGGCTGGCCGCCAAAGGGACTAAAAGGAAAAAGCGCTTCAAGGGAACCCCGGAGCCAACAGGTTAGTTTTGCTCAGTTACTGCGTCAAAAGGGTTGAAGCGCATCAGCGGTCTTCGGGTCGATACCTGCAAACGCGATGAGAAACACACTCTCTATGAGGCATCGCTGATGCGAGAGGTTGGCTCACTCCGGGACCTTGCCGTCAACCGCCAAGGATTTGGCGTTATGCCAAGCTGATTGCAAAGTCGCCTGGTTGTCTACCATTCACGATGGCAGGGATTTCGCAGGCACGGATCGTATGATCGAGCATTCCAAGCACGGCCAGCTCTCTGCGCCGCGAAGCGCCGGCAAAACTGGCACGCTCGCGCGCGAAACTTCGGTTCACCTTGCTCAAGCATTCCAACCACTGTGCGGGGTTCCCAAGACTGCGCTGAAGCGCTTGTTCACACCGTCCTCTACCATTCCGAGCTCCTTCGCACGCATCTTGCTCAGGCAGGCCTATATTCCTACAGATGGCGAGATTACATGTCTCTATCAGGTCTCTATAGCTGCCGAGAATCAGTTTCCTGAACTGCGCCAGTGCTAGAACAACGCTTTAAGAAGCGACCCTGCGGAAGAGGGCCGAGCCGGGACCTGAGCGTGCGCGATGTTGCTCCGGCACTAAGTTGGCAGTCGAACGGGACGCTTCTCAAGGCAAGGGATCAGTAAAGCTCCGCACGCGGAACCGCAACGGTAGGTCAGGAGTTGAAGTCTCGACAACTCTTACATTTCTCTGGCTGAAGGCCCGTGACAATCCTTTGACATTCGTTAGACAGCCTCGTGACAGCAAGAGCCGGCTTTTTCCCTACGCTTACTTCAGTAGCACACCAAAGTCTGCCAACGTCCAATCCGGCCCTAGCGAACGCGCCTGGCGCTTGAGCGAGCCGCACTAGACCAGCCCCCATCCCAATCACACACGGAGATAGAGTCATGAAGAGCTTCCTTTCACGCGCAGCCGTCATTGGAACCGTCGCTCTGGCCAGCCTTGCGGCCCACGCACAAACCTACACGTACCAGAAATTCAGTGCTGGTGCCGGCTTGTTTACCTATGCTCTCGACATTACGGACGATGGCCATGTGGGTGGCTGGGACACAGACTTTGCCACGAGAACGAGCGGTTTCATCTATCAAGGTGGCAACTTGGTGAACGTGCCGGTCTCCGGGTCCAACAGTGTGCAGGTGACTGCAATTCACGGGACCACTTTGTACGGCACGGAGAACAGCCTCGGCTTCTCAATGGATGGCAACGGGAAAATCACCCTGCTCAAATTGCCCTCGGGTGCCAGTGCCATACCCAGCGCTGTTAACTCAAAAAGCGCTCTGGTCGGCACGTATCAATACCAGCAGGTCCAGGGGTCCTTTCTCCTGCAAAACGGTACCTACCAGACCTACTCCGTTCCAGGCGCAGATGTCACCTCCTTCAACGCAATTAATAATCAAGGTGTGATCGTGGGCACGTGGAACAAGAAGGGTGCGTTGCTCAACTCCTTCAAGCTTGTCAACGGTCAACTCTCATCGATCGCCTATCCCGGTGCGTACTCCACCATTGCCACGGGGATCAACGATGCAGGCGAAATTGTTGGGTGGTACTACGTAACGGCAAAAGGTCCGCTCGCACTGTTCCGCTACGATGGCACGACTTACACCAACATCCCGACGCCTTCCAACTCCTACGCATGCATTGCGCGGCATATCAATAACGCTGGGCAGTTTGTCGGCAGCTGTGCAGACAGCGCCACCTCTCAGGTCTTCAGCTTTGTCGCGACACCCACAGGAACTCAACAGGTCGTCCTGCCGCAGCAGTAATCGTCCACGGCGCTGCGGGTGCCTGCAATCGAGCCACTCGCAGCCCGTAAACTGTCCGCTGACCAGCGCTGATCACGCAACTCTCACTCTGAAACACTTTTCTGCCGGATAATGAGCATGGTGCCTGTGCCTTCCCAGCCGCTGAGCTCCCTCGACCCTGCCGCCATTGCGGAAGAGACAGTGCTTGTTGTTGAGGATGATCCCCGCATGCAGCGCGTGCTGCAGCGCCTGTTTACCGACGAGGGCTACCGGGTGGAGTTGGCGGGGAACGGGCGTGCCGGCCTTGCCAGCTTTCGGTCCGAACATCCAGTGTTGGTCATTCTTGATCTGATCCTGCCTGAACTGTCGGGACGCGAGCTCTGCCGTGAAATCAAGGCGATGGCAAGTGACGTACCCGTCATCATCCTCAGTGCTATCACCGACGTCGTCGATAAGGTGCTCCTGATTGAACTCGGTGCGGACGATTATGTGACGAAGCCCTTCAGCCCGCGCGAGCTCATGGCAAGGGCGCAGGCAAGCATCCGCCGCAGCCGCAGGCTCGCACCAACGCGCGACCTGGTCGCCTTCGGTCATTGCACCATCGACTTTTCAAGGATGACCGCAACCTGCGCCGGCGCTGAAGTCGCACTTACTTCGCTCGAGTTCAAGGTCTTGCGCTTTCTTACAGCAAACGCGGAACATGTCATTACACGTGAAGCGCTGCTCACACACGTATGGGGATACAACTCGTATCCCACCACGCGCACCGTCGACAATCTCATTCTCAAATTGCGGCAAAAGTTGGAAACGGAGCCCGGCAATCCGCGATACCTGGTGACGGTACATGGGATGGGATACAAATTTGTTCCGTAAAGAAGGGGTCTGGTGATACGGGACGCAGAAGGCCTGCCCACGCGTTTGATGCTTGTCGCTTCGCTGGTTGTTGTTATCGCCGGCCTCACCGGTTCAAGCTTGTGGGTTCTTCGAGATCGCCTGCAGAAGCAGGTTCTCAACGAGTTCACAAGCGACCTCCTACACTCAGTGGACATCTTTCGTGCCTCCGACGCGGAGCGACTTGCCGCGCTGCGCCACGAGAATGCCCTACTTGCCGACCTACCCAGTCTGAAAGCTCTGATGACGACTGCGGATGTGAGGACCGTCGGTGATGGCGGCATGCGCTTCTGGACTGTGGCCGGCAGTGATCTCTTTGCGCTGGCCGATAGTGACGCTCGCATTGTCACGATATACACCCGTGGAGCTGCTCCCAGCGAGCAGCTCCGTGCCGAGCTCACACGTGTGCTCACCGCGCCCGAAAAACATTTCTTGCTCGCAGACGGCCGTCTGTTTGAGTTTTCCGTGCAGCCTCTTCTCTTCGGAACAGAACAGACCGGCACCCTGCTTGGATACGTAATCACGGGGTACACGGTCGATTCCGCCCCGGTGCGTCAAACAACCTCTGTTTCGCCTGCGGAGGTCACTTTTCTATCTCGCGGCGTCGTCACCAGCACCATTCCTCGATCGCTCTGGCCGGAGCTCAGCAGCAAACTCAGCAGGCTCGCAGTTCCACAGAACAGACCTGCAACCATCTCTCTTGGCAACCATCGCTATCTCATGTCCTCGACAGATTTATCAGAGGCTGCTCCCGAACCGCTCTCTCTCATTGTCATGAAGTCCTTTGCACATGCCGAGCAGGAGCGCAACGAGCTTAACCGCCTTCTCATCGGAGTTGGCCTTTGCGCGTTGTGCGCTGGCATATTCCTCATGCTCGCGATTTCAGGACTCATCACCGCACCGCTTGAGCAGCTTACCCGGACCGTCAGGGACTACGGCTCAGACGCAGCAGCTCTCGTGCCACCTGCAGGCGGAACCCGAGAGATCCGCGAGCTAAGCGGAGCGTTCCTTGCCATGAGCAAACAGATCCGAGAAAAGAACACAGCGCTGGTCGATGCAGAGCGTCTGGCGACTATTGGCCGCATCGCCAGTTCGGTTTCTCACGATCTGCGCCACTATCTCGCGGCGGTCTACGCCAACGCGGAGTTTCTCGTCCAACCCGAGCTATCCGAAGCCGAACGAACTGAGCTCTTCGAGGAAATACGAACGGCCGTGCATGGAACGACTGATCTGATCGATTCGCTTCTTATCTTTAGCCGTTGCTCAGCCGGTTTGGCCCGAGCACCGGCCTTGCTCTCGCACATCCTCGATCGAGCCATGGCGCTCGTCAAAGCACATCCAGATGCGCACGGCATACAGCTCGTGACCTCGCCGCGTACCCTGGAAGAGTCGGAGATACTCGTCGACGCGCGCCAGGTCGAGCGCGCCGTTTACAATCTGCTACTCAATGCCTGCCAAGCCGCACGTGGCGGGCTCGGCGATCACCGAGTAACTGTGCATATCGAAACGGAAGCATCCATAGCCAAACTTCACATCATCGACAATGGCGGTGGAGTCGCCGATGCCATCCGGCAGAGTTTGTTCGAGCCGTTTGTGAGTGAGGGCAAGCAGAACGGCACTGGGCTGGGTCTCACCATGGCCCATGTGGTTGCGCATGAACATGGCGGCTCGGTTCAGCTCCTGCGTAGCCATCCGGGCGAAACCGTCTTTGTTCTGTCGCTGGCGCAATCCGGTCGTCAGCAAAACCACGCCCCAGCCGGGGGCTGAGTGGAGTGGAGTTCGTCTGATGATGCGATTGAGAGCGCTCTTCTGTCATACACCTTTTCTCTTAGGTTTGCTTGCGTGCAGCGCCATCGGTACACAGCATACCTTGGCGCAAGAGCCTGCATCGGCACAACAGGAGTTACAACATCTGTCTGCGGCAGTAAACAAGGCGCAGGCCGACGTGGACGCCGCGCAAAAGCAGCTACTCGAACTCAAGCGTTCGCTCGCAGCCCTCCAGGAGCGGCTGGGGCAAGCACCCGACCCGGCCGCCGTAACCAATGCGGTAGCATCAGCCCCGCCACAGCCTGCAGACGAAGTCTCTGAAAGGCAAGCCATGCAACAGAGCGCGCTGGCGACTCTCAACCAGATCAAAATCGAAAGCGGCTCAAAGTACCCCGTATCCATCCACGGTCTTCTTCTCTTTAATGCTTTTTTGAACAGCAGCGCGGTCGATATTCCGCTCGCTCCCTCGGTCGCGTTCAGCGGGAGCGGTACGGCAGGCGCGTCGCTTCGGCAAACCTCGTTCGGCGTCGATGCGCGTGGTCCCACTCTCGCCGGCGCAACAAGCCACGCCAATCTCGAGATTGACTTCCTCGGGAGTGGCGACGCTCCGATCACGGCTGCGTCCTCTGGCTCTGTGCGTCTACGCACTGCGCACGTTGCTCTGGACTGGCCGCACACGCAGGCTTTCTTCCAGTATGATCGCCCCATCCTCAACCCGTACTCGCCAACTTCCCTGGCCGCCAATGCGCGTCCGATCCTGGCGTGGTCGGGGAACCTCTGGCAGTGGGTTCCCCAAGCGGGCGTTACCCAAACCGTTCCCGTGGGCAGTGCGCATACGCTGCAAATCAGCGCCGCGCTCATGGATGTTCCAGACCCGCCGGTGCTGACCTCGAGCGGCACTGCCTCTGCCAGCGCGGCCGAGCAGAGCCGTAGGCCCGGTGGCGAGCTGCACCTGGCACTCGGGCAGACGCAAAAGGCGAATGGCATTTCGTTGGGCATCGGCGGCTACATCAGTCCGCACAGCCTGTCGGCCACAAGGCGCTATAACGCATGGGCCGCGACTCTGGACTGGCGACTGCCACTCCCGGGTGGCCTTTCCCTCACCGGCAACGCCTATCGCGGTCTGGCACTCGGCGGTCTTGGAGCAGGCACTTACAAAGACATTGTCTTGAATCAGCAAAGCGCGACGCCGTTCTCACGGCCGCTCGACAACGTGGGTGGTTGGACGCAGCTCAAGAAGCAGGCTGGAGAACGGCTGGAGTTCAACGCCGCTCTGGGCATGGATCAAAGCTCTGCCAAGGAACTCACTGCCTTTCCTCTCAGCAACTCGCTTTTCTTCGGCAATCTCGCTCGCAACAGGACGGCAACCGGCAATGTTATTTGGAGTCCGAGCGCTTATCTTCTTTTCTCGTTCGAGTATCATAGGATCTCCTCTTACTCCCTCTCCTTGCCGGCCGTGAACAGCAACATCTTTGGCCTTGCTGCCGGGTATAAGTTCTGATGGGGTCGCGTGGCTTCGTTGGGGCAATTTGCTATCTTCTAGTGCAGCTTTTGAACGCACCCTGCCAGACTGGCTCCGCGCCCTTTACCGTCACCGCCTCACTGGAGCCGTCGCCAGGCGCAGGTTCACAGGCCAAGTCACCACACCTGCCGCCTGCGGTCCTGTGGCTAATCCCGTTGAGTGACCCGCATCCGCCCGTGTTTTCGCCTCATCCCGATTACGTGCTTTCACAGAAGAACAAGATGTTCTCTCCCCATCTGCTCGTCGTTCCGGTCGGTGCCTCAGTCGCGTTTCCCAACCGGGATCCGTTCTTCCACAACGTCTTCTCTCTCTTCAAAGGCAAACGTTTTGACCTTGGTTTGTACGAGTCTGGAAAAACGGAGTACGTCACCTTCTCACGAGAGGGTGTATCGTACATCTTTTGCAACATTCACCCGGAAATGAGCGCCGTTGTCATTTCGCTGACAACACCGCTGTTCAGCGTGGCGGACGCGGGCGGCCACTTTACGCTGCCCAAGATGTCCGCAGGCGACTACGAAGTTCATCTCTGGGTAGAAGGGCAATCGCAAATAGCCAATGATTCGGTCAGGCAGGTCCATGTTTCCGCATCGCATCCGTCGTTGGGCAGCTTTGTGCTTTCCACAGCGACTCCGGCAGCACCACACACCAATAAGTTCGGTCAGCCTTACGCGCCGGAACCAAAGAACTCCTACTAGGCGATCGTGGACGCCCGTGCTGCTCGGTCCGTGTCGCGCTGACGAATGCAAGCCATGCGGATGGAACGCTTATTGTCCTGGTATGTCGATCAGATACATCGTCTGCAACATTGCAGCATTGATGGGGTTTGCGTCACTATGGGTCGTAGTGGCTCTTAGAAGTTTCTGACATGTTGCAACCGGACCAGTTGAAGCGAGTGGCAGCGAGCCGGCCAAACGACGTCGCCGCTTTCCGCGCCTTCTTTGTTAGCGCAGGCGTTCTGCCGGGGAGCGCGGCAGCGCTTCACAGGGTGGTGGAACGTTTAGAGGCTGACTCTGACTTTCGTCGCGACCTGTCGCTCCACGTATGGACTACGCTTTACAGTGAGCCGCGCCCGGGTGCAGCGGAGCTGCTGGGCATCGTGGCGCTTGCCGCGGCCGGGCAGCACTTCGCCCCAGCGATTCTGGAAGAAGACGCACGGGAGTTGCTGCAGTTCCTGCTGAACACGGGCAGCCTGAAGGGCGAAGCACCTGCTGCCATGCAGCAGCCACTCGCGGCACGCAGCGACTCGCCGGCTCCAAGCAATGCCTGGCTTCTTTTGCACCAATCAGCGCGATGGGTACGGCACCGGCACGTTTGGATCGCAGGCACATTCGCGGCGATGTTGGCTCTTGCGCTCTTCACCGTCCAGCTTCGCAAGGGTCGAAGTGCAGCCCCGTACCCGACGGTCCGAACCGCTTTCCCTCACGACGAACTTTCGTCACCATCTGACAGCGTGGTTTCCAAATTGTCACTCCCCGCCGCTCAGCCGCATCACGGAACCATCGCTTTCGTATCACCCCAAGGCAAAAGCCACGCGAGAGACTCCGCGGCGAATACCATGCGGTCACGGCTGCCAGCTTCGGCGACCCTGGCAGCCTCGGCTGCGCCTGCAGTCGTCCCGGCGTCTCCACCAGATGCGAACACCCCGGCGCCTCTCGCGCCGGCGGTGGAGCGGTTCGTGCCCGCGACTCGTTCGAACTCTGCCGTGGCCACTGATATTCTGAGCCGCCAGCTTGGCACACGATCGCTGCCCACGGATGCACCCGGCTATGAACCCGCTACGGGGCACAGCTATCCGCGATTGCTGCGGAGGCATCCGCTCCTGCCACTGGCCGGCCCGGACGATCCTCTGGTCGCGGGCAACGTGCATCCTGCCCTGCCAGGAACCGGCGCAACGGCTGCCTTCGCAGCGGTCGTCAGGCCTGTGTCACTCGGGACCATGGCAGCGAACGTCCTATACAGCCCGGCCCCCGCATACCCTCCGCAAGCTGCGGCGGCACGCGTGCAGGGCATCGTCAAGGTACAAGCAGAGGTGGATCGTAATGGCAATGTGGCCTCTGCGCGCGTCATTAGCGGTCCGCCCATGCTGCGCGATGCCGCTGTGGACGCAGTGCAGCGCTGGCGTTACCGGCCATTCCTGGTGGGCGGCAGGCCGGTGTCTGCAAGTGCGACCGCGATGGTGGAGTTCGAGCTGCAGTAGCCGACTATGGCGTCGGCTGATAACCGCGCCATAGATACTCCAGCGCTTCCAGCAGCGTCTGCTGCTTGACCGCGCGATCCGTGTGCCCGGCGTTTTTGGCGAAGACGAACTGGTAGTGGTAACCCTTCGTCTTCAGCACGGTAGCCATGCGCTCGTTTGCCAGGACCCAATCGTGCATGTTGTCGCGCATCACGTTTGGATTCAGCAGGTCGCGGTCGCCCACCTCCATCCAAAGCCGCAGCGGCTTGCGCGGTGCGTCTGCAATCAGGTGCTCGTGGAACTCCCATGCACCGTGCGGATGCGCAGGGTCAGACGGCCACTGCTGATTGATCCACGTGCCCGAGTAGGCAAGCACGCGGTGGTACCACTCCGGGTGGAACCACGCCATGATGAGCGCGCACGATGCACCGGAACTGCCGCCCATGGTTGCGCGGCCCTCTGGATCGTGCGTCAGCCGGACGTGTGTGCGGCGCTCCACCTCCGGCAGCACCTCATGCTCCACAAACTCGGCGTAGCGGCCAGACATGGTGTCGTACTCCAGACCTCGTTCGCTGCCTTGTGCATCGCCACCTCCGTTGCTGATGGACACGGCCACCATGGCCGGCACCCGCTTCTGCGCGATGAGCTGATCGAGCGCGGCGAACAGCAGCGTATCCGGTCCGTCCGCTCCCACGATGAAGGGCATCTCCGTGCCCGCAACATAGCCAGCTGGCACATAGACCGTCACCTTGCGCGTGTACGGAGCGGGATGGCTGGTCGTCACCACCAGCTTGGCGGGATCGTTCGGATCCGGCGTACCGAACGTACCTGGATCGCGCGCGATGCCGGGATAGTAACGGCTGTCAGTCGACTGCAGAACGAAGTCGCTCACTGCGCCGAGCGGGACGTCTGCGGAGGCGGGCGGCACGTGTGTCGGGC
>CAXTBQ010000083.1:13329-14434 GCA_964242065.1 uncultured Terriglobus sp. | reverse complement strand
CTGGCTCGGAAAGGTGATCTGCGCGGGTGCTCCGGTGGGCGCGGGGCCGCCGCCCGTCAGGCTGCTGTCCAGGTCCTTGCCGGTCACGATGTAGCTGTAGAAGGTGGCTTCCAGGTACTCCAGGTTCAGCGCGAAGTTGAGCACGTCCACCTCAGCCTGGCCGGCAGCGTCCACGTAGGGCAGGGTAGCGTCACCGCAGCCCAGCACCGCCGCACCCGCAGCCACGGCGCTGACCACCCCTGCTCCCGCCAGGAAGAATCGCCGGTCCAGCACGCGTTTCGGCCCGGGCGTACCTGCCTCCGGATTACTGTTGCGCTCGTTCGCGGGCATGTCCATCATTTCCTTGGGTCTCCTTCAGCATGTGCCGTCCAGGCATCCGGCATCTCACAGGTTGCGAGAGGACACGGCGGTACCGGTACGGTCTTAGGCTTAGAACCGCAAAGCCCCCGCCGTGTTGCTGTGCCATGTGGAGTTCTTCCGCGGCTTGCGGCAAAAAAGCGCACCGGCAACCTCCTTTTGCGTTCCCGCCGCGGAGCGCCGTGCGTATAGAGACAATGGGTTGTGAACCCGGAGAGGAAAACGAAATTGCCAAAGACGCACGATGCAACACTGGCCCGGTTGACGGAGGGCATTCTGAAATTTCAGCAGGATGTGTACCCGGCGCGGCAGCAGGAGTTCGAGTATGCCGCAGGCAATCCGCAGAAGCCGCACACCCTGATCATCACCTGTGCCGATTCGCGCATTGACCCCGAAGCGCTCACCCAGAGCGGCCCCGGCCAGATCTTTGTCACTCGCAACATCGGCAACATGGTGCCGCCCTACGGCGAAATGCTGGGCGGTGTGAGCGCGGTCATCGAGTACGCTGTGGACGCGCTCAAGGTGCAGCATGTGGTCATCTGCGGCCACACCGACTGCGGTGCCATGAAGGGCGTGCTAGCCGCCCCGGGCGCGCTGGACAGCATGCCCACCGTGAAGAGCTGGCTGCGCAATGCGGACGCCGCCAAGCGCGTAGCCGCCACCGTCGATGGTGGCGAACCCACGCTGCCCACCATGACCGAGCAGAACGTGCTGCTCAGCGCGGCGTCCAACTACATGAACGTGCTGC
>CAXTBQ010000083.1:0-13319 GCA_964242065.1 uncultured Terriglobus sp. | reverse complement strand
CCGTGGCCGGAGCGACTGCGCGGGGCGAGCTAACCGTGTCTGGCTGGGTTTATGACATCGGCGCGGGCGATGTGCGTATTTTTGACGAGCCCACGCAGGAGTTCGTCTCCGTCCGCAGCGCGAACGCGGCAGAGCAGCAGCCCGCCGGTGCTGCCGCATGATCGTGCCCCACGCGCCGCAGCTGCGCCGCCTTGTCGCTTACGTTGGCCTTCCACTGCTGTTGCTCTTCCTGTATGACGGTGCAATCGTGTTGCTGTTCCAGGTGGCCGGGTGGAAGTGGATCGCGCTGCCGCACATTCCGCTGGCGCTGTTTGGCTCTGCGATCGGCTTGATCGTGGCCTTTCGCAACAACAGCAGCTACGGCCGCTGGTGGGAAGCGCGCACCCTGTGGGGCGGCATTGTGAACAACTCGCGTTCGTGGGCACGGCAGGTGCTCTCGTCCGTTGCCCCGCAAAAGGAGACGGACCGCGAAGCTGTAAAGGCCCTGCAGTGCCGGCTCATCCTGCTGCAGATCGCCTGGGTTCACGCCCTGCGTCAGCAGTTGCGCGGCCTGCCGCCGCTGGATGATCTGCACGGCATGCTGTCTGAGGACGACCGCGTCGCGCTGCAAAGCCAGAAGAACGTCGCCTTCACCCTGCAGATATGGCAGGGGGAACTCCTCCGTCAGGCGCTGGAGAAAGACTGGATTGACAGCCTGCAGTGGGCCAACCTAGACAACACCCTGAACGATCTCGCCGACTTCCAGGGCGGCTCCGAGCGCATCAAGAACACGCCGATGCCCAAGCAGTACGACTTCTTCCCACGCATCTTCACGCACATCTATTGCCTGCTGTTGCCGCTGGGGCTAGTGCTGAACATGGGCTGGTTCACGCCGCTGGGATCCACGCTGGTCGGGTTTATCTTTCTCGCGCTCGACCGGATCGGACGCGACCTGGAGAACCCGTTCGACAACACCATTTACGACATCCCGCTCTCGGCCATGTCACGGACCATTGAGATCAACTTGCGGCAGGCCATGGGCGAGCGGTCCTTGCCGGAACAGTTGCAGCCGGTGGCCGGCGTGCTCTGGTAAGAAAGTCTTAGAACAACAACGCAAATAGCGCTGCCGTCATCCTGAGCGAAGGGAAGGATCCCGAGGCACTCTGTACAGCCGGGTGCCCCGCGTCTCGCTTCTGAGACGTGGGACCTGCACAGCTACGAGCGGCAAACGAATCCCATGTCTCTGCGAGACATGGGGCACCCACTTGATCCAACCCCTAAACATTTAGTTGACAGGCTCCCGCCCGCGGCGCATTATCATCTCCTAACGATTTAGGAGAAACCATGGCGCCGGGCGGAGACAAAGCAGGAGGGCTGACACCCCTCGAACTGGAAATCATGCAGATCTTGTGGTCCGATGGGCCCAGCACGGCAGCCGAGGTGCAGCCCCGGCTGGGTGGCGAGCTGGCCTACAACACCGTGGGCACCATGCTGCAGGTGCTCTTGCGCAAAGGCAAGGTGAAGCGCGCGGCAGAGGGTCGCGCCTACCGCTACCGCGCAGCCGTTTCGCGCGAGCGGGCGGAAGGCTCCGCACTGGCCGATCTGCTCAAACGCATGTTTGGCGGCTCGGGAGAGGCCATGCTGCTTGCCATGGTGGGTTCCGGCCACGTGGACGCGGATGACCTGCAGCGCGCACGCCGGGCGCTGCTCCAGGCCGAGAAGAACCAGGCCGCAAAGGACGAGGCAGTGGGAGAGCAGGGCAAGGCATGAGCGCCCTCTCCGGCTTCGAAGCAGCGGTAGCCGCTTTTGCTCTGCATGCCGCGTGGCAGGTGACGCTGCTGACCTCCGCGGCGTGGTGCGCAGTGCGCGTTGGCCGGCCCGCGGCTCGGGTGGCACATGTGGTTTGGGTCGCCACACTTGCGCTGTGCGTGGTGCTGCCGCTGTGCGCCACCGTTGCCGGCGAGCGCGCCGCGCGAGCAGAGCGCGCCGCGGGCGCCACCATCAGCTATGATCCGGCGGCATTTCATGGAGCGCTGCCCGCGATGCGCCGCGAGTCCGCGTGGCTCCGGCTGGTGCATCGGCACTTCAACATCGCGCAAGGCGTGTCGCCGTTCGCTCTGGATCTGCCGCGTCGCTGGCAGCGACCGGTCGCGTCGACGTACCTGCTGCTGTGCGGCTTCTTCCTGTCGCAACTTGCTCTGGCGTGGTGGCGGATGCGGGGCATTGTGCGGCGCGCGCAACCCTGCACGCTTGATGCCCTGGTGGCTGCTGTACGGTCGGGCGCTGCGGCTCATCGCCTGCAGGCACCGCAGGTCCGCACCGGCACGGAACTCGCGGGACCTGCCCTGGCCGGGGCTTTGTGGCCCGTGTTGCTGCTGCCGGAATCTGCAGCGGACTTCACGGGGGAGGAGGTAGACGCCGTGGTGGCGCACGAGCTGGCGCACCTGCGCCGCCGCGATCCGCTGCTGCACGCAGCCTGTTCGCTCCTGCTGTTACCAGTCGCGTTTCATCCGGCGGCGTGGTGGGCAGCGCGACGTGTCCGGCAAACACGTGAGATGGCGTGCGATGCCGAGGCGGCAGGCACGCTGCACTCGCGGCCGGCGTACGCGCACGCCCTTCTCCGCATGGCGGAGCGTGCGGGCAAAGGCAGCAGCGGTAGCAGACTTAGATTCTTCAGCAACGGCCTGGGCAATGGTCTGTTTGGGGCGGGGCTGCAGATGGGTAGCAACAGCGGAACCATGGAGGAACGTATGCAGAACCTGATGGCAGTACAGGCAAAGGGAACGCGCGGCAACCGTGCCGCGCGAGTGGGCGTGTGTGTTGCGCTGGGTGCAGCCGCGGTTCTGGTTGCGGGCATGGTGCAGGTGCGTCCGGCGATGGCGGGTGAACGCGCGTTGCCGCAAGCGCAGGCAGCCAGCACGCAGGATGGCAGCGGCCCCCGCCTGCTGGGTGGTGAGCACGCACGCGAACAGCTGCGCAACGCCCGCCGCGAACTGGCCGAAGCCGAGCGCAAGGCGACCACGGACGAAGATCGCCGCCGCATCGCAACCGCTCGCGAAGTGGCTGCAGCAGCCGAGCACGCCATTGCCGCGGCGGGCGGCACGCGCCACGACTCGTTCGTCACTCTGCCCGACCTCCGCGACCTGCACGTCGATCTCTCAAACCTCAAGGTCAACACGGAGGCCATGCAGCACCTGAACCTCTCGCTGCAATCGCCCGAGTGGCAGCAGCACCTGCAGGCGCAGCAACAGGCCATGCAGCAACTGCAGGAACGGTTGAACTCGCCCGAGTGGATGCATCAGCAGCAGGAAGCGGTCGACAAGGCCATGGCCCAGTTGAACTCGCCCGAGTTCCGCGCAAAGATCGAAGCTGCCGGCAAGATTGACACCGCGAAGCTGAACGCCATGCTCGCGGATGCGCGGCAGCAACAGGAGCGCGCCATGGAGCAGCTCCGCTCCGGTGCTCTCCAGCGGCAGCTAGCCGAGGCAGCCCGCCTCTCCGCGCACAACGACATGCCGCAGCTGCCCACCCCGCCGCCCGTGGAACCCGCAGGCCCCAATGCCGGTGCAGCCGCCGATCCGGTCAAGATAGCGCCCGGTGTCATGGCCGGGAACAACCTGACGAAGAAGCAGCCGGTCTACCCGCCTGAGGCAAAGGAGAAGAAGATCCAGGGCGAAGTGGTGCTGCATGCCATCATCAGCGAACAGGGCACGGTAGAGCAGTTGCAGGTGGCCAGTTCACCGGATGAGTTGCTTTCGAAGT
The DNA here is from genome assembly GCA_964242065.1 of uncultured Terriglobus sp. GTDB lineage: Bacteria > Acidobacteriota > Terriglobia > Terriglobales > Acidobacteriaceae > Terriglobus. The sequence continues at coordinate 9,578 of CAXTBQ010000083.1, read as the reverse complement.
CCGCCCTGGACGCGGTGCGCGAGTGGACCTACAAGCCCTACCTGCTCAACGGGCAGCCGCACGCGGTGGATACCACGATCACCGTGCACTACTCGTTGGCGCAGTAATGGCGTCCTGCCACGCATGACGATCAGACCGTGATGTGTGGACAAACTTCAATGAATCCACAGGTTCGTCATCCTGAGCGGAGCGCGAAGCGCGCAGTCGAGGACCTGCTTTCCGGGCGCGCTATGCTGCTCCGGAAAGCAGCAGGTCCCTCCACTTCGCTTGGCTCCGGTCGGGATAACAAGCATGGCGATGCCGTACATGGCAGAGCCGTGTGCCGCATGGCAGTATCCGGCTCAGCGCTTCACCTCTCAGGGTGCAAGTGCATCTTCAAAAATTCCACATACACCGCCCAGTCCCCCGGTACCATGCCGTGGCCGCCGTCGTGCATGTAGTACGACAGATCGTGCAGCAGCGGCTGCTTCGCGTCGGGCCAGGTGCTGGTGCCCAAGTCGTTCTTGCCCAGCAGCTTGTAGACGGCACCGGCATTCACAGCGGCCAGGAACTCGCCTTTCGGGTCGGACCAGAAATCGCTGTTGCCCGTTTGCAGTAGCAAGGGACGTGGCGCGATCAGGGCGATGAGCATGTTGCTATCGAACGGCGCCTTGTCCGGGAAGCCCGCGTACTTGCCGTAGTTTGCGGCGAACTGGTACGGGTAGCGGGTGGGCGCGGTCAGGTGCGCGATCGTTTCGCCGTAGTTGCGGTTGCTCAGGGCCGCGCCACCCTCACCCGAGCAGCTTGCGATGACCGCGGCAAAGCGATCGTCATGCGCGCCCGCCCACATGACCGTCTTACCCAGCCGCGAGATGCCGTGGATGGCCACGCGCTTTGCGTCTACTTGCTTGTCCGTCTCGAAGTAATCCTCAACCCGGCTCATGCCCCAGGCCCACGCGGCAATCGCACCCCACGCGTCGGGCGCTCGCTTGCTCACGTCTCCGTACGCCGCCCGGATGCCCAGTGCGCCGCCGCCCTCAAAGTCGGGCTCTACATCGCCGTAATAGAACGTGGCCACGCCAATGCCGGCATCCAACAGCGCCGCTGCGTCAATGCGGCCCAGCCGCTGGAATTGCGCGGGCGGCTCACCCCGCTGCTTGGTCTTCGGGTCCCACACGGTCACCGGCGTGATGCCGGGATCGTCCACCGCAAATTGCGGGCCGGTGAAGTTGATGCTCAACAGCATGGGCACCGGCTTGCCGGCCGCGGCCTGCTTGGCGGGCAGGTACTCCAGCAGGTGGATTTGTAGCCCACTTTTGCTCTTCGTCAGCGAAATCAGAACCTGTTTGCGAACTGCCTTGCCGTCCAGCGCGGGCGTGCCCTTGTCCACTACCTCAAAGCTTTCCGCGGTGGGCCTGCCGGGTGCAATGCCGTACTGCTGCGTTTCGAACAGGCGGACGATCTCCTGCCGCCGCGCGGGCCATCCCTTTGCGTCCAGCACCACCTTGCCGCCGGCCGTCACCAATGGGCTTGGCAGGGTGTACGTGCCCACCTGTGTCTCGTCATAGTTGACGGGAATGCCGGCAATGTCCGCCGGCTTGTCTGGCGGAGTGGGAGGCGCGGTCTGCGCGTGCAGCGTCAGGGCGGGGAGCAGGAGAAAGGACAGCAGAAGTCGGCACATGAGACAGGCCTCAAAGCTGGGAGATCGGAGCAGGCCGATAAACCCGCAGCAAACAAAGCCTACACGGTTCGCGCACCCGCGTATTTCGTTCCTCTTACCAACAGTCCTCCCGCAGCAGTGAAGCGGAGGCTGTTTTACGGGAGCAAATGGGTACGCACGAAGCGGAGTGCCTCAGGTTTTTCGGAAGGGCAGGACTTCAGCCCTGCCACTATAGCCCACCTTGTGCGGAGGCTTTAGCCTCTGAGGGACGTTCCGCCATGCCCTCAGCGGCTAAAGTCCGCTATGTATTGCGGTTCCTGGTGGCAGGGCAGAAGCACTGATCCTATGGAAGCACGGCGATGGAAGCCTTGCAGCCAACTGGGCACTTATAAGTGCCTGGTGAAAGTACCTATAAGTGAGTATCCAAATGTATCGTCAAGCCCCATCAGGCCACTTCTCAGACGCCACATATATACTTCTTCAACGGGAGACACAGGCAGACATGGACAGGCGGCAACTCATCAAAGGCGGAGCACTCATGGCGGGAGCAGCGACGGCTTCGGCGCAAGCAACGAATGCGGGCCGTGAGCACTACCTTATTCGCCGGTACAAGCTGAACAGCGGCCCGCAGGCCGTTACCGCCGGACACTACTTCCAGGACGCTCTGCTGCCGGCACTGGGCCGCATGGGTCTGGGTCCGGTGGGCGTTATGGCGGTTTCGTACGGGCAGGGCACGCCGACAACCGTTGTCCTCATTCCGTCAACGGACGTGACGAAGTTAGCGCAACTCGATCTCTCCTTGGCAAAGGATGATGCCTTTGTGAAGGCAGCCGCACCTTTCTGGAGCCCCGCTGCAACCGCGCCGCCGTTTGACCGTGTGTCCAGCTCGCTCTCGGTCGCGTTTGAAGGCTATCCCAAGCTGACCGCACCGGCCAAGGAGCCGCGTATCCTGCAGTTGCGCACCTATGAAAGCCCTACCTACGCCGCGCACATCCGCAAGGTGGAGATGTTTCACAGTGGCGAGTTCGATATTTTCGCAAAGACCGGTTCACGCAACGTCTTCTTTGCCGACGACCTTGTAGGCGGCCGCGGCCCCAGCCTTACGTACATGCTGGCCCACAAGGACCTGGCGACCATGGACGCGAACTGGAAGGCCTTCTCATCCAATCCAGAGTGGCAGAAGCTCTCGCACGACCCCAGGTTCGCGAGCGAGCCCATTGTGAGCTCCATCGATAACCTGGTGCTTACACCTACGGCTTACTCGCAGATCTGACGCGCGCGCTCCTGCGGCCGGCGGGAGAAGCGGCCGGTGCGGCGGCTCTCCTTCTCCACCGGGCTGCCGGAGTTTACTTGGTCACAACCGTGTTGCCTGCCGCATCCTTGATCACGGTATTGCCGTTCGCGTCCGTAGTGATGGAGTTACCGGCACCGTCTGAGATTGTGGTGCCACGGCCTTTGCGGCGCGCTACCGTCGTTCGGGAACCGCCGGCTGCTGCCGCGCTGGACGCGGCACCCGTACCCGCCGAACCGCTCAACATGTTGCCTGTTCCGGCATCCGACTGCGACGGCACGCTTCCGCTCCAACTCACGCGGTTGTGGTTTCCTGGCGCGGAGACGCTCCGGGCGCTTACCAGGGACACATTGTTCTCGTTGCCATTCACCTGCACCTCGCCGCAGGTGCCGGTAAACCGCAGGTTGCTGTTGTTCCCGTTCACCTGCACATTGCGTCCCTCGCAAGCATAGGTGCCCGACTTCCCATTGCCGTTTACCTGGATGCTCTGTGCTCCCGCGGCAAGGCCGCCCATCAGCAGCCCTGCGGCTGCGATCTCAACGAAAGTGTTCAACATAACGCTCCTCCGATTCGGACAGGTACGTTTTGCCTGCTAACGTGTGAGTTCGCGTGAGCGGCTGTGTGTTGCTCGCCCGCCGACTGCTTTTCTGTAAACGTACGCAGGACGCAAACTTCACCAGAGGTGCCCACTTGGCGCTTCCGGGATGTGAGGTCTCGGGGAGAGGCGCAGGCGGTTGGTGGTCCGACGGCAATCCATGTCGCTTCGGCACATGGGTGTCCATCGTGTCAGGAATGCGGCGCTCTTCGGGAAGCGCTGAAAAGCTGGGACGGAGTATTGTGGGGCATGGCATTCCGTACCGGTGTCGTCGCCGCTATTCTGCTCTCGTGCTCCGCACTGCTTCCGGCTCAACAACTCATCAACGGCTACCAGCCCAAGTGGTGGAAGGAAGCGGTCGTCTACCAGATCTATCCGCGTTCCTTCCAGGACTCGAACGGCGACGGCATCGGAGACCTGCCCGGTGTTACCTCGCGGCTGGACTACCTGCAGAAGCTGGGCGTGAACGTGCTGTGGCTAAGTCCGCACTTCGACTCACCCAATACCGACAACGGTTACGATATCCGCGACTATCGCAAGGTCATGACCGAGTTCGGTACCATGGCCGACTTCGATGCGCTGCTGGCCGGCGTCAAGCAGCGGCACATGCGGCTCATCATCGATCTGGTCGTCAACCACACCTCTGACGAACACAAGTGGTTTGTGGAGTCGCGCAGCAGCAAGGCAAACCGGTATCGCGACTTCTACATCTGGCGGCCCGGCCACACCGCGGCCGATGGCACCCGGACGCCGCCGAACAATTACCCGTCGTACTTCTCCGGATCCGCATGGACGCTGGACCCACAGACAAACGAGTACTACTTGCACTACTTCGCCAGGAAGCAACCGGACCTGAACTGGGAGAACCCGAAGGTGCGCGAGGAGGTGTTTTCCATCATGCGCTTCTGGCTGGACAAGGGCGTGTCCGGCTTTCGCATGGACGTGATTCCGCTGGTAAGCAAGCCTACCGGTCTGCCTGACCTGACGCCGGAGCAGCTGCAAACTCCGCCAAATGCCTATGCCAACGGTCCGCACCTGGCCGAATACCTCCAGCAGATGAACCGCGAAGTGTTGAGCCACTACGACGACATGAGCGTGGGCGAGGCCACGGGCACCACGCTGGCGCAGACCAACGCCCTGGTAGACGACCGCCGCCATGAACTGAACATGATCTTCAACTTCGACGCAATTAAGCTGGGCCGCTCGGATTTCGGACCCAGCCAGCTGGGAGCGTGGTCGCTACCGGAACTCAAGGCGATCTACGACGCACACGCCGCGGTGCTTACAAAGCACGACTGGGATACGGTCTTCCTTTCCAACCATGACAACCCGCGCATTGTGTCCACGTTTGGCGACGATGCGCCGGCGACGCGTGCCGCTTCCGCAAAGCTGTTCGAGACCATGATTCTCACACTGCGCGGCACGCCCTACCTCTACGAAGGGGACGAACTGGGTATGACCAATTACCCCTTCCAGAAGCTGGAAGACTACAACGACATCGCTATCAAGAACGCCTACAAGGACCTGGTGGACACGGGTAAGGTGCCGGCCGCAACGTTTCTCGCCACGCAGGCCAAGGTCACACGCGATAACGCCCGCACGCCCATGCAGTGGAACGATTCGCCCCAGGCAGGATTCACCACCGGTACGCATCCATGGCTTGCGGTGAATCCGAATTACACGGAAATCAACGCCGCCGCGGAAGAGAAAGACCCTGCATCGGTGCTGAACTATGTGCGCGCGCTGCTCAAGCTGCGTGCCGGGACAAAGGCATTCACCTATGGCGACTATCAGGACCTGGATCCCAAAGACCCACACGTCTATGCCTACACGCGGACACTGGGTAGCGAGCAGTACCTGATGGTCGAGAACTTCAGCTCAAGTCCCGTGACCTACTCGTTGCCGGGCGGTTTGAAAGCGGCAAAGCTGCTGCTGTCAGACATCCCGGGGGCGAGGCAAGCAAGTACCAACACGCTGACGCTGGCGCCTTGGGAATCACGTATTTATAAGCAGTGAATGGTAAGCCAAGCGGCGCTTAGGCGCGAAGGTGCTTGTAACGATTGCTGTAACTTACTAAGTGCACGGTGACGTTTCTGTATGCCTGTTCGCAGGTGTGCTGCAAAGCGTTTGGCTGTACACCGGCATCATTGGCAGTCTTATATGGCAAGCCAGAGAATTGAACTGGCTCGTATCGCCGGTTGGTCTCCGGCGAGCCGGCCGTAAGGCAGATCGTGCCAAGGAACACCGGCATGGATCCATCTCACCCGCAGCCCGGAGGGGAACAGCGTCGCGCTGCACCCGGAAGCGTTCTTGCCAGCGGTCGAACCCTGAGCCCGCGCAGAATATTGATGACATCAACATTGCCGTGCGAGGCGGCTGCCGCGAAAAGCAGGTTTTCTGTCGCCTAAATGCACGTTTTTGCACGCTAAAAAGCACGCAAGAACGCCGTATTCTGCAGCGTTTCTGGTGCAATTTGTCGTTTGCCGTCGATCTTCAGAGCGTCTTGCGCAGCAGGCTCCGGACCGTCTCGCAGACGACGCCGTAAACCACGTGGGTCGCCATCTCGCTGCGGCGTTCTCGGCCTTCCTGCTTCTCGGGGACTGCGGCCAGGCCTAGGGCAGGCAGCGCACCCTCGTGGGTTACGGTCATCAGGGCCAGGCCGAAGGTGGCGCCGCCCTTGGCGGTGACCTGCGGATAGAGCTCTGCGATGACTCCATAGGCCGCGCCGGCCAGGGCACCAAAACCCCAGTGAATGCTCTCTTCCGCAGCCTTTTTGCCGGTAGTTTCTGGCTTTGGAGCCCCAAGCTTTTCCGCCATCACGGCCGGCGGCTCAGGCTCGCCGTGCGTTCGCGGCGGGTACACGCGCTCCGCAGCGGTCTTGGCGGCGGTGGCAACCAGGCCGCCAACCAGGCCCGCAAGCGCGCCTTTCAGCAGGTTGTGGGTAGGGTTCGGGAGCACTTTTACGTTCTTAGCCATAGGGAGTTCGGACGCCGGAGCGCCCCATTGGGATGGCTCCTGCCGGCTTTGGCCGGGCGAATCGTCTGCGAAAGACGCGCATTAGAATAGAGGAGCTGCCCGGCAAGAGCGCGGCCAAACAGATCGGAATCCATGACAGAAACCACGTCTTCCACCGTTCGCGACACCGTCATTCTCGGGTCGGGGTGCAGCGGTTTGACTGCCGCCATCTATACCGCACGCGCCAACCTGAAGCCGCTTGTCATCGAAGGGCACGAGCCCGGCGGGCAGCTTTCAATCACCACCCTGGTCGAGAACTTCCCCGGCTGGCCGGATGGCGTGCAGGGGCCGGAACTCGTTGAAAACATGAGAAAACAGGCGGAGAAATTCGGTGCCGAGATGGAGATGGGGCACCTGGTGAGCGTCGATCTTTCCAAGTCGCCGATTCAGCTGAACTTCGGCAGCAAAACCGTGCACACCCGCACACTCATCGTGGCGTCCGGTGCCAGCGCGCGCTGGCTGGGACTGCCGAGCGTGCAGGCGCTCATCGGCCACGGTGTGTCCAGTTGCGCGACGTGCGATGGCTTCTTCTTCTCCGGCAAAGTGATCTGCGTCATCGGTGGGGGCGACTCCGCCATGGAAGAGGCAATCTTTCTAACTCGTTTCGCCTCAAAGGTTTACCTCATTCATCGAAGCGCCACCTTCCGCGCCAGCAAGATCATGCTGGAGCGCGCCATGGCGCATCCGCAGATCGAGTTCCTGACCAGCACGGTGGTAGAGGAGGTGCTGGGTGTGGAAGAGAAAGAAGTTCGCGGCATCCGCATCCGCAACACGGTCACAGGAGACGTGCGGGAAATTGAGCTTTCGGGCTTTTTCCTTGGCATCGGGCACATCCCCAACGCCAAGTTCTTCGCCGGCCAGATGGATCTGGACGAGGATGGCTACATCAAGAGCAAGGACAATGTCTTCACCACGCTGAACGGGGAGATGCTGCCGGGCGTGTTCTGCGCAGGCGACGTGCAGGACCGCCGTTACCGGCAGGCGATCACGGCTGCCGGCAGCGGCTGCATGGCCGCGCTCGAGGTAGAGAAATACCTGGAAGAGCACGGTCGCTAAGTCCCTATGTCTATTCGAGATAACCTCGATCGTGTACGCCAGGAGCTTGCCGCCGCCGCCGCACGCGCGGGGCGCGACGCGGCGTCGGTCAAGCTGATGGCCGTCTCCAAGACCTGGGGACCTACCGCCCTGGTGGAGGCGTACGAGGCCGGGCAGCGCCTGTTTGGTGAAAGCCGCCTGCAGGAATGGGAGCACAAGCAGGTCCAGCTTCATTCGCTCATTGGCGAAGGGGTTGGGGAGTTGGAAACGCACATGATCGGCAACCTGCAGTCCAACAAGACCAGCAAAGCGGCCTGGCTGTTCAGCGCGGTGGACTCGGTGGACGGCGTCAAGGTGGCAAGTCGGCTCAACGATGTTTGCACCCAGGTGGGTAAGGTACTGCCGGTCCTGGTGGAGATCAAGCTGTCCGATGAAGAAAGCAAGCACGGGGTCGGAGAGTACGCGCTTTCTGGGTTGCTGCGCAATCTGCTTGATCTAGAAGGACTTGAGGTCCGCGGCCTGATGACCGTGCCGCCCTGGACGGACGATGCCGAGGACGCGCGGCCTTACTTCCGCCGTCTTCGCGAGCTGCGCGACGGGGCGGAGCGCGACATCCCAGGCCTGCGGCTGCCCGAGCTTTCCATGGGCATGTCGCATGACTTCACCATCGCCATTGAGGAAGGTTCCACCTGCGTCCGTGTCGGGTCCGCCATCTTCGGTGAGAGACCGAAGGCTGGCAGCTGAGCCTCCTCCGGCCGCGGGTCATCAAGTGTCAGGCGGCCGGCTTGGCCGGCGGCGTAACGCCTTTCTTGGCGGTAAAGCTGCCGGTCACGTTGAACGGATCGACGTCGATTGTGCCGGTCATCGTACCGCTGTCCGCGGCGAGCTTGCCCGTATAGGTCAGTGTGAGCGCGGAACCCTGGTACTCGCCGCCGTGGCTGAAGGTGGCTGTTTTGCCGTCGAGTTTGCCCTTCAGGTCGTACTTGCCGGTGTTTGTGTTGCAGGAGCCGCTCAGAACTACGTCTTGCTGCACCACGGTGCAGGTTTCCGTGACGCCTACGCCTGAAACGTCACCGTCCAGCGTCCAGGTACCGGAAATGTCAGTGTCCGGCGGTGCGGCAGCAACGGCGGGCAGAGCGGCGAACAGTGCAAGTGCGATTGCGTACTTTGTCATGCGTATCTCCTACTTTCCTGTCTGCTTCTTCATGGCGAACGCTCCGCCGGCATTGAGCGGCTGCAGGTCCAGCGAGCCGCTGATGGAAGTTTCGTCGTCCAGCTTACCGAAGAAGGACACCGTGCCGTCCTCTCCACCATACGCGGCGGGATGCGAAAAGTTCACAGAGGTACCGGCCACTTGGCCGGTCAGCTTGAAGCTGCCGCCAGAGGTCTCGCAGGTGCCGCTCAGCGCACCGTCTTTCGCCTGCACCAGGTTGCAGGTTTCATTCACCGCGACTCCCTGTACCTCAGTCTGGGTGAACCAGCGACCGGTGACGTCTGCGTGAGCTCCCGCAGCTGAAAGGATGAAGACAGCGCCGTACACACCCGCTTGCAAGCTCCGCGACATACGCACCACTTTACCGCACGGCGGCATGGCGCGGGTACGACTCGGGCGGGAACCCGTCGTCAAAGGGGACGAGGAGTTCTCATGTTTACCGCAGTTCGCACGTTCGTGCTGGCCTTCATGACCGCTGCTGTCCCCGCCATGGCGCAGAGCGTACACACCGATTACGACCACCATGTGGATTTCAGCCGCTACCGTACATTTTGCGTGGATCGGGTCCACGCGGCGGACCCGCTGTACGAGGGCCGGCTGCGGGACGCACTGAACTACACCCTGTCGCATACCGCGCTCAAGCAGGCTGGCGGTACGCTCCGGACGCGCACCGACCAGGGGCCGGCCCCGGTGGAGGTGCAGGCGGGCTGCGACCTGGCTGTTCGTGCCGTAGGAAGCGTGCGGGAGCAGACGGAGTACAACACCTTCTACAACGGCTTTGGTCCCGGTT
>CAXTBQ010000082.1:0-14686 GCA_964242065.1 uncultured Terriglobus sp. | reverse complement strand
GGTTCTCTTCCGTCCTGCCGCCCCAACCGTATCCCTTAAATCGCCGCAGCCGCTCCTTTGCTTGCGGCGACAGCCAGTCACTCGTCTGTGGCGGCAGCCAGTCGCGGGCTTCCAGAACTACGGCAGCGACCGGACCCTGTCGCAGACGTACGGATCGCGCGATGCGGGTGCGCTGCGCATTTGCCCATAGCCGTAATTCAGCGTCAGCCATACCGGCCGCGTGCCTTGTGGCTACCTCTGCGGCAAGCTCCTCCACCTGTGCGTTGTAGGAGAGACGCAGAGCTTCGATGTCTGTGCGGAAGGTCGTTCCCGTACCAAGCAGTGTGCCCCCGCCGATGCCTGTAAGAGTCCGAACCGCTTCGTCATGGGTCCGTGCCGGTACCAAAACCCTGTTTACGGAAGAGACAGGAGAAACCCTCGTGCCGAACGATGAAGAGGGTGTGCCGCCGCTCATCGAAGGATAGCTCCAGGGTTGGCTGGTACCAGCGGTTGGTATGTGGCCGGGTCAAGAGGCCCCTTCATCGTCCACTCCCGATCAGAAGGGGGCAACGTCTCACCCACCAGAATCTTGGCAGCAGGACGGCGGAGCAGTCCCAAGAATCCACCATCGAGCCAGTGTTTGGGTGGCCACGACATGGAAGCTTCAAAGTAGCCCCCGACCGCTCGCAGGTGTTCTGCCCAGGCCTGATGCGTCCCTACTGAGACTTCGTCGGGAATGATCCAGAGGCTATCACCAAAGTCCATCAGGTCGAACTCGATGTCTGTGGCATCGATGTCGCTTCCGGCATAGACATGGATGACCCGCCGTAATGCTTCGATTGGACGCTCGGCTGCGATTGATCCTGCAATGCGGTAACGAATCCACGGCAGATCAGAGAGAATAGCAGGATCCGAAACTCGTGAACTTGCCATAACGCCTCCCCTAGTTACCCATGGTCACGTTGATAAAGCTCTTGCTGTCGAGCGCTGGCTGAATGCTCAACGAAAGCGTATGGTTGCCGCCGCCACCGCTGCCCGTGACAAAGTGGCTGATCCAGCCCTGAAAGGTGTACGTGCACAGCGCATCGGCCTGGCTTTCGTCCTTCCAGAACTCGATCTTGATGGCCTTCACCTTGTCGCGCGTGACGCCGTTCGACAGGTCGAACAGCTTTTGCAGCGTGCCGTATGGCAGGTTATCGCTGTCATGCATGTCGACCGTGCACTCGATGGCGCAGCGCGTGGTGCCCATCATCGGCATGCCCGTGTCGTCATGCACGGTGGAAAGCGCAACGTGCGCGGCAAGTGCGTTGAACTTGGTGCCATCGACCGTGACGGTCGTGTTCGAAGGTTGAGGCATGCATGGCTCTCCGGTGAAAGCAGTCTACTCGCCGCAAGGGTGCCCGGGCATGGGCATCGCAGCCAGGGCCGGAAGGCGGGACTCTCAAGCCCGAGCCTCAGGACTGCATCGCCAGTTTCAACCGTGCGGGTTGCAGGGCACACACTCTGCGGCCGAGGGACACTCTCGGCGCGCTTAGGACACTTTTTTGCACGCGCAGGACGCGTTTCTGCACGCTCCGGACACGTTTTTGCACGCGAAAAACACGCGTTTTCTGCACCGTTTTCGGTGCTGTGTCGTTGCTTGCTGCGAACCCCAGCACACGCCGAACAGCCCACAAGGGCGAGCAGGACGGGCCGGAAAGGTTTTTGGCTGTCAAGCCCGGGTGCCTGTAACTGCATGTTGTGACACGAGAAAGAGTTGGCAGCTTTACGGACGTACCGCTCTACACTTGAAGAGGAAGACAAAGAGGATGTTTCCGCGGCGCGACTCGCCCGAGATGTTCAACAGCAACTGCACCATTTCTAGTGCATTTATTTTGTGCGCCTTTTTCTTTCCCGTTTTTTCGAGCTGACCGGCGGCAAAACCTCGGTCGCCGAGCCGGCGCTACTCTCCGGCTGCGGCCTTGCTGGGCAGCGGCTTGGGAGTCTCCAGACGCGGCAGCATCTCGGGCCGTGTGGCTGCGTTGTAGGCGAACCAGGCTTCGACCATGCTGCCCTGCATCACGTCGCCCTTCTGGACGCGGTCGTACAGGTCCATGTTGCTGTGGTGGGTGCGGCTGCCGTACTCCAGCGGATCCTGCATGAAGCCCACACCGTTAAGGCCGATCCACGAGAAGCTGGTGCTGTCCGTGCCGCCTGGTGCGGTCGTGGGACCGGCTGTGACGCCGGTGACCGCCTCGATGCCAAGGTCGTGGATGGGCGCGATCCACGAACGGAAGATGGCCGCCAGCTGGTCGTTGCCCAGCGCGGAGACGCCGCGGAACTTGCCGGAGCCGCTGTCGTCGTTGAAGTACACGTCAAGCTTCGCGTACTCAGGCGTCAGCTTCATGGTGTCGCGCGGCGCAAAGTGTTGCTGCACATAGGCGAGCGAGCCGAACAGGCCCTCTTCCTCGCCGCCCCAAAGCGCCACGCGGACGGTGCGCGCCATAGGCTTGTGCAAGGTCGCCAGGATGCGCACGGCCTCCATGGCGACGGACGATCCGGTGCCGTTGTCCGTGGCGCCGGTGCCGCCCTGCCAGCTGTCAAAGTGGCCGCCTACCATGACGACCTCGTCCTTCTTCGTGGTGCCTGGGATTTCGCCGACCACGTTGAAGCCCATCTCATCGTCCTTCTGGTACTCGGTCTGGATGTCAAAGGTGAGCTTCGGCGCTTCCCCATGCTGCAAGAGGCGGACGATGCGGTTGTACTGCTCTGGCGTGATGGCGGCCATGGGCGGTCCAACCGGGTCCTTGGGGTCCTGCGATCCGCCGTACGAGGCGAATACGGTGCCGCCATCGCCGTTGTAACCGGGCGTCAGCGCGACGGCCACGCCCTCTTCCTTGAGGAAGGTGTTGACCTTGTTGCGCAGGATGCGGCCGCTGGGCGCGGCGGTAGATAGGGTGGAAGGCGTGAACTCACCCGGTCGCGGAGCAGCCGCCGCACCCGGGCGTCCGCCCCCACCGCCGAAGCCGTTGCGTGAGGGATCGGGCGTCATGGTGCGTGCCTGGATTTCTGCCTCGGTCAGGCGATGCGCCTCGGGTTCGGTGTGCATTTCCAGTTCGCGCGGATCGAAGATCAGCACGATCTTGCCGCGCAGTTTGCCCTTGTATTTGGCGAAGTCGGCTTCGGTGTGCAGCGGGGCGAGGACAGCGTCGGCGGTCACGGGACCTTCGGTGCCGGGCGTCCAGGCCAGCGGGAAGCCGATCAGAGAGGCGTACGCGGGCGACTCCAGCGCACCATAAAACTTCTTGATCTGCCAGCCGTAGCCGAACGGTCCCCACTTCTCCAGGTGTACGTTCTGCAGACCCCAGCTCTTCATCTGCTGCATGGCCCACTCCGCGGCGGCGCGGTGATTGCGGCTGTTGTTTACGCGCGGACCGTACACCTCAGACAGGTAGTAGAGGGTCTCCATCACCTGCGAGTGCTGGAACGCCTCCCGCTTGATGGCGTTGAGCGTAGCAAGATCGACCTTGTCCCCGCCGTTGGCGTCCACCTGAGCTGAAACGAGCAGTGGGGTGGCGACCAGAGCGGCTACAGCAACTGTTTTGAGCGAACGAAACACGGCAGGATCTCACTTTCGAGGAGATTGGGGCAAAGCTAAGGCCCGCTGCATACAGGACGGATACAGCGGGCCGGGTTGCGATTCGAGCATTTAGAAGATGAGCTTGCCAGCAAACTGCACGTTGAACGGCTCCCCCGGTCCGATACCGGTTGCGCTGCCGGAGTTCCGGGTAGAGGTGCTGCGCCCAAAGCTGCCGGAAGACAGTGAGGTTGTCGGGTTCGCGAGATTGATGCGGTTGGCAATGTTGAACGTTTCGGCCCGCAGTTGCAGATTCACCCCTTCATGCAGCTGCGTATTTTTGACTACCGACGCATCTACGGTGAAGAAGCCGGGACCGCGGAAGTCATTGCGGCGGCTGGTGCCGAAAGTGTTAGCTGCCGGGTTGGAGAACGGCGTTGCCAACAGCACCTGCGCATAGGGCACGCCGGAGCTGGGCGTGATGAGGCCGTTGCTGCCCTTGTACGGCAGGTAGCTGTAGTTGACGCGATCCTGGTTCTCGCCGGTGCCGGAGATATCGGATCCGACCTTGATGGAGAACGGTGTACCCGTGAAAGCAGTAGCGAAGAGGTTGCCCTGCCATCCTTTGGTGAGCGGCGTCAGGCGGTGGCCGAACTGCGGTGCTTCGTACACGAGGTAGCCGTTAAAAGTGCTCCGCACATCGAAGTCGGAATTGCCGTAATCGCCGTCGAGGTTATAGGAGTTTTGCGGTGCCAGGCCGCGCGTGGACGAGATCACATCCAGCGAGTGGCCCCAGGTGTACGACGCCTGGCCGGACAGGCCTTTGTACGCGCCAGTGCGGATGGTAGCCAGGAGCGAGTTGTAGTCGGAGTAGCCGTTGCTCTGCACCTCGTTGATGGCACCGATGATCTGGCGGCAACGGTTGACGACCGTGCCTGTAGAAGGCGGCAAAGTACCGCAATCCGGCAGGCGGGCGTCAGTGGCATAGGGCCTGCGGCTCTGCACAGATGCCGTGGTGTTCTGCACGGTGGCGGCCAGCGGCCCGGTGTACGGCACGGCCTGATTGATGTCGCTCAGGTTGAACAGGTGCTGCCCCACGGCGCCCACGTAGGCCAGCGAAAAGATCGTGCCGCGGCTGATCTGGTACTCCGTGTTGATGCCGAAGTTGTGCGAGTACGCGGTCTTGAAGTCGGGCGTGACCGTGGCGATACCGTAGACAGCAGGCGCGCCGCGGCTGCCGTCGAATGGGTTTACGCCGGTCTGCCACTGGTAGAACGTCGGCGATACGGTGCGCACGGGATTGGCCGCGATAAAGTTAGCCTGCGTGCCCACTGCGCCACCGTTACCGGGCCGGTTGTCGAAAAAGCCGTTGAAGTTGGGCGCGTCATAATACAGGCCCCACTGGGCGCGGAAGACAATCTTCTCGCTGGCCTGGTAGCTGGCGCCCACGCGCGGCGCGAAGTTGAACTTCGACGCGTTGTACAACGAGGACTTGCCGCTGCTGCCCACCTGCACGAGGCCGAAACCGTCCGCGCCGCTGGTACCCGGGCGGAAGTCGGAGAGCACGCCGGTGGACGAGAGCGGGCCGTTGTACTCATAGCGCACGCCGTAGTTCAGCGTCAGCTTTGGCGAGACCTTGAAGGCGTCGGAGAGAAACGCGGAGTAGGTGTTCTGGTAAATGTCGCGGCGCAGGGAACCTTGCACAAATGATGACGACGCGACGTATCCGGCCAGGTAGTCGGCCAGCGCACGCACGTCGGCCCCGCCATAGGTGGAGTCCGTGGTGTACGGTGTCGCACCCGCCGGGGCCACGGCCATGATGGCTGAGTTGGCTGAGGCCGAGCCGTTGAAGTTGAATGTGCCGCGAACATTGCGCTGGTACTGCAGATCCATGTAGTTGCGGCGGAACTCACCGCCAAAGCGGAACTCGTGCCGGCCCACCACAAAGGTGGCCACATCCGTGATGTGACCGGTGTAATCCTTGCGGCCCACTGGCTGCGTGGCACCCGTCTGCTCAAAGGAACTGATGTTGATGGTGGGCGCGCCGAACAGGCCCGGGTCGGTGACGCCCGTGTTGAGACCCAGCGCCGGAATGTTCTGGTTGTGCACCGCGTCGTTAAACGTCTGGTTGAAGATGCCCACCGCCACCAGGAACTGGTTGCTGAGCCGCTGTGTCAGGGCATAGTTGTGCGACAGCGAGAAGTTCTGCGTGATGTCGGGCGCGATCTCGTAGTACGGGTAGATATTGCTGCCCACCGGTGCCGTTTGGCGGCCGGTGCCCACAAAGGCCTGCAGCTTCAGCGATTGCTTTGGCGAGAGATTGTAGAGCAGGTTGCCGATGGCATTGTCAGAGTAGCCCGTCTGCGGCGTGGGCTCAAAGTAGTTGCCGATGGCGGCAGCGTAGCCGGGTTGGTTGCCCTGCGGCCACAGGCTCAGCACGTTGAGCGACAGCGGGTTGACGCGGTGGCCGTGCGCCGTCAGCAGGTTGCTGGCGGCCGTAACGTAGGCGGCCACGGGCAGAGTTGCAGCACTGGTGGCCTGGATCACAAATTTCTGCCGCTCGTAGTTGGCAAAGCCAAACAGCTTGTCCTTGATGAGGGGGCCGCCCAGCGAGGCACCAAACTGCTGGTTGCGCAGCTTGGGCTTGCGTTGCGAAGCCACCAGGAAGGGCGAACGTGCCGAGAAGAACTCGTTGCGCGTGTAGTAGTACGCCGAACCATGGATGGTGTTGGTGCCCGTCTTGATGGCCAGCGAGATGAGCGAACCGGAGTTGCGGCCTGCCTCCGCGTTCCCAGAGCTCTGCACGGTGAACTGGTCAATGGCTTCGACCGGGATGGTCACGCCGGCGATGCCGTTCACGCCGCCCTGGTTTGCCGCCGCGCCGTTCTGCCAGATGTCGTTGGAGTCCGCGCCGTCGATCTGGTAGTTGTTCTGGTTGGTGCGTGCTCCGTTCAGCGAGCCTGCGCCGTTGTAGCCGGGCGTGATCTTGATGAGCTGTGTGTAATCACGGCCGTTGAGCGGAATGTTCTGCACCGCAGCGCCTGGTACCACGTTGTTGTTGGTCGTGGACTCGGTGTCGAGCGCAATGGCGGCGGCACTGACTTCCACCTGCTCTGAGGCCGAGGAAACAGCCAGCTTGGGATCGAGACCGTAAACCTGACCGGGACGCACGGCGATCTTCTCAATCTTTACGGTGCCGAAGCTGGCAGCCGTGACAGCGATGGAGTAATTGTTGCCGATGGGCAGGTCCTGGAAGGAATAGTCACCGGCACCCGTTGCTTGCATTTCGCGCGTGTAGCCCGTATCCGTATTGGTCAGCGTGACCTTTGCATTCGGCACGGCTGCGCCGCTTGCGTCCAGTACAGTGCCTGCGATGCCGCCACGGTACGTTTGTGCGCCGGCAAGTACAGTGGAAGCAAGAACGGCAGGGGCAAAGACGGCGAAACGGGATGACCTGGTGAAGGTACCCATGGTGCTCTCCTTACAGTTCCGCGGATACAGGAGGGCCAAAGCACGAAGTGCTTACGTTCTGACCCACACCGCCCACCCGGCTTCCGAGTGGTACAGGTGGTCCCCAAACAGCAGAACAGCTAGATTTTGACTATGAGGTAGAGCGTATTCGCATCCTGTTCACAATGCAACTGTCTGGCCGTCATTTAGGTCAGCAAACGAACGAACTGCGGCGTTTGTCACTGCCGCTGGCGAAGGTGAGTGCGTGAGGAAGGCTGTTGCGTTTTGCTGTACTGCCCTTCTGCTGCTCGGTCTGCTCCTCCTGCTGTGTTGGGTCTGGCTCCGCCACAGCGCTCTGAACTTTAGCGCACGGGCGCAACCCACGCGTGTGGAATCGGCGCTCGCAGGTGCAGCCCGCTATGCTGCCATGCCCGCTGCCCTGCGCGGCCGCGGCAATCCTATACCTCCTTCGGCGGCAACGCTGGCTGAAGGCATGGATCACTATGCCGACCACTGTGCGCAGTGCCACGCCAACAACGGCTCTGGTGAGACGATGCTGGGCAGCGGCATGTATCCCAAGCCGCCGGACATGAGGCTGCCGGCCACGCAGAACAGGACGGATGGCGAGCTATTCAGCGCCATCGAGAACGGCATCCGGCTTTCGGGCATGCCGGCCTTTGGTGGCGGCCCAGGCAGCGAGGCGCAGAGCTGGAAGCTGGTAATCTTCCTCCGCCACCTGCCGCAACTCACACCTGCCGAGGAGCAAGCCATGGGACGACTGAATCCGAAGAGTCCGAACGATCTCAAGGAAGAGCAGGATGAGAATGACTTCCTCAACGGCAGCATGCCCGCCCCGGCGGGGCCCGTCAGGACATTGAAACGGTCGCACAAGAACGAACGCGACTCCACTCCTGGGGTACAGTAAACGCATTCCTCCCTCAAAAAGGAGAACGAACCCCATGAAGCGACTTCTTGCCCTGCTGCTGGTTCTCTGTTCGCCCCTGGTCTTCGCGCACAATGGCCTGGAACACGTGATGGGTACCGTTGCGAAGATTTCCGCAAGCAGCCTGGAGGTGACGACGCCGGCGGGCAAGAACGTTACCGTGATGCTGGACGCCGCGACCAAATGGATGAAGGGGACATCTGCCGTGCCGGCGGCGAGTGTCAAGCAGGGCGAGCGGGTTGTGATCCACGCCAGACCGCAGAACGGCAAGCTGGAGGCGGTGGAGATCACCGTGGGAACCGCAGCCGTCGCTCACTAGAACGTTTCCATGCGGATGGGATAGCTGTGCCGTCAGGTTCTGCTTTACACGCCCCAGGGGGCTGGCTATTGTTGCTGCCAAGGAAGGGCGATGGCCAAGGACAGCGGTGCCATGTCGGGCAGCAGCGAAGGCGGCGTGTCCGGCACGCACGGCCAAACGACCCTGCCCACGCTGGCAGTGGGGTCAAGCACAGGCGACGAGTTCAATCGACTCAGGCTGGCGCTGGCGTCCAACGCCTGCTTCCGCGTGGACGACGTGCGGTTTGCCTTTGACTCGTCCTTTCTGATCGCGAACCCGGACGACGAAACGAAGGACATCCGGGCCGAACTCAAGCTCCTGGTCAATCTGCTGCAGGAGAATCCGCACTCGCCGCTGAGCGTCTTCGGCCACGCAGACCCGGTGGGCGCGGACGACTATAACAAGCAGTTGAGCGGCCGCCGCGCGACCGTGATCTACGCTCTGCTCATCTCCGGCACCGACCCAAACACGGCCGCGGCGATGTGGCAGGACGTTGCTGCAAAGGAACACTGGGGCGCGCCGCAGCGGCAGTCTATGCAGACCTTTACCGGCCTGCCGGAGGGCACTGCCGACCTGACGCTGATACAGGCCTACATGGCGAAGCTACGGCCCAAGGAACTACTCCTAAGCAAAGAGGACTTCCTGGGAAAAGGTGCCGACCCGAAGGGCAAGGGCGACCGGCAGGGCTGCGGTGAGTTCAATCCCGCGCTCATCTTTTCACAGCAGCGGAGCGACGCTTTCGACAAGGCACATGACGAACAGGGTCGCAACGATGCGAATGCACGCAATCGTCGTGTGATGGTTGTGCTCTTCAAGCCGAATACAAAGCTCGACGTGAACCAGTGGCCATGTCCGCGCGTCGACGAGGGAACCGCCGGCTGCCGCGCCCGTTTCTTTGTTGAAAATGGCAAGGTGCGCGGCGGCGAGTGGCGGCGCAGCCATCGTGAGCCCGACACGGACCGCACCTATGAAAAAACGCAGGACACCTTTGCGTGCCGTTTCTACGACCGGATCATGAACACCTCGCCCTGCGAATCGCCGGTGAAGAGTCTCAAGATTCGGTTGTTCGATCCGCAGGGACGTCCGCTGCCATTTGCGCCCTGCCTGGTGACGATGGATGGCAAGACCACGGCCATGCACGCTAGCGGCGCGCCGCCCTCTCCCGCCGGCGAGACTCCTACCGAAGCTCCCGGAGCCGTCTCGACGACGGACAAAGAGGCCGGCTACATCAACCTATCCGTTCAAAAATTGCCCGCTACGGTCATCGTTCGCTGGAGCCGGGTGAAGAAAACAGAACTCGGCCTTTTGCCTGATGTTAACGACCTGGAAGATTTTGAGTACACGAAAGAGGTCCTTGTTGCGATGCCGGATGACGATGCGGACGACACCACACGCAAGCGGCTGAAGAACCTTGGCTACAACACACAGCCTCAAACTACTGAGCTGATCCCCGGCTACGGCGATCCGCTGACCGTCTTCCAGAATGACTACAAGCCGGTATTCGCAGAGATTATCGTGGATGGAACACTGAACGATCCAACAAAGCAGGCAGCACGCACCGCGCACAATGCAGCCCAACCAGTCATGCGCGATGGCAGCAACGTCAAGTTGGTGAGGTAACCATGGGCGACGACGGCATCTTTCGCAGACCAGCAGTTCCCCAGCCCGTTCGCATCCGGCGGGAAATTGGCAAGCTGCCCGCTGGCGATCGAACGCTGGATTGGTATGAACAGGGCATTCGAGCGATGAAGGCACGTCCCCTAAACGACCCGCGCAGTTGGCGGTACCAGGCGGCTATCCACGATTACCCGGCGGATGTGAGAACCGCGGCAACACGTCGCTCGCCAGGCCCTCCGGATTGGGATCCGAATGCAGTCGACACGGATGTCATTCCCCCGGACCACACCACCTTTTGGCGAGCCTGCCAGCACAATGCCTGGTTTTTTCTGCCGTGGCACCGGATGTACCTTCATTTTTTTGAGAAGATCGTGGCCGCGCACGTGGCGGCTCTTGGTGGACCGTCAGACTGGGCCCTGCCTTACTGGAACTACAGCGCGTCGCCTGCTGCCGAACTGCTGCCGCCAGAGTTTCGGGTACCTTCAACCCCAGGAAGGCCGAACGCCCTGTTTGTCACGGAGAGAACACCAAACGCTAACGCGGGCCAGCCCTTTCTGAATTTCAACCGGTTCGGGCAATTGGATCGGGCAAACAACCCTTCGACCAATCTGAATTGTTTACATACCCGGCCCTTTGGTCAGGACGCCGCAGGCACCGGTTTCGGAGGCCCTCGCATTCAGCATCACGATCCAAGAGGCTTCCCTGGTGCGGTGGAGGGTGTGCCACACAATACAGTGCATGGCGCTCTGGGTGGATCGACGGGCTTTATGTCCTTCTTTTCAACCGCTCCGCTCGACCCCATGTTCTGGGTGCATCACTGCAACATCGACCGTTTATGGGAGACGTGGGTGCAGCGGCAAAAGCAACTGGGCAATCTGGATCGCAACCCAAAGCCACAATCGCCTCCCTTGCTTGCGGGCTGGCAGGAAACCACGTTCAGTTTTCACGACGAAACCGGCAAAGCGGTCGACATGGCCGTGAGCAAGGTGCTTGACATCCGTGCTGCGCCCTTGTCTTACGAGTATGAAGACACGAGCGATCCGTTCAACGGGGTGGGCCCATGAGCCTGCGACGCTTGCGGTGCTTCAGCGAACAACTGTCCTTTCTGCTAGCGTTTCTGCTGCTTTCGTCATGCGCGGCCTGCCAGAAGATGCAACAGGCAGCAAGTGTGGAACACGGTCATTCAAAGGAGATCACGATGCCAGAAGCGGACCAGGGCGGAGCGCCGCAAGGAAAGAGACCGGCACGTCCAGATGTGCCTGAAATGATCGCCGCAACCGGGGAGCCGTTCTTCCTTGGACCGGGTGTGGTACGCATTGCGCTTCGTCTTCACGCACCGGCAGGACCGGCTCGTGATCCTCACCGTGGGGCCGGAAACGTCTCTCTGCTGATTGAGAACGTTACCTGCGACAAGGCTGCGCCGACCTTTGCCGCGTATCTGAACGTTCCTGAAGGCGCCACGCCTGAGGATCACCCGGAACTGTTCGCGGGCAGCATGGGGATGTTTGGCTTACCGGAGGCAAGCCGAATCAAGGGCGAACACGATGGCAGTGGCAAGGGCTTCTCGCTCGATATCAGCCAGTTGTTTCACACGTTGCAGCAGCGCCGTGACTGGAACCCGAGGCAGATCAGCATCTCGTTTGTTCCCTCCTACTGGGACGCCCCCGTACCGCAGGTCAGGGTGGGCCGCGTGAGCCTGTACCTGCAATGAGCAGCTCTAGCGCTGTATCCGCCTTCGTGCCGAAACTTCGGCGGGCCACTTGGCGCTATCCGGAGTGGTGGGTGCTCACAATCTGCGCGGCGGCCTGGGCAGCTACCATCGCGGGCATGGGGCACAACCATGTCCGTGGCGGCTTTGCTGGTGTGCGGCCGCAGCTTTTATCGTGGATGGGCATGACGGTAGCCATGATGCTGCCTGCCATGGTGTCGCAGGTGCGCTGGGTCGCGCAGCGCAGTTTCTGGGGCCGCCGGCATCGGGCCATCGGGGGCTTTCTTGCGGGATACCTGCTGCCCTGGTCGGTTGCCGGGTGCTTCGCAGCCCTTCTGCTTCTGTCGCACACGATGCATCATCCGGCAGTGCCTGCGGCATTATTTTTGGTGGCGGCAGCGTGGCAGTATTCGAGTTACTACCATTCGGCGCGGCGCTTGTGCCACCGGACGGTGCCGCTAGCGCCGCAAGGCTGGCGGGCCGACCGCGACTGCGTGGGCTACGGCGCTCTGGTGGGTACAGAATGCGTGCGGGCCTGTTTTCCACTCATGCTGGCCTGCGCTGCAACGGGCCACGGCATTGTCGCCATGGTAGGCGGGTGCTGGCTGGCGCTGCGGGACAGCTGGTGGCCGCGGCCTTCACAGCGCACCCTGCTGGCTGGAACCTTGGCTTTGGCATTGTTCTATGGCGTGAGTGGTTTGCTGGCACCGCCGGCCGCCCATGCGGGCATGCGGATGTAACTTGTTAACGCGCCGCTTACGCTGAAGCGGGCGCTTGTGCAAGATGCTCGACGGCTCCCGCAGACAAGCGCGCGAGCTTTTCTGCCGGACGTAAGCGAAGGTGCAGGAGTCGTTTTGCCCACGGCAGATCTTCGTCGAAATTGCGGCCCAACTGCATCATCAGCGAAACGTACGCGGCCACATCGCCATCTGTCTGCAAACCGTAGCGGCTGGGCCGTCCACGGCCAAACTTCACCCAATCCGCCATGCCGGGTTCGCCCAATTCGACTAACCGGTCCGGATGTTTCTTTGGGATCTCTTCCATCAGCTTGTCAAGCAGCGGATCACGCTTCTTGTTCTGGAAGTGCTCCATCTGCTGGGTCGTGAGAAGGAGCCGATGGTTGCCCCCTGCCCCCCGGCTTTCGCGAGTGGACGGCGCGCCTGTGACAAGTTCCCGACGAGCCTCGGCGCTGCCATCGAGAAAGGTAGACGATCGCTCCAGGCCGGACCGCACTGGGGCGAAACGAATTGAGGTCTGCGATTGCTCGCCAGGCAAAAGGTATTGCTGAACCACGCCGAACAGGAATGGCCACTGCCGCTCCACTGAATGGTCAAGCAGCGTGCGCAGCACCCGCGGATCGTAAAAGCGGAGCAAGGCCCGCTGGCCGTCGGGCTGGTCGGCAAGCAGCAGACGCCGCAAGAAGGCGAGCAGGTCCCATGCACTGGCCGAGCTGGAAAGATAAACGCCCCAATGGTCAGTCCATCCTGCTTCAAGCAGCGGCTCCAGGGCGGCTGAATCGGCGGTCAGCGGCACCAGGTATGGAGCGAAGCTCACCAGTTCCGGCGGGGTGCCCTGCTCAAAAAGCCAGGCGTACTGGCATTTGTGCTCTAGCAGCGTGGCCAGAATACGCGGATCGCGCGCAGCGTCCAGCACGGCGTAGAGCGGCTGGAAAGACGTTCGCATTTCCTGCAAGAGCCGCGCCCGAGATGCCGGCAGCAAGGCATGCGGGCCTGCAGCCGCGGCAGGTGCCGGCTCATCGGCAGACTGGTCTTTTTCCAGGACAACGCGAAACAGCGTCTGTCCGGCAGTAAAGGTGTCGCCCGGTCTCAGGTAGGCAGAGGTGACCCGCGTACCGCGCAGCAGCGTTCCGTTGCTGCTGTTGAGGTCGAGCAGGTTGCAGCCGTCTTCCACGGCCTCCACTTGAAAATGCCTGCCGGAGAGGAAGGTGTCATCGCTGAGCGCGAGAGTCGACCGGCCGGTGCGCCCTACGCTGACGGGCTGGCGCAGCTCCAAGGCGACCCGTTCGCCCCGGCGCGGCCCAGACTCAATCTGCAGCAGCAGCGGCATGCCCGCTATTGTTGCAGAACAGAACGGTGCGTCAGCAGCCGTGCACCTCTTTTAATTTCCCCTGTGTTTTGGGACCCACAACCCCATCAACCTGCAGCTTCTGGTCGCACTGGAACTCCTGCGCAGCCGACTGAAAGCCTGGGTCGTCGTCTGCCTCGGGCTCACCCGCGTCATACCCCAGATTCGTCAGCCGCGCAGCCTGGCCGCTCAAGGTGTCCACCGGGTCGAGATTGCCCACACCAAGCGTGAAAAGCACATCCCGATAGGGTGTCTCGTCTGAGGAGAGCGTGAGCCTTGCCTCTTTCGTATCCGCCGGAATAGCTTTTTCGATCTTGCCTTCAGCGTCTGTGGTGACCGTCGTTTTGTTGCCGTCAAGGTACAGGTCACAGCTTGCGTTACTGACCGGCTTTTCATAAGCATCTTCCAACTGCAGCCGAAGCATGAGACTTCTGCCGTTGAGCTGGAAGGTATGCCGCTTGGTTGTTTCCCCGGTTTCCTGTTTCTCTGCACGGTCGGGGATGACAACGGTGTCGCCGGGCAGCAGGACATTGGGATTGACCCGCTGCTGCTTAAGATCTGCGTTGTCCGCGTAGTTCCAGATGACGGTGTAGTCAGGAAATCCGTACTGCTTTGCAATGGAACTAAGGTGTTCCCCCTGCTGAACCACGTGGTCGGTCGGCATAGGGGTTACACCTTGCTCCAGGTCTGCTTGTCCAGCGCGGTAAAGGTGATCTGGCAGTTGCCGGGATCGATGTCTTCCACACGTGCCATGCCCCTGCTGTCGGTGGAGCCTTCGCTGGCGGTGCCGTCTGGCAGCGTGATTTTGTAAGGCTCGTTCGGCACAGGATTGCCGTCCGCGTCCAGCAGTTCGATCTCGATCCAGGTCTTCTCGGGGTTCCCGGCGGGATCGGCGGGCGATGTGCTGGAGCCCGCGGCAGCCGAACCACTGCCGGAGCCGCTGCCACCGCCCGCCGCCTGGCTCATGGTCTGGTTGCCGCCGACCACCACCGTGGCTGCCCCGCTCTGCGA
>CAXTBQ010000081.1:0-15027 GCA_964242065.1 uncultured Terriglobus sp. | reverse complement strand
GCCTTTTCTGAAGAACATCTCCCAAGGGCGGTGTCTAATGTTCGGCTAAACAACTTCTGCTTATATCGGAACGGGCATAGCTTTCACTGCTCATCTGGCTGGTCGTTTCCGAGAAGCCGACTTGCCGGTACCGATTCCTCTTGGCCAGAGATTGGAGCCGTTCTACTGTCTAGTCATGAATCCAATCCGGGATCTTGTGCGCACGTACGTTGAGTACACGCATTGGGCGAACTCGACTATACTCGCTGCGTGCGCAGACTGCCCAGATGCGAGCCTCGAGTTGAACATGGGAACGTCGCACGGCAGCCTGCTCAACACCCTGCGGCATACCTATCTTTCCGATCTCGCGTGGCGTAATCGTGTCGTGTCGGGAAAGATGCCCCCGCTGGTCGAAATGGCGACACCTGAACAGTACTCCGGCGCGATCCTTCCATTTACGATTGCCGACCTGAAGGAGCACTGGCCGCGGGTCACCGGAGGACTCATGTCCTGGCTGGACGGAGTTTCCGATGCGGAACTCAATGAGGTCATGACATGTCGCCTTCCTTCCGGCGACGGCCTCAAGCTCACCCGAGCCGAGGTTCTCCTGCACGATCTCAACCACGGTACAGTTCACCGTGGCCAAGCTCTCAGCTTGCTCCGTGCTGCCAATATTCAGCCGCCGAACATCGATGTGTTCAGCTATTACATGCATCGCGACAGTAGCAGAAGCGCCGAACATGTCAGTTGAGTCCTCATAAATGCCCCTGTCAGAAGCAGGCGGAACGCCAGCTTTAGCTTTGAGGCATCGCTTCTAAGTTGTTACCGTTCGCCAGCTGCAGCGACCAGCGCGTCTAGCGCGGAGCTGTGCGTACCCGCGTCCAGTTGCGCCATGGGGCCGGACCACACCACGCCAAGCTGGTTGCTCTCTGTACGGTCGTTCTGCCAGATGCTTGCCGCATTCGCCGCGAAGAAGGCACGATACCGCGCCTCCTGCACCTGCCCGTTTAGCTTGCTCAGGTTGCGGACGAAGATGCCCTTGAACTGGTTTGCGTCGGCGCCGCAGCTGTTGGGTTCGCACGGGTCGTGCAGGACGCCGTTCTCGTCCGTCAGATGCGCCAGACCGGCGTCGGCCAGCACGCGCGCCTGCACCAGCAAGCCGTCATTATGGGTCGCGCGATACCACTCCGTCAGGCCGCCCAGTACAACGCCCTGGTTGTAGGTCCATACGGTGCGGCCGTTGTTGCGACAGGTGCCGTCTGTTTTGTCGATAATGAGTCCGTCGTTCACCAGGTGATCCTTGTTGATCATGCCGGTGGCTTGGAACCACTTCCACTCTTTCGCGGCCCAATCCGCGGCTTGCTGCTTCTCGTCGCCTGACAAACGGCGTGCCAGGTGCGCGGCAACCGAGAAGAACAGCTCGTTGGCAATCGCATTCTTATAGTTACGATCCTTGCTCCACCAGATGCCGCCGCCGCAGGTGTTGTCCCACGCGCCGGTCATGTCTTTGAAGATGGATCCGGCCATCTGGAGGTACTCCGGCTTGCCGGTCAGGTCGTAGGCATCGACCCAAGCCAACGCCCACCAGCCCTCATCGTCGTAATAGTTGTTCAGAAAACCGGGAAATCCGGTCATTTTCGCCAGTACCCCTGTCTGCTGTGCTTTAGGAACGGTCACCTGCGCATGGGTAAAGGTGTTTGCCAGCACGGCATCATTTGCGTGTGATCCGCTGCCGCGCATGGCATCCACCAATGTAGTGAGAGCGTTGGCCGCGTTCCACCAGCCAGTGGTTTGATACAGTCCGGTTTGCGGAACATACCACTGCTGCAAAGCTGTTACGCCCGCCTGCAAACGGCGGAGCGTCTCCTGTCGCGTCACGGAGGCACCGGTCTGTGCCTGGGCGGCGACTGCAAGGATGAGGAGCGGCGAAAGGAGCAAACGGAGCAGACGCATATCCACCGTTGTACTAGACGGGCGCGCCCTGCGGCGACGGCATGGTCCCGGCTAGTTATACTGAGGGAGACAGCCCTGCCTGGACGGGCGGGAAGTGGAGAAAAGCTGGTGCCCCGTACGCAACCCGAGAAAGCCGAATCAAAAAACGTGCTTGGGCAACCGCTGGAGCCCTGCGGCATGGATCCGGTCACAGGCTTTTATCGCAATGGCTGCTGCGACACAGGGCCAGATGATACGGGCCTCCATACGGTGTGCTGCATCGTCTCTGAGGAATTTCTGGCCGTCTCCAAGCACCTGGGCAATGACCTGTCGACGCCCATGCCCCAGTACGGCTTTCCAGGCCTGAAGCCCGGCGATCGCTGGTGCGTATGCGCCAGTCGCTGGCTGCAGGTATACCAGGCCGGCGCGGCATGCCCGGTCGTGTTGGAAGCGACGCACGAGAACACGTTGCGGACCGTAGGTTTCGACCTTCTGCTGCAGCACGCCGTGATTCCGGAAAAATTGAATTAATTCGATACCCACCCCGCTTGACATGCTGGTGCGCATCGCAGAGGCTGAAAGCATTCACTGTCTGCGAATCTGGCCGTACGCGAACGTCTGCGCAGAAGGCTCGATCGTGCTTGCCTGCCGCATAGCGGGCGTATTTGCCGGCAGTCCGCCAATGGTTGACCGGGTTCAGGAGCGACACACTTGAAGAACGTTCATGTTTCCAGGAAGTCCTTGCACGTTGCAGCAGTACTGGTATGCGGTTTTACAGCATCGGCAGCGCATGCACAATCAGCCGCTCTGGGCGGCATCGCCGGCGTTGTCCGGGACTCCACGGGAAGCATCATCCCCGGCGCTGCTGTCAGCGTCATCAATACAGGCACAGGGGCTAAGCGCGACCTGACGGCGGATTCAGAAGGCCACTACGCAGCCACCTTTCTGCAGCCCGGCACCTATGAAGTGATTGTGTCGGCGGGCAGTGGTTTTGGTCGCGTGGATCAGAAGAACATCGCGGTAACCGTCGGCAGCAACAACTCCGTGGACGTCCAGCTGCCCGCCGCCAGTGTTTCGACAGAGGTCGTGGTCACCACTGATGCCGTTCTGGTTGACTCCGAAAAGACCGATCAGTCACAAGTTGTGTCAGAGCAACTAGTGGCGAACTTGCCGGTCAACGGCCGCCGCTTTGACAATTTTGTCCTGCTGACGCCCAACGTGGTGCCAGACGGTACAAGTGGTCTGCTCAGCTTCCGCGGGATCTCCGGCTTGTACAACACCAATCTGGTCGATGGCGCGAACAACAACCAGGCCTTCTTCTCAGAGGCTCGTGGCCGCTCCATCGGTGCGCCCTACGTCTTTCCCATCGACTCCATCAAGGAGTTCCAGTCGGCTACCTCGAGCTACTCCGCCGAGTTCGGCCAGGCTGCAGGCGGCGTGATCAACGCCATCACCAAGTCCGGCACCAACAGTTTTCACGGCGACGCCTACGAGTACTACCGCACGCCAGGCTTCAACGCGCTGGACCCCACCAACAAGTACAACGGGGTCACGCAGGGGAGCGCCATCAACCTGGTGAAGACCATCAAGGTGCAGCACCAATTTGGTGCGTCGATCGGCGGACCGATCCTTAAAGACAAACTCTTCTTCCATGCTGTGTACGACGGTTACCGGCGCGTGAACCCCATCGTATACCTGTCGACCTACAACAACGCCACTCAGAGCATTGGACAGCTGGCGGCTCTGTGCGATGGTCGGACAACGAACTACCTGACCCGCGGCACGGTGATTTACCCCTCAGTCATACCTGGCATCAGCGCGGCCCAGTGTACGCAGGCGGTCACTTTTGTTGGTACCCAGCTTGGTGCCTTCGCTCGGAACACAACGCAGGACATCTTTTTGCCACGCCTGGATGCGCAGATCACGTCGAAAACCCACCTGTCAGCGTCGTTTCTCTTTGAGAATCTGAAGATCCCCAACGGGTACAACTCCGGCGTGACTGTCAACAACGGCGGCATCTCGCAGAATGGTGGCATCAACTTCCACGAGCGATTCCTGTTCGCCAACGCAGAAACAGCGCTGAACAGCCACAGCAATAACGTGGTTCACTTCCAGTGGTCGCGTGACCTGGAAACGGCAGGTACCAACAGTGGCGGCCCGGCCATCAACCTGACGAATCTGTTCTCCTACGGTGAGACCAGCGCACTTCCACGCGGTGCTTTTCCCGATGAACATCGCTGGCAGGTAACAGACATTTACAACAACGTCATCGGCAAGCACAGTGTGAAGGTTGGCGTCGACATCAATCTGATCCACGAGCAGATTGCCAATCTCTTCCAGGGCGACGGCAGCTTTACGTACAACACCGGCACGGCCGAGTACAACTTCGCCAACTGGGTTCAGGACGTGTACGGCGCAAACGGCGGAAAGCACTACAACAGTTTCACCCAAGTCACAGACCCAGTGACCGGCGTCGGAGCGGACGACTTCTGGAACAAGGACCTGGACATCTTCGTTCAGGACGACTGGAAGGTATCGCCAAAGCTGCTGCTGTCCATGGGTGCACGCTATGACGTGCAGTTGGTGCCGCAGCCGGAGCGGCCAAACGTGTCTTCTTCCGTGGCACAGACGTACACCAGTACCATCAACACTGACTATCACATGACGGCTCCGCGCTTCGGCTTTGCCTGGAATCCACAGGAAGGCACCGTGGTCCGCGGCGGGTATGGGCTGTTCTTCGCTCTGGTTTCAAACTCCACGTACTACGCAAATCGCCGGGAAAACGGCGTGTATCAGCAGCAGTTCAACGTCAGCGCGACTACCGCGCCCAACTCGCCGTACGTAGCCGGCAGCGCAACCTGCACTCCGGCGGCAGGGACGAACCGCTGCTTTGTGCAGTCGGGAGCTTACCCCACCTACGCTCCCTCCGGCGGCATCCCTGCTTTCACGCCTCCCGGCCCGGCTCCGGCCAACCTGGTCACCGGAACACCCACGCCTGCGGTCAATCCGGGGCTCCCCACCTCAGTACTTGCGGCACGCGGCAACGACCCCGGCTTTCTGAATCCATTCACCCACTCGTATGACCTGTCTGTGGAACAGCAACTGCCCGGACGCGCTACCTTTTCGCTCGCTTACGTTGGGACGCGCGGCATGCGCTTGCCCATCTTTGTAGACACGAATATTGATCCCGCGTCGGCCACGCCCCGCACCTACACCTACATCGCGGCAAACGGCTCGCAAACGGTCATCCCGGTCACTACCTACACGCGCCGTCTTTCCACCAACACGGGTTCCGTCCTGACCGGATTCTCTGATGTGAATAGCTGGTACCACTCCATGGCAGCGACGGTGCGCAAGCCGCTGTCGCATGGTGTGGAAGTGCTGGCCAACTACACCTGGGCGCACAATATGGATGGGGGGCAGGTGTCGGGAGTCAACGGCACTTTCAACGGTACGGACGTTGCCCTGGACCCCTTTGCAACCGGGCACCGCTCCGGGCGCAGCGCGGAGTACTCACGGTCTGACATCGACATCCGCGGGCGCTTTGTCGGATCAGTCGTCGCAACGTCGTCCTTTGGCGTTGGGAATCGCTACGCGCGGTATGCGGTCAATGGCTGGCAGCTGACCACCACGGTCACCGCGCAGACTGGGCCGCCAGTAACGGCGTTCCTGAATAACTCGCCCACTTCGCCCATCGGAAATGGTGGCCTGTCCTTTGCTGCGCTTTCGCTCAACAATGCTGGTACTCCCGGACGCGTGCCCACAGCCATTGCTCCTCGCAATGCCTTCAAGGGACCCGGCATCCACAATACGGACATGCGCATTTCGCGGCAGTTCCCCATCCATGAGACTCTGCGGTTGGAGTTTGCCGCGGAAGCCTTCAACATCGCGAACCATCGAAATCGCCTGAGTGTAAGCAGCACCTTTGCCGCTTACACCGCAGGCGGTACCACCAGTAACGGCACGGCCTGCCCAGCAAGCGCCGGCCAAGGCATCGGCAACGGCTGCTTGGTGCCCTACGTGCAGGTGCCCTTCGAAAACCAGACGGGTACATCCAGCACATTGTATGGCCCGCGCCAACTGCAATTGTTGGGCCGGCTGTACTTCTAGCCCAGAAGTAGGCAGACAGCAAAGCCCCGATCCAAGCCGGGGCTTTGCTGTTTGGAAAGTGGTGCACTCGAGAGGATTCGAACCTCTGACCTACAGCTTCGGAGGCTGCCGCTCTATCCAGCTGAGCTACGAGTGCGTGGGTTCAGTGTACAGGAAGGGCTATTTGGAAACCGCAGCCTTTTGGCTCTGCAGCTCGTCCATAGCCGAGGCAATCAGCTCTTTTGCATCGTTGATTCCGCGCAGCACCGCCTGCAAATCCAGCGCCGGCACCGCCGGATTCCTGTTGGACGCGCAGTACACTCCGTGTTGGCCCACGAGCGCGAGCGAGTCGGTTAGCACGTCGAGCGACACGGCCAACCGCCCGCGTGCGGCGCCCATCATGAACTCGTACTTTTCGAGTTCTTCCTTGCGATCCCAGAACACTGACATTTGCTGTGTTCGATGCTCACAATCTGTTGCGCGGACCGCAAACCTACGCTACACTCAAAAGGTTGGTCTGAAGGCCAGCCGCATCTCGCAGATCTTTGCGTACAAGAGAGTAGAACAGCATGGCTGCACAGCAGAGAATCCGCATCCGCCTGAAGGCGTATGACTACCGCGTTCTGGACACGTCAACCGGCGAAATCGTTGAGACGGCAAAGCGTACCGGCGCACAGGTTGCGGGGCCCATTCCCCTTCCGACGATGAAGAACAAGTACTGCGTGCTCCGTTCCCCCCACGTGGACAAGAAGTCCCGTGAGGCGTTCGAAATCCGTACGCATAAGCGGCTGATCGACATTCTCGAACCTACTCAACAGACGGTCGACGCGCTGATGAAGCTCGATCTGCCCGCAGGAGTGGACGTCGAGATTAAAACCGTCACCAAGTAACACCAATCAGATTCGGTAAGAACTACCGGCAGTGCCCGCTGTGCGCGGGCATGATGAGGAGACGTAGCATGGCAGTCACAGGTATTCTCGGCAAGAAGATCGGTATGACCCAGGTGTTTGACGACGCCGGCGTGGTGCACCCGGTTACTGTTATCAAGGTCGGTCCCTGCGTCATCACGCAGCTCAAGACACAGGCAAAGGACGGCTACGATGCCGCTCAGGTCGGCCTGGTTGAGTTTGTGAAGGCGTCCAAGCTGACCAAGCCGCAGGCAGGACACCTCGCAAAGAGCGATGCACCGCCGATTCGCGACATTCGCGAAGTCGGCATCGAGACGGCTTCCGGCACCGTGGAAGGCGACGGCTCGGTCAAGGCTGGCGACCGCGTTCTCGTTGATATCTTCGACGGGGAGCGTTTCGTCGACGTGGAAGGTAAGAGCAAGGGCCGCGGTTTCGCTGGCGTTGTTCGTCGGCACGGTTTCGGCGGCGGTCCAAAGTCGCACGGTCACATGTTCCAGATCCAGGGTTCGATCGGCGCGTCTTCGTTTCCGTCGCGCGTGTTCCCGGGGCAGCGTATGCCGGGTCACTTCGGCGACGCGCAGATCACCGTCCGCAACCTTCGGGTGCGTGGCATCGACCTTGAAGACAACCTCCTGTTGGTCGAAGGCGCAGTTCCCGGACCGCGCGATGGCGTCATCCTGGTGAGCAAGGCAAAGAATCCGCCGCGCGAGCGCCGCGGTTTTGCGGGCTCGGGCACGGTCGATCCGTTGAAGGCTTCGAAGAAGGCTTCAGCAGGCAAGAAGAAGTAGTTCTACGCATCGTCTGCAGACCGGGATTTCGTCCCGGTCGATTGCAGGATGACAGATGAGATCAGGGCACCCGCAATAGAACGGGTGCCAGAGGAAGCAAGATGGCAAAGATCAATGTAGTAGACCTGAGCGGCAACGCCGTCGGCGAGCTTGAGCTGGCCGATGAGGTGTTCGGGGTCGAAGTCAACAAAGCCCTACTCTGGGAAGCGGTGACGCACTACCGGGCGGCAATGCGTCAGGGAACTGCAGCCACCAAGAACAAGAAGCTGGTATCCGGCTCCGGCAAGAAGCTGTGGAAGCAGAAGGGAACCGGTCGTGCCCGCGTGGGTTCGGTGCGTTCGCCTATCTGGCGCCATGGCGGTACGGTACACGGACCTCAGCCCCGTTCGTATGACTACCAGTTCCCGAAGAAGAAGCTTTTGGGTGCGCTTAGCTCGGCTCTCGCAAGCAAGCTGCAGGATGGCAAGCTAACGGTCGTTTCATCGCTGGAAGTGGCAGAGCCGAAGACCAAGCTCTATCGCCAGGCGCTGGACAGGCTGGATGCCAGGAAGACCGCGCTGCTGGTAGAGAGCGGCCAAAAGTTGAGTGAGAACCTGTTCCTCGCATCGCGAAACCTTGACGGCGTCGAGTTGGTGCTGAGCTCTGAAGTGCATCCATACGACTTGCTCCGCTACGAGCACGCCATCTTCTCGCAGGCCGCTCTGGAAGCGCTGCAGGAAGTGCTGAAGAAGAACGTATCGCGTCGCCGGCAGGCTTCCGCGAAGGAGGCTGCATAAATGCCGACTCTATACACCACCATCCGTCGCCCCCTGATCACGGAAAAGGGCATGGGCGCAAAAGAAACCGAAGGTACGCTGGTGTTTGAAGTGGCCTGCGCTGCCACCAAGACAGAGGTAAAGCATGCCGTTGAAACTCTCTTCAAGGTGAAGGTTTCAGCCGTTCGCACCGCCAATTTCGTTGGCAAGGAACGCCGCCGGGGCAAGTTCACCGGCTACAAGCCCGACTGGAAAAAGGCCTACGTGCGCCTCCTTCCGGGCGAGAAGATGCCGGAATACGTCAACAGCCTGTAAGAAAGCAAGTCCGTCGTCAGCGGGTCCGCAAGTCAGCGGCTCCCGTGCTCCAAGTAAAGGACAACGAGGAGCAAGCAAGTTAGAGATCCGCGCGCTTGACGAGCTATGCGGAGGCAAGGAAAAGCAATGCCGATTAAAACATTCCGTCCGATTACGCCGACGCTGCGGTTTCAGTCGAAGCTGGTCAACTCGGACATCACGACGAACGAGCCGTACAAGCCGCTGCTGGAAGTAAAGCAGCGTACCGGCGGACGTAACTCCACGGGCAAGCTGACCATGCGCCATCACGGCGGCGGTCACAAGCAGAAGCTGCGCCTCATCGACTTCAAGCGCGAGAAGTACGGCATCCCGGGCACGGTCGCAACGATTGAATACGATCCGAACCGCTCTTCGCGCATCGCCCTCATCAGCTACAAGGATGGCGAGAAGCGCTACATCATCCAGCCCGTCGGACTCAAGGTCGGCATGCAGGTGATGAGCGGTCCTGAGGCTGACATCCTGGTTGGCAATGCGCTGCCGCTCAAGAACATCCCGGCCGGTACCACGGTCCACAATGTGGAACTGCGGCCTGGCAAGGGTGCGCAGATGGTGCGCTCCGCCGGCTCGTCCGCACAGCTCATCGCCAAGGAAGGCGAGTACGCACTGCTGAAGCTGCCTTCCGGCGAGACCCGCCGCGTCCTGGTGGATTGCATGGCGACCGTGGGCCAGGTCGGCAACACCGACCACGAAAACGTTTCGCTCGGCAAGGCCGGTGCCAGCCGCTGGCGCGGTATCCGCCCGGCAAACCGCGGCGTCTCCATGAACCCGGTCGATCACCCGCACGGTGGTGGTGAAGGTAAGACCTCGGGCGGCCGTCATCCGGTCACCCCGTGGGGTCAGCCGACACGTGGCTACAAGACCCGTAACAACAAGCGGACCGATGTCTTCATCGTGAACCGCCGCAGCAAGTAATTCAGGGGGCGAGAGGAAAACATGGCACGTTCTACAAAAAAGGGCCCGTTTATCGACGCGCACCTGATGACCAAGGTGACGGTGCTCAACGACGCGAACAAGAAGGAAGTCATCAAGACCTGGTCGCGCCGGTCCACCATCTTTCCCGAGTTTGTGGGCCACACGATTGCGGTACACAACGGCCGTAAATTCATCCCGGTCTACGTGACAGAGAACATGGTGGGTCACAAGCTGGGTGAGTTTTCCGCCACGCGCACCTTCAAGGGTCACGCGGCAAAGGCTGAGACGGCCAAGGGGAAGTAAGACGCCTGCAGCGTTGAGCGCGGCAGCAAGTTAGCGAGTCAGCACGGATCGCGCAGAGGAAGAGCTATGGCGAAGACAGCCGAAAAGAGTGCAGCACGTGAGTTTTGCGCAGAGGCGCGCTTTCAGCGGACCAGCCCGCAGAAAGCCAAGCTGGTGCTCGATACCATCAAGGGCCTCAGCGTGGAAAACGCGCTGAACACGCTCATGTTCACACGCAAGCGCATTGCGCCTGTGGTGGAGAAGGCATTGCGGTCTGCCCTGCAGAACGCCAACTACCTGAGCCAGGAACAGGGCTTTGATCTGGACGTGGATCGCCTGGTCGTGAAGATGGCAGTGGCGAACGAAGGTCCGCGCATGAAGCGCATCCGCCCTGCCCCCATGGGCCGTGCGTTCCGTTACCAGCGTCGCCTCGCCCACATCATCGTCACCCTTGCCGAGAAGAAGTCCAGCACGGGCAACGACTCTGCTGCGGAGAACTCCACCGCGGCGGGTAAGAGCAAGCCGCGTCGCGCGGCTGCAGCGCCCAAGCGGCAGGCCAAGGCCGCTGCATAACCATTACTGGCGGCAGTCGTAGCCGGCAGAAGTTTGAATTGAGTATGTTTGCGCCCGGCGCAGACGCGAAGTGAAGGGATAAGTTATGGGTCAGAAGGTCCATCCGTATGGGTTCCGCCTCGGCATCAACAAGCCATGGAAGTCGCGCTGGTTTGTGGAGCGCGGCTACGACAAGCTGCTCGTTGAGGACGTAAAGCTCAAGATCGAACTGCGCGAGAAGCTCAAGGCTGCCGGCGTTTCGTCGGTCGAGATTGAGCGTCCGGGCAACAAGCTGCGTCTGATCATCCGCACCGCGCGTCCAGGCATCATCATCGGCCGCAAGGGCGCGGAAATTGACAAACTCAAGGCTGACATCCAGAAGCGCACCAGCCGCGAGGTGTTTATCGACATTCTCGAGGTGAACAAGCCGGAGTTGGACGCACAGCTGGTGGCTGAGAACATCGCGCTGCAGTTGGAAAAGCGTGTCTCGTTCCGCCGCGCCATGCGTAAGAGCGTGGACTCCGCGCTGCGCTTTGGCTGCAAGGGCATCAAGGTCCGCGTATCGGGCCGTCTGAACGGCAACGAAATCGCCCGGTCCGAGTGGTATCTGCAAGGCCGTCTGCCGCTGCACACTCTCCGTGCCGACATCGACTACGGTTTTGCTGAGGCGAAGACCACCTACGGCATCATCGGCGTCAAGACGTGGGTCTACCGTGGCGACATCTACGAGCAGCGCCGTCGTCGCGACGCCGTGACCACCACGGGCGCGTTCTAAACATCCTCCAGCCGGCACGTCCGGCTTGGCCACACCAAGAAGTGCAAGCGCGCGGAGACCGGTTGACAGAGTCAGCCAGGGCCGCAGCCGGAGACAGCAGTTATGTTGATGCCCAAGAAGGTGAAGTACCGCAAGCAGCAGAAAGGCAAGATGCGCGGCAAAGCATGGCGCGGATCTGAGCTTGCGTTCGGCGACTACGGCCTGAAGGTTGTGGAGTGCGGTTACATTACCGACCGCCAGATTGAGGCCAGCCGTATCGCCATGACTCGCTACATCAAGCGTGGCGGCAAGGTTTGGCTCCGGATTTTCCCGGACAAGCCCATCACCAAGAAGCCGGCAGAAGTTCGAATGGGTTCGGGCAAGGGTGCGCTGGATCATTGGGTCGCAGTCGTTCGCCCAGGCAAGCTCCTATTCGAGATGGAAGGCGTTTCGCCCGAGATCGCGAAGGAAGCCATGCGCCTGGCAACCAACAAGCTGCCGCTGCGCACGGTCTTCGTGCAGCGCCCCGGTGCCAAGGCACCCGATCCAAAGGTTGCGGCCGCATCAGCATAAAATTTTGTCGCTTCGGCGGCCTGTGAGAGAACCATGGAATTGAGCAAGATTCACGAACTGAACGATAGCGAGCTGAAGGCCGAAGAGGCGAAAGCCGGCGAACAGATTTTCCGTGTTCGCTTCGACAAGAGCCTCGGCAACACCGAAGGCATCCGGAAGCTGCGGGAACTCAAGAAAGACATCGCGCGCATCAAGACGGTTGCGCGCCAGCGCGAGCTGGGCCACGCTGCTCCCGTTGCAGCCGCGCCAGTCAAGTCGCGGAAAGCGAAGAAGGCATAAGCATGGCGGATACAGCAGAAGTCACTACGGCACCGGAAAAGACCGGGCATCGCACCGAGAAGATCGGCCTCGTCACCTCCACCAAGATGGACAAGACCATCGTTGTCTCGGTCGAAATGCGCAAGGCACACCCGAAGTACAAGCGTGTGGTCAAGAGCAACAAGAAGTTTTACGCGCACGACGAGCAGAACAGCGCCCGCGTGGGTGACCAGGTCCGCATTCGTGAGAGCCGTCCGCTGAGCAAGCTGAAGCGCTGGAACCTCGAAGAAATTGTGCGCCGCTCGTCGCTCTCGCTGAGCGAGGCCGCTCCGGCAACGAAATAGGGGGGCCCCATGTCTCGCTATTGAGACATGGGACTGAAGTTTGCTCACCGCGGCATCGTTCGCGGGTCCGGTTTTCCGGTTCAGGGCACATCGCGTCCAGCGCGACGAACTCTGCAGACGTCTTGCAGTGATCCTCTCCGCGTTCGCGTCATTTTGAGATCCACTGGGGCGCACAGCCCCCGGCCCGGGCGGAAAGCCAGTCGGGTCAGGAGAAGAAGCAATGTCCGTACAGATGCGTACCATCCTGGACGTGGCCGATAACTCAGGCGCACGCCGGCTGCAGGTCATCCTGCCGCTGGGCGGTGGTTTGGGCAAGAAGGCCGGTCTGGGCGATGTGGTGACAGCCGCCGTCAAGGAAGCCTCGCCCGACGGCACCGTGAAGAAGGGCAAAGTCGTCAAGGCGGTGATCGTCCGGATGCGCAAGGAAGCCCGCCGCAAGGACGGCACCTACATCCGCTTCGACCAGAACGCAGCCGTCGTGATCAACGATGCCGGCGAGCCAGTTGGCACCCGCGTCTTCGGACCGGTTGCGCGCGAACTGCGCGACAAAAAGTTTCTTAAGATTGTTTCGCTGGCCCCGGAAGTCATCTAGACCTGCGTGTGTCATGTGCCATACAAGCCGCCAACTGGCGGCTTGCCTGTTTGGGGAGCGAATGCGAGCGCTAGCGTATGTAATTTGTTTGATCTGTTTCGTTCAGGCATTAGACTGCCTCGGGCAGCAGGCAGAAACGTATCCACTGCAAGTCCAAATCGAGGCGAGTGAAGTAGTGGACTCTGGCATCTCTGCACAGAGCCTTCTTCAAGGTGAAGCCATGGGGATGGCACCACCAACCTTCGTTACGTACCAGGGAAGTATTGATGGCGAGGACCACTGGCAGATGACCTGTCGGAAAGAAAACCCGCTTCGTGAGTCAATTCCATGCTTGCCAATCCAGCCGGGCAAATATGTCGCACGTTGGGTACACGATCACTATCTACTTCAATTAAGGACGAATGAACGAGAAAGTAGATTTATATCAGTAAACGTGAACCCAGAAAGTCCTCCTGCTGAGGATGACATCGTGTATAGTGCGCCGCCATACGACTTTCTTAGTACCCGCTTTCCGAAGGGAAGGCTCTGTCCGATTATCCTGTACTAGTTCATGTGTTTGGAAGCATGGCGTTGGATTTTGTCGTTGGAACTCTACCCAGTAGGAAAACCTGCAACGCGTATGCATGGTCTGCAACTCAAGCAACAGTCAATTGCACATCTTCACCCGCTATACCGATACATAGAGGTAGCGCCACACTTGATGTCTCTGCAGGACCAGTAAGCTACGCCTCACTAAACTGCGAAGCCAAATGGAGATGGAGCCACTGCTCTGCGCTTGACCCCGGGCTATACTTTGCCCGGCAAGACAAAGAAAAGCTCATCCTCCTAACTCACGAAGTAGATGGCAAACCGCAAGAGGTTGGTTTCGAGGTAAACGTCGCAGCAGCAAAACGCTCAACCTCATCACCTATCAAATGATGAGCCTACGCGTTACTCTTGCAGATCTCTATTATTCCTAGTACTATCGGTTGGTTAGGAACACCCTCGACCTGCTGAGGTAAGAGCAGAGGCCCGTAACCGGCATGCCGGCGCGGGATAAGGAGTAGGAAATGGCACATGTTCTCAAGAACGACACCGTGATTGTTCTCGCGGGTAAAGACAAGGGCAAGACCGGCCGCGTCCTGCGCATCGTGACCGACAAGAATCGCGTCCTGGTGCAGGGCATCGGCATGGTGAAGAAGCACGTCAAGCCCAACCCCCAGCGGAACATCAAGGGCGGCATTGCCGAGCAGGAATCGCCGGTGCACCTCTCGAATGTGGCGCTGGTAGATGGCAACGGCAAGGCGACCCGCGTGAGCGTTCGCCTGACCGACGGCAAGCGCGAGCGTGTGGCGAAGACAACGGGTGAGGTCATCGCCTACCCGAAGGTGAAGTAAGTAGAGGCAGGTGCGCAAGCGCCTGCGCTGTTCGTTGGAAGACCTCTCCGGCGCGGACTTGTCCAAGGCGGGTGCGTTCCGGCGAAGTTTCCTGAGCGGACAGCGAAAATATTGGAGCACCTCACGTACCGGTACACGGTTGTATCTTTTTGATACAGTCCAACCCGACACCGTGAGAGAAAGAAGCAGACGTGGCACGTTTACGCGAGAAGTACACGAAAGAGCTCAAGCCTGCGGTTCAGAAGGAACTCGGGCTCGAGAACGTGATGGCGGTTCCCCGGATTGAGAAGATCGTCATCAACATGGGCCTGGGCGAAGCAACCCAAAACAATAAGATCCTCGACCCGCTGGTGAGCGACCTGGCCGCCGTGACCGGCCAGAAGCCGGTCCTGACCAAGGCTAAGAAGTCGATCGCACAGTTCAAGGTCCGCGAAGGCCAGAGCATCGGTGCCATGGTCACCCTGCGCGGCGAGGCCATGTTCGAGTTTCTGGATCGCCTGATCTCGGTCGCGCTGCCCCGTGTGCGCGACTTCAAGGGCGTGTCCAGCAAGAGCTTCGATGGCCGCGGCAATTACACCC
>CAXTBQ010000080.1:6509-15152 GCA_964242065.1 uncultured Terriglobus sp. | reverse complement strand
CGGCCAGCAGCGGCACTCCTAAAGCACTAAGAGCAGAGAACTCCCGGAGTAGCATCCAGTTCTCCGCGCCGCGCTTGCCAAAGCCGAAGCCCGGGTCCGCCACGATGCGCTCCCGCGCGACTATCGCATCCTCTGCTGCCGCAACACGCCCTCTCAGTTCCTCTACCAACTCAGGCACAAAATCAGTATGCAGTGCGGGTTGCTGCGCCACCCAGTGTGAAGGCAATCCACGCGCATGCATGACGACTACCCCGCACTGCAACTCGCCACAGGTGGAAAGCATGGCTGGGTCCCACAGCCCGCCGCTCACGTCGTTGACGATCTCCGCACCTGCGTGAACCGCGGCGCGCGCGGTTGCGGCTCGATAAGTATCCACCGAAAGCAAAGCATCCGGCCGCTCCTTCAAAACACCCTCAATCACCGGCATCACGCGGTCCTGCTCCTGCTGATTGGAGATGGCTTCTGGAGTCGCGGCGGGTGATCCAGGCCGGGTGGATTCCCCACCAATGTCGAGGATGTCGGCACCCTCATCCAGCAGCCGCAGCGCGTGGTCGATGGCTTGCTCGGTAGTGGCATGTTCGCCGCCATCGCTGAACGAGTCCGGCGTCACATTCACGATGCCCATCACGCGCGTCCGCTCGCCCAGCCGCAGTGTGCGCGTACGCAGTTGCCAGTTGAAGCGCGTTCGCGCGGCAAAGCTCATAGCCGCATTTTATGCAGACGCCAGGACGGACGACGCAGCGCAGTTCTGGCGGCCAGCGCGGCAGTGTTCATTTGCTTACACAGAGTCATTGACCAAGTTGTGGGTGCGGCACAAGCACAACGGCACCGTTCGCCACCGTCTGAGCGGGCTGAAGGCCCGCGCTGTAATAGCCTGGGGCGTAGCCCCAGGTAGATGTTGAATGAGTGAGGCGGGCTGAAGGCCCGCGTTATGCGACAGCCATGCGCGCCTGCGCTGCTAGACTCTGCGCATGCCTTTGCAGCGCCTTGCCTCTGCCCTGCTCGTGGTGTTCTGCACAGTTGCCGTGGCGCAGCAACCCGCGCCCACCACGCTCAACGGCGTGCTGTTTGGTGAGCAGATCGCCGCCATCGTGAACGAGCCAGCGGTCAGCCGCGCGCACTGGGGCGTGCACGTGACCACGCTGGACGGTAAGACGATCTTTGCGCTGAATGAGGGGCAGTTCTTTCAGCCCGCGTCGAACCTGAAGCTGTTCACCACCGCAGCAACCATGGCGTTGCTGCCTGCGGAGGAACGCCTGGTGACGCGCGTCATCGGCATCGGTAAGTACGACGGCAAGGGTGTTTTCACCGGCGACCTCGTGCTCAAGGGCGCGGGCGATGCGAACTTCTCCGGTCGCCCGGTGCCGTATCTGCGCCCTGTGCCGGGGCAGCCCGCACCCAAGCGCGATGAACTGCGCTACATCAACGAACTCGCCGACAAGGTGAAGGCAGCGGGCATCACACGCGTCGAAGGCGATGTGATCGGCGACGACTCGCTCATGCCGAACGACCCGTACCCGGCGGACTGGTCCATCGACGACACACCCTGGTATTACGGCGCGCCCATCAATGCGCTGATGATCGCGGACAACGCGTGGACGCTGACAATCCATCCCGGCGCAAAGGCGGGTATGCCGCTCACCTTCGACACGGATCCCGCGCTGCCGTTCTATACCGTAGACATGCAAGCAACCACAGCCGCGAAGGGTGGCGAGTCCGCACTGGACATCCAGCGTGAACTCAACACACGCGCCGTGCATGTCTACGGCACGCTCCCGGTGGACGCAAAACCGTACGTGCAGGAGATGAGCATCGGTGAACCGGCGGAGTACGCTGCATCCGCGTTGAAGGCTGCGCTTGAAAAGCGCGGCATCGTTATTACAGGTGCAGCCAAGGCCAGGCATACGACGTTCTCTGAGACTGCGTTCCTGAAGCATTCGGTTGAACCTGCCGACATCGGTCACATGTCACCGATCCGTAAGCTGTTGCTTGCCCCACCAACATGCTTCGATTGCACGACTAAGGTTCTCGCCGAGCACACCGGCCCGCTGCTCCGCGACGACGTCGCCATCACCAACAAGACTTCCGAAAACCAGCATGCGGAACTGCTGCTAAGACAGTTAGGTTTGTTTACCACTGGAACGGGCACCACGGTGCAGGGCGAACGCATCCTGCGTACCTGGCTCACGCAGCAGGTCAAGATCGATCCCGACGACTTCGTCTTCTACGATGGCTCCGGTCTGTCGGGCCACGACCTGGTCACCCCGCGCGCGATCACGAAGCTGCTGAGCTATGTTGCCACGCAGCCGTGGGGCGCGGCGTGGAAGGACTCGCTCCCGGTCGGCGGTCGTGACGGCTCACTGCGCGCGCGCTTCCCAGACGCTCCGCTGAAGGACCACATCTTCGCAAAGACCGGCACGCTGGGAGAGGTGCACGCGCTTTCCGGGTACATCGATTGCGCCAGCGGTCAGACGCTTATCTTCAGCGTGATCGTGAATGATCACACGCCTCGCACGAACGACGACGTGAAAGCGATGGATCGCATCCTGGCGGCGATTGCAGCGGGCAACTAGGTCTGAGGCAGGCAAAAAGCAGAACGCGAAGGGCGCGAAGGAAGTGCACGCGAAGGTCGCGATCTTAGAACGCAGAGGTTGCTGAGGTGTACGCAGAGGTCGCTGAGGCGGTGTGCTGACGGTTGTGCGTGGAGCAGCGTAAGTTGTGCAGATTGGAACGCGGACATCCAAGCATGACGGCAAAGGCGCCCGACAAGCTCCTCCGCGTTCTCCGCGTCCTCCGCGTGCACTTCCTTCGCGTCCTCTGCGATCCGCTCTTTACGTGGCGTGGCTGCCGCTCACTCCTCGCTTGCCGGAGGCCGTGGAAAGCCACCGCCAAAGCGATACACCAGCCCCAGCACCAGCGTGCCCAGCACCAGGCTCAGCAGCGCATCCACCGTCAGGGAGCCGCGTGCCCCGCCCAGCCCAGCATGCAAGCCCGCGCCAAGACCATCTAGATACACGGCACCCGCAATCGCCAGGTTGCACGATGCGATGCACACGGAATATTGCGTTGCCGACAGCGGATTGTTACGACCCACAATCTGGAATACCAGCGCGCTGGTCGCCGTGTAGTTGATGCCGGCCATCAGGTTGTAAAAGAACATGCCGGCCACAAACACCCACGGTGTGTGCGGGCCGAACGCCATGGCAAGCGAGCCCACCGCGGCAATCATCGCGGGCGCAACGAACAGCAACCGGCGATCATAGCGGCTGCTGAGCGGGCCGCCCAGCGCCGCGCCCAGCGCGCAGGCCACCGTGAACACCACACCCACAGACAAGTAGCCGGGCAGTGCATCCGAGTGGAAATCGCCGATCAGGCCGCCAAACAAGTTCTGCATGGCAAAGGTGCCCGATGGCAGCACAAACACCAGCAGTGCGAACAAGTAGCTGCGCTGCCGCATAGTAGTCACTAAGTCCGCGAACAACTGCCGCATTGCCTGCACGAACGGCCGCAACTCGCGATCTTCACGAAGGAACAGCAGGGGCAGCGCGCCCAGCAGGATCGGTAGCGGCACTAGCAGCGACGCGGTCGCAAGCGGCAGGTGGCGGATTTCCCACACATCCAGCTGGCCGCCCACACCGGTCCACGCCAGGTAAGCAATGTTCATCCACGCAGACACCGCCCCATGCTTCGCGGGTGCCACCAGGTTCGGCACCATCCCGCCGATGGAGCTGGTGTAGATCTGGTTGCACAGGTAGCCGAAGAACAGCAGGAGCATCAGCGCCACGGTGCCCGCGCCGTGGCCGCCATGTGCCGTCGCGCTGCGCAGCATGGGCAGCGATACGCCCAGCGACACAGTCGCCAGGCAGGCCAGGATCATGGCCCACACGCGGCGCGGCAGGCCGCAGTCGACCAGTGGCGTAAGGAGAAAGCTCACATAGCTGGCCGTCAGAATCAATGCAGCGATTTCTGAAACACGCTCGAGCGAAACGCCGCGCTCCGGCAACAACTGCGAAAGCCCCACCGCGACAAAGCCGTTAAAGGTGCCGCCATACAAAATGCCGAAAACCCACGGCGGCGTGTGTCTCCGGGGCGGCGTTTGCGAAGGATCAGGTGAGGACGGCACTGCGGCTATGCTACCTGCGGCCGTGCCGGTTGCTTTACCTGCCTGTGCGGCAGAGAGCCCGGACAAAGCTCCCGCAGGTCGGGCTGGACACCGGTAGATGTTGATGGCATACCGGGTAGGTGAAAGGCCGTTCTTTTTGGGACGGGTCGCAACTTCAGTGATATCGCCTAGGGCATTTGTCTCACTCGGCATCGCTACCATTCAGAGATGATTCGCTTGGGAGGCTTCCGCCTGGTGCGGCATGCGGCACTGCTGACATGTTCTTTAGCCGCGGCCCATGCACAAAGCACGCAAACGGCACAGCAATCCCTACGACTCCACGTATACGGGATGTTCTCGTATTCCCGTTCGGACTTCCGGTCGGGCGGCGGTGGCGGCGGCGCAACGGTCGGCACAAACATTGACGGCTTCCGCGTCCTGCCGTTCACCGAAATAGGACTTGACCTTCGCGCGGCTACGGCACGCGCCTATGACATTCACGAATCCACTGTGGCAGGCGGGCCTCGAGTCAGCTACACACGCTATCGCCTACAGCCGTATGCCGAGTACATGCTGGGCATTGGTCGCGGCACCTTTCCTCACTCGACGCCCGACTACCCGCGCGACTACACCGCAATTCGCGACTACGGGGGCGGCTTCGACTATCAGGTCGCTCGCAACTTCAGCCTGCGGGCTGACGTGCAGCGGCAGCGCTGGCGCTTCTCCTACACGCAACCGTATTTTCATCCGGTGCAGGCGAGCTTCGGCATCAACTATCGGGTACATCTGCCCAGCCGCACCGGTCCGCAGTTCTAAGTCGTCCGGTGTACACTGGCTCTGGTAGCGGAAGCGCCAGCTTCCTGCCGGCAAACGGCAGCTTACCGTCGGGACGTGGCTCAGCCT
The DNA here is from genome assembly GCA_964242065.1 of uncultured Terriglobus sp. Classification (GTDB taxonomy): domain Bacteria; phylum Acidobacteriota; class Terriglobia; order Terriglobales; family Acidobacteriaceae; genus Terriglobus. The sequence continues at coordinate 10,147 of CAXTBQ010000080.1, read as the reverse complement.
GGTAGAGCGCACCCTTGGGGTGGGTGAGGTCGCTAGTTCGAATCTAGTCGTCCCGACCATTTCTCTCTTGCAACGCGGTTCTGGTATCGTGCCCTCACTATGAGGGTGCGATATCTTGCGCTGCTTTGCTGTGTCCTGTTCCTGGGCCTGAGCGCCCACGCCTGCAGTTGTGCTTCGATGGGCAGCCAATGCGGCGCGCTCCATCCGAATGGCACCCTGTTCCTTGGAGAAGTTACGGGAGAGCGCTCCGTTCGCGTGCCCGCAAACTTCCCAGGACGCAATGACCTATTCTTTTCAAACCGGGTATTCCGTATCCGGGTAGTCGAAGCGTTCGCAGGCACTCTAAAAGCCGGGGAAGACGTTGACATCCGCACCGGCAACGGCGGCGGGGATTGTGGCTATGGCTTTGTGGTCGGCCACCGCTACCTGGTCGATGCCTACGAGCAGAAGCCGGAGAACGAGGTCGCAGACCTTCGTGGAGTCGTGCTTGGTACAGGCATCTGCTCGCGCACTCAGGAAGAAGGCTCCGCAGGCATCGCGTTGCGAGAGCTGCGGACGGCACTTGCGCACGGTCGGCAGCCGGACCTGCATGGTTCCATTCGCTTTCTTGAGGGCCAGTATGCCTACCCGGGCAAGCCGATCGCCTCGCTCGGAGTGGCGCTTACAAGCCAGCGCGATGGCACTGTCTTTCATGCGCAGACCGACACGGAAGGCATCTACACGTTTGCCACGCTGCCGCCCGGCGACTACGTGGCAGCGTTCGCCCTGCCGCCGCGGCAGCAATTAGTTTTGTACGACGATTCCAAGCCGCCGCATGTCACCATTCCGGCAAACGACGGAACCGGCCTGGCGTGCCACCTGGACGCGGAGGCAGGCCCGACCGGCGGCATCCGTGTACGTGTGGTGGACCGCGACGGCAAGCCGCAGCCTGGCTCAGCCGCGGCGCACCGCGCTGGAGAGCAAAGCGGCGGCAGCGAATGGTCGGACCATGGCACGTTTGAGCTGCAGTACCTGCCCGATGGCGAGTACCGGCTCGAGTTCAGCAACTACTCCACCCGCATGCGCGGAACGGGATCCACGACAGTCCGCAACGGTGCCATTGCCGATGAGGTTGTGATCGTGGCTGTGCCCTTCACGCGCTGATCGGCAGCCCTCACCTCCGTGGGACGGGCGGTGCGCTAGACGGCGCGTCTGCGGCCATGGTGCTTGCCGCGCATGGCATATTGGCGGCCTGCGGGTGCGCCAAACTGCCACTGCCGCACGGGACCTACGTCCACATGGACAAAGCCGCTCCTTGGATAGTAGCCCACGCCGCCCATGCCCAGGCTCAGCGCGGCGTCGCGCAGTGCGCGTGTGCTTACGCCCGGAATGCGGATATCAATAGCCTTGGACAGGATGTGCTGCGAGTGCTCTGCCACGCCGGCTTCCGCGGACCGCGTGCGCAGAAATTGGTTCGACTCCGGCGTGCGGAAGCCGCAAACAATATCAATGGTGGCTCCCGGCTTGTGCAGCTTTGCCAGCAAGGCGTGCAGCAGGTCGAATTCACGTGGATCGTAGTCTGCCGTGTCGTTGGTGCGGTGGTCGCGCAGGAAGTGGTTCAGCATGGCCACGCCCATTTGCGAGTACTGTCCGCCCTGCTTGTAGGCGACATCGATGGACTCGCCGGTGTGCAGGTGGTGCATCTTGAGCCGGAAGGTGTCCATCAGGGCCAGGCGGGGCCGCGCCGCGGTAACGGTCGGCAGCTTACTCACATCATCATCGGCGCGAATGCTCGAAAGCAGACCAAGAGACAGGGCACCAAGCGCAAAGCCTCTCACAAAACGAAAACGGCGGAAAACTGCTGGCATGAAGAAATCGCTCCGTAAAGGAAAACTGGAAAATGCCTTGGGAGTCAACGTGCAGCCGGTGATCGGCAGGAAGGTGGTCGATTTGCTTCCGCCTTCCAGAGGCGGAGCCTGGTTGAGATATCGTCCTAGAAAGACTTTACCTGAGCGGGTCGTCGCAGTCGATAGGATCTGGCGTAATTCCGGCGTCGCCTCGCGTCATAATGGGAATGTACTCGCAACAGAGCTGCTGGTCAAGACGCGCAGCAACTCACCTTCAGCGGGCAGGCAGCAGAGTAGTAGGTCAACCAAATCCTGTGGTTGTGGAGTCGGCGTGTAACGATGAGGGCACTCATGTTGGGTTTCTTCAAGCGTACGCGCGTCCGTCAGACTGAAGCAGGGAAAAGGCCGTTCGGCTATGCCGTGGTGGGTTTGGGACACATCGCCACTTATTTCCTGGATGCGCTGCGTGATTCGCCCACCTGCAGCGTGGCGGCGGTGGTGAGCGGCAGCGGGGAGAAGGCGCGTGCTTCTGCAAAGAAGTACGGAGCCGAACAGGCGCTGACCTACGCCGACTTCGACAAGCTCCGTGACAATCCAGCCGTGGAGGCCGTGTACCTGGCGCTGCCGGTGAGTATGCACCTCGAGTTCACGGAGCGTGCTGCCGCGGCAGGAAAGCACGTGCTGTGCGAGAAGCCCATGGCCTCCACGGCCGCCGATGCGCGCGCCATGATCGCCGCCTGCAACCGTGCCGGTGTGCGATTGAGCATCGCCTACCGCTGCCCTTATACCTTTGTGCACCAACGTGCCCGAGCCATCCTTCAGAGCGGAGCGCTGGGCAGCAACTTGCAGATCACATCCTCGTTCGGCTTTGAGCTGAAAGAAGGCTGGCGCAAGGATCCGGCGTTCGCAGGCGGCGGTTCGCTTTATGACTTGGGTGTGTACCCGCTGAATGCTGCGCGCTTCCTTTTAGGTGAGGAGCCCAGTGGCGTGCGCAACGCCTCTGCCGTTTGCGATAGCCACGGATTAGAGCAGTCCATCCAGTGGACGAGTGTGTTTCCTTCGGGAGCCGTCGCCGAGTGCCGGTCGTCGTACCTGGAGCGCATGGATGACACCCTGCGCATCACCGGCGACCGAGGTTGGCTGCTGCTGGCACCCGCCTTCGGCCACAGGGAGCGCCTGCAGCTACGCGGGGAATACACCGATGCGGCGACCGGCCGCCAGGTGAAGCTACACGAACGGACACCTGCCGGTGCCGCGTCGCACTTTCGCCTGGAAGCCGAAGGGCTGGCCACCGTTGTCCGCGAGGACACCACCCCTGTCACGCCGGGCGAGGACGGACTGGCCGACATGGTCGCCATGGAATCCATCTACGCCGCCGCAGGCGTCTACACGGATCGCATATAGCTTTCGGAGGACAGGGCCTCAGCCCTGTCATCTTGCTTGGGCTGAAGGCGGCTTTAGCCGCTGAGGGGCTGCAAACTTTGCCTCAGCGGCTAAAGCCGCATGGTGAAATCGATCTTGATGGCGAGCTGAAGCCCAGCCCTTCCGAAAACACGCAGCGCATGAAGCTTTTATCCATTCCATCCCCGACCAAAGCCAACCCAACCCGGTCCTCCCGACCGGAGCGTTCCCCTAATCACTTGTCATCCCGACCAAAGCCAACCCAACCCGGTCCTCCCAACCGGAGCAAAGCTTACCCTTGGCAGCCCGACCTGAGCCAACCTAACTTTGTCCTTCCAATCGGAGCAAAGCTAACCTTGTCATCCCGACCGGAGCGAAGCGGAGCGGAGAAACCTGCTGTTGTTCGCAGCG
>CAXTBQ010000080.1:0-6499 GCA_964242065.1 uncultured Terriglobus sp. | reverse complement strand
AGTCAGGCCGCAGCGTTCAGGGCCAAAGGCCCGTAGCATTACAGCCTGGGCCGGAGGCCCAGGGAGAAGGCCCAATCTTTCTAAGGGCTGAAAGCCCGACGCAAGCCTTTGTCATCCCTGCCAAGGAGCAGGTCCCACGTCTCAAAAGCGAGACGTGGGGCACCCGTGCACCCGTGATGCCTCGTCCTGAGCGGAGCACATAGTTTGCAATATGATTATCGCCAGCGCCAAGGCAGAGAGCAGGTCCTTCACTCCACTCTCCCGGTCGGAATAACAGAAGAACCTACAGGCGGGGCATCCCCAAAGCTGTCGGGAAATAGAGCGCGTTTAGACGCGCTTCAAAGAAAAAGGTCTCAGAGGGTGTGGATACTTTGTGGTACGCTGTTCGCAATCGTTTGAAGTCGATGTAGGTTCTTTGCTAGCCCTGCCCAAACGCACTTGCAAAACCCTATTGAATTCAGCGAAACACTCAGGACAGCAAGGTCAGGGACAGGCAAATGGAACAGGGAAATGTGAAGTGGTTCAACGACGCCAAGGGTTTCGGATTCATCTCGCGCGATAACGGCGAGGATGTTTTCGTGCACCACACCGCCATCCAGGCACAGGGCTTCCGCTCGTTGCAGGAAGGCCAGCGCGTCACGTTCAACGTGGTCAAGGGACCCAAGGGCTGGCAGGCTGAGAACGTTAGCCCCGCATAAGCGGACCAGACAGAACTTTAGGCGCGAACCTGCGTCTGTACCAGATACAACGAGCAAAGGCCGGCAGATGCTGGCCTTTGTCTTGTCGCAAAGCACCACACACTCCACCTGCCCGGTCCACACGCATTGGGAGTATGCTCAGACAGGAACACGGTGCAGGCGGTGTCTCCTCCCATGTCTGTGCACAGAAGCAATCCCGCAGAGCCGAACCCGTCAAGCACCTGACGAACTCACCACATCAGAAACAAGCCGAAAAGGCCGGAGCATCCCTGACCGATGCGTACAGTTGTCCAGGACAAATATTTTCTTCGCGATCTTCATCGCGAAATCGATCTCTACGATCGCAAACTGATTCACGTGCTGAAGCACGAGGTGTTTGCAACGGATGCGCTGCGCGATGCAGCGTCCCGCAAGCTGGCTACCAAGCGTGAGGCGCTGGCGGCAACGGCCCGCTCGCTTGCTGCCTCAGGCGTTGAGTTCCATGAGCACGAGTTGCCCCGCTCCTTCCGTCCCGAGGGTTCGGCGGAAGCCGTAAGTGCACCGGTGGACACGGAAGCCTCGGCCGCGCAGGCGGCTGCTGCCATCAACAGCTTTCACAAGGCAGAGCAACCCTCAGCCTTCGGTGAGCAGATCGCCCGTTTGCAGCGTGAGCGTCTCAGCGAAGAGGAGTCACCGCTGGCCAACGCACTGGGTTCCTGGCAGGACGATCTGGCCGCTTACAAGAAGAAGCGCCAGAAGCCGTTAGTAGCCGGCCTGTAAGCGCCATCTCACGGGCGCTATCCTCTCTGTATGGCTTTCGATCTCTACACAGTTCCGGTCACCCGCATCGACGGTACCGTTCGCACGCTCGCGGACTACGCAGGCAAGGTTCTGCTCGTTGTCAACGTCGCTTCAAAGTGCGGACTGACACCGCAGTACGACGGCCTGGAGAAAACCTACGCGCGCTTCCGCGATGCGGGCCTGGAGATCCTGGCCTTTCCGGCGAATGACTTCGCAGGGCAGGAGCCCGGCTCAAATGAGGAAATCGCACAGTTTTGCCGAGGCACCTTTGGCACCAGCTTTCCCATGTTCTCCAAGATTACCGTGGTTGGTCCGTCAAAGCACCCGCTCTATGCCGCACTGACCGATGCGCTGCCAACATCGCAAGGCGCGGGGAAGCAGGGCATGATCGACGGCCTGATCAAGTTCGGCGTGACCCCGAACCGTGAGCCGGAGCTCCTGTGGAACTTTGAGAAGTTCCTTGTCGGACGCGACGGCAAGCCGCTGGCGCGCTTCTCGCCGGACACGCTGCCAGACGACGCCTCGCTGACCGCAGCCATCGAAGCAGCGCTCAAGCGCTAGGCGGCAAAAACCCGGGGGCAAGCACCGGCTTTATCTGCTGCCACGGGATCACCGTGTCATCCACGGGACTGGCGCGCGGAGCCACACCATACTCCGGATAGCTAATGTGCAGCCCATCCGGTTCCAGGGTCCAGTTGTGGATGTCGCCGATGGCATCCTGCAGCGGCTTTGCGTCTGGCCCCTTCACTTCGTCGTAGAGGGAATCCTTCTGCGCTCCGGTGGAGAGTGCCTTCCAGCACGCCGCTGCAACGGGCGCCCTCCACTGCGAGCCGGCTTGGAACACGTCATCTGCCTGCAGCGCGCGCTTCGCTTCCAGCAGCCAGGTGTGCGTTTCAAAGGCTTCGTTGGGATGCGCCGCGCCGTGGCCCATGGATTCCAGGTTTACCGCGGTAGTCGCGCGTCCATGCTCCAGGCTCTTTACCTGCACGGTAATCTGTGTGTCCTGCTCTTCCGCCAGGCTGTTGTTCCAAGCCGGCGTGTTCGGCGCGGTCTTACATTTGGCGTCTCCATCGGCAACCATCAGGTAGGCGCTCCGCTCCACGCTTTCGCTCCACGCCAACCAAAGCGGGTCGACGGAATCGGCCACGGGCCAGCTTGCCTCCAGCGTGCCGAAGCCCGGATGTTCCCCGGCTTCGGAGCCTTTCTCGTTCGGGGCTGCCAGGTACTGCGTCCGAGTCAGGAAGGTCACACCGTCGCGCCGAACTACAGCTGTGTGCAACAGCTTGTTGCGCTCGGTATAGAGCGGCAGCAGGCAAGTCGCCGCACTTGCAGCCGTGGTCGACGGCTCGTTCGCCCTGCAGATCTGCTGCACCCACGCCAGCCATTGCACCTGGTCCACTCGCAGCAGCCTCACGCTGCCGCTTGACAGTTTCGCGAGCGCATCGCGATACAGGTGGCCCAGCGTTTCGTCCGCCAGGCTCAGCTTCTTGTTGCCGCAGATGGCCTTCTCTACAGGACGCTGTGCCTTTGCGCAATCGAAGCTCGCCGCATGTGCCGGCGTCAGGCACATCAGCAACAGCCCCGTGAGAACAAACCAGCGCTTCATGCGCAACACCCTTCAGCGGATCTCCGTCACGGAAAAAAGCAAATCGGCGGGCATGTGTTGGATGTCCGCCGAACGCAAACTGCAGAGGTCAAACCCGATGGTTAACGACGGCGATCGTCGTAACGCTCTTCGTCGCGATGGCGATGGTTGGCATTCGCGTTGCCGGCGATGGCTCCGCCGCCCGCGCCAATGGCACCGCCAATCAGCGCGCCTTTGCCGCCGCCCGCCAACGCGCCAATGCCCGTACCCGCCGCGCCGCCGATCAGTGCGCCTTTGCCCGTGCCAATGCCGCTGTGCCGCTTGTGCCAGTTACCGTGGCTGTCACGGTAATAGTCTCGCCGGTTGTGGTACTGCGCTTCGGCGCTGGTCGCCAGCGGACCTGCCACGCCCAGCATCAGGGCGGTTCCGAGCGCAACTCGCGCGTATCGATTTGTCATGGTGCTTCTCAAGCTCATGTCTTCTCCTGTGCCGCATGCTCTCACCGGCAAACCGGACGGCTGCTGCTTCTACTGAATGGATGCGGGAACGCTGCCGCATGCTGTGTCTGTGTACGGGACAACGCTTGCCGTGGTGATACTACTTTGCCGCTGCCGGTGCCGCCGTCTGCTTGACGGCTGCGTCCACTACCGCATACAGCAACTGGTCCGGATCGCGCCGCGCGCTTGCCTTGATCAGGTTGCCCATCTTGCGCCCGGCAGCCTCCGTATCCGGCAGGGTCACGCCGCGTTTCGCCGCGCTGATCTCCGCAAGCTGCTTCACCATGTCGAAGAACTTGTCTTCGTTGCGGCCGCTTTTGACCCACGCCTCATGCACCGTGCTGTTCATCAGCTCCGCACTTGCCACGCCTGCCGCGCTGCTGTTGCCTGCCGTTACGCTGGGTGCCGGACCCCGGTTTGCCTGCGCCCGCGTTCCAATGGGCGCAACTGCCAAAACCCCCGCCATCACTGCCGCACTCCACTGCATTTTCATGCTGCCAGCCTTTCCTGTTGCAAGTTCGCCGCTGCCGCTATGCCCCAGTACAACAGGAGCGAGTGTCAGTACCGGTAACCGTCACGGTAATCGCGATACTCATCGCGATGCCGGCGGTCCGCGTTGGCCTTGCCCAGCAGCGCTCCGCCGCCCGCACCCACACCGCCGCCAATGAGCGCGCCTTTCAGGCCGCCTCCCAGAACCCCACCCAGCGCGGCACCGGCAGCGCCACCAATCAACGCACCCTTGCCCGTTCCAATGCCGCCACGGTGATCGTCATAGCGGCGGTCGTCATTGCGATACCGGTCACGGTCGTAGCGGTCGTCATATGGATGCGTCTCGCGATAGCCGTTGTTATAGCCGCCGTTGCGATACCCGTTATTGCCGTACTGCGCAGCCGCCGTTCCAGGCACCGCCAATGGCAGCAAAGAAGCCGCGAGCAGCGTCCCACTCAGTACCCATCGTTTCCGGTCCATGATGAACCTCCCTCGGCCCACCGCAGCGTACCGCCCGCTGCAATTCACGCCATAGGTATAGATGCGCTTTCGCTCAGGAAGTCGTGTGTGAGTTGATGGTAGATGTGGGTGCCCCATGTCTCGGAGAGACATGGTGTTCGAGTTTCGCGCTAGCACCGACCCCACGTCTCAAATTCGAGACCCTTCGACAGGGTCAGGGCAGGCAGTGGGGCACCCTCTTTACCGCGGGTGCTACCCTCAACAACACGCATGGCTGACGAGAAAAACAGGCTCTACTACGGCGACAACCTGGAAGTGCTGCGCGAGTACGTCGCCACGGAGTCGGTGGACCTGATCTACCTGGACCCGCCCTTCAACTCGCGGCAGGACCACAACGTGCTGTTCGCGGAAAAGGACGGTAACCGTTCCGCCGCCCAGATCACCGCCTTCAAAGACACCTGGGAGTGGAACGAAGAAGCCGCCCGCAGCTATGCTGCAAACCTGTTTCCAGTGGGTGCCCCACGTCTCGCTTCTGAGACGTGGGATTCGAAGCTGATCGAGGACGTATGCGCATCCAGCTAACGTACGAACTGGCATGGCGCGCCGGCATGGATGCAGGCAACCGCTCAATGCACGCTGACAAGAGATCCGCATGGAACCAAAATGATTACGATGCATCCGTGCGAGAGTTCAACCGGCTCTGGCCATCACGTATCGAAGATGGTGAAGAAGCCAGTCAACAGACCACGCGAAGTAGCGAGACTCTGATTCGTGGTGATGCGCGGTGCAATGCACGCGTAAGCTCCACATCACATAAACTTCACGGCACAGGAGCAAAATAACACTCTTTGGTCAGCGCGGCGGCCAAGCCATAAACTCGCTTTCTAAGCCCTCGACTATGGAACAACTGTATTCAGCACTTTCTTGAAGAGTCTTTCGTGTGAGCCAAGAGCGTTGTTCAGCTTTCGATAGTGTCGAAGAGTGGCTTCCCCGAGGGAGGAGAGAACGCGCTCAGATACGACATCCACTCCGTTGAAAGCCTGTCGTAGGTCTTCTACGATCTCTCGTAGTAGTTTGTCTCGAGAACAAAACACCGTTAATTCATTCTTTGCATTCTTCTTCTTGTAGAAATCGAAATAGGCGTTTGCAAAAGCAAGGTCCGTAGCAGCGTTCTTCACACCGGCCTGAGCCACTCTCCTGTCGTTGGATCGAAGATGCTTTAGTGCTTTTCTAGGCGGGGTAGAAGAGAATAAGCGGACGGCTAGCAAATTAGCAGTTGCACTAAAGAGCCAGTGCTTAAACTGCCAGTCGAGAAAGCGACGGAATTTATCCTGACGTGACCCGCCTTGCAACTCGATAATGGCGAGCTTCAGAACGAGTGGATAGGAAAAGCCATATCCTGCTAGCGGCTTCGCAAAGTTGTGTCTAGTGCGCTCTCCCAGCTTCGACTGCATGCGAAGAGTTCTTTCCCGCCCTAGAGCGACGTCGCACCATATCTGAGGTGAGATGTTATCTGCTGCATGAAAATACGCAAGATCTAAGTTCGAATCGCGCCCGGGACGATTCACAGCTTCTTCGTAAAGCCCAGCTGCAGGAAGAGTGAGCAATCTTGCACATACAGCAAAGCACATCACCGCGGCAGGAATACGGTGTTCTTGTGTGGCTTCAGCGCCCTTTGCCAACTCAATCACCCTAGTCAGGATGTTCGTATCCAAAAACAAAAGAGTATGTGTACCGTGACATCCCTCCTGTTGCACATACAAGGCAATCTCATAGGGATCTTCTGAGAATCTAGGAACAAAGACCTGCTCCTGCTTCAACAGGCTCACTATCTCGAAAAGATCGTCATTCCGAATTTGAGGTTTCCATATGACTGTCCTCTCGCCATCGACATCAATGATGATTAACTCTTCGGCTGCCATGTCAGAAGTGTATGTGTCTATAAAGCTGTGGGTGCCCCACGTCTCGCTTCTGAGACGTGGGATGTACTC
>CAXTBQ010000079.1:0-15728 GCA_964242065.1 uncultured Terriglobus sp. | reverse complement strand
GCCGTGCGCGGAAGGCAGCGCGGCCAAGCCGCAGATTTCCAAGTCGCTGGAGAACGCTGCCGGTTGCAAGCACGTGGACCTGCACGCAAAGGTACTCACGCCAGACGTTCTGTTACAGCCGCACATGGCATCGCTGCAGATGACGTTCTATCCAGACGGGGGCAGCTTTCCGCAAGCTTATGCAGGCAATGCGTTTGCGGCGGAGCACGGCTCGTGGAACCGCGAGAACCGTGCGGGCTATGAGGTGGTGCGCATCCCCATGCAAGGCGGCAAAGCGGACGGCACTTACGAGGACTTCCTGACCGGCTTTGTGGTGGACGCGGACAGCGTATGGGGCAGGCCGGTGGGAGTGACCGTGGGCAAGGACGGCAGCCTGTTCGTCACAGACGACGGCAGTCGGAGTGTGTGGAGAATTGCCTATCAAGGCAATTCCTAGCGGTCCTGTTCGCGTTACCGCTAGGCCCTTCGACGGTCTAGAGTTCGCCTTTCTTCATCTGGTTCACGGCGTAGTCGCAGGCCCGCGCCGTCAGCGCCATATAGGTGAGGGAAGGGTTCTGGCAGGCGGAAGACGCCATGGCCGATCCGTCGGTCAGGAACAGGTTGGCAACATCGTGTGCCTGGTTGTGCGCGTTGAGGACTGAGGTCTTCGGATCACGTCCCATGCGGGCGCTGCCCATTTCGTGGATGCACTCTCCGGGGGTGGATGGCACGTTGCTCAACTCAATGTCTTTACAGCCGGCAGCTTCCAGCATCTCGGCGGCGGTGACCTGTGCGTCCTTGAAGATGGCCAACTCGTTCGGTCCCCATTTGTGGCTGATTCGGAGGGTTGGAATGCCCCACGCGTCCACCCGGTCGCGGTTCAACTCCATGTAGTTGCTGTGGTTGGGCAGGCATTCACCCCAAGCCCCGATGGTGATGCGCCATGCGCCAGGATTCTTCAACTGATTCTTGAAGTCCACACCAAAGCCCGGCGCGTCGATACCGCGGGACCATGTCTCGCGAGCGGCACGGCCCTGGAAGCCGTAGCCTCGCACAAAATCCGGGTGCTTGTCGTGGATGTTGCGAAAGCGCGGAATGTAGATGCCGTTTGGTCGATTGCCCAGCTGGACATGGTCTTCCATGCCGGGCATGCGACCGCTGGCGCCGCTGTGGAAGATGTGGTCCATCAGGTTGTGACCAAGCTCCCCGCTGGAGTTCGCCAGGCCGTTAGGGAACTCCGTTGTGGCCGAATTCATCAGGATGCGCGCGGATTCGAGCGTGGAAGCACACAGGAAGATCAGCTTGGCGTGGAACTCCATGGTGCGGCGTTCGTCCGCGTCGATGATTCGAACACCCGTGACCCGGCGCGTGTTCGGATCAAAGATCAGGCTGTGGACCACGCTCTGATTGCGCAGCGTGAGCTTGCCGGTTGCTTTTGCTGCCGGCAGTGTGGAATGGATGCTGCTGAAGTAAGACCGCGTGATGCAGCCGTGGTCGCATGGTCCGCACTGATGGCAGGCGTAGCGTCCGCGGTGGTCGACCGTAAGAATGGCTGTCCTGCCCATGGTGACCTTCCGCTGCGGGAACTTTGCCTCGATCGCGTGCTTCATGGCAATCTCCGCGCAGTTCATCTCGAACGGCGGCAGAAACTTGCCATCGGGCAGTTGCGGCAGGCCTTCCGCCTGTCCGCTCACGCCGATGAAGTCTTCCACGTAGTCGTACCAGGGCTCGACATCCTTGTAGCGGATAGGCCAGTCCACGCCGTGACCGTCTGCCTTGTTGGCACCGAAGTCGTAGTCGCTCCAACGGTAGGACTGTCGGCCCCACATGACCGAGCGGCCGCCGGTGTGGCGTCCGCGCAGGAACAGGTACGGCGTGTCCTGCGGTGTGGTGTACGGGTTGTCCGCGTCGTTCACGAAGAACTTGGAGTTCCACTCGTCACCGATGTGGCGCTGGTTGGGCTGGTAGACCTCTTCGTACTTGCGGTCACGCAGACCGCGAAACTTCATGTCCCACACGGGCACGTGGTCCACGTAGTCGCGCTCGGGCACGATGTCCTGGCCCGCTTCCAGCACCAGGGTGCGCATGCCTTTTTCGGTGAGTTCTTTCGCGGCCCAGCCGCCGCTCATCCCGGAGCCGATCACGATGGCGTCAAAGGTGTTTGCTTTTTCTGTGATGACGTTCACGAGCGGGCCTCCGACAGCGGAGCGCAGCCCGCATGCTTAAGAGGGATGATGGTTGCTCCGAGTTCCTTGGTGAAGCCGACCTCGGACGTGTAGTAGCCCACGATGGTCAGCCGCTTGACCGTGTAGAAAAAGTTCACAGGAGGCACGTCGGTTTTTGCTTTTACGGCTGCTTTGTTTGCCCGGCTGTAGTCCATGGCATCCGCGTCCCAGACTTTCATCAGCTCCACCTGCTGCGGCTCGGAACACTGCACAAACGCTTTGCCAAAGCGCTTCTGACTGGCGGCATCTGCCTCTGCAATGCCCTGCAGAAAGCGGTCAGCGTCGGATTTGTCATACCACTCGGTCAGCAGGAGATCGATAAACTCGTTCACCTTGGTGCCCTTTGCGCCAGGCGTGGATGTTTCCGGAATGATGCGCTCACTGAGGGTTGAGATCGTGGCGTTCTGATGCGGATTCAACGTCCTCAAACCGGCGGTTGGTCCCACCTGCGCCCTTGCTTCCCGCATGGATTGCATCAATTCCAGCGGCATCGCGGATGCGACCGCGGTTGTGGTCAGCAGACGTAACACTTCTCTGCGTTGCATGTGTCAACTCCTGTTCTTCTCTTGCGTGTGCTACACGTCGCAGCGTTCTACTGCCTGCAGCAGGGCCGCGCGGGGATCGCCAAGCGGCTTGAACTCGTGCGCCACGTAACCCTTGAAGCCGCTCGCCACGATGCCGCGCATCACGCCGTCCCACTGCACTTCCTGCTGGTCGTTCAGATCGTTACGGCCCGGAACGCCGCCGGTGTGGAAGTGGCCGATCCACTGAATGTTCTTCTTGATCGTGGCAATCAGGTCGCCTTCCATAATCTGCATGTGGTAGATGTCATAGAGCAGCTTGCAGTTCGGCGAGTTAACTTCCGCCATAACGCGTGCGCCCCACTCCGTGTGGTCCGCCATGTAGTCCTTGTGGTTAACCTTGCTATTCAATAGCTCTAGGCAGAGCGTGATGTTGGCGTCTTCCATCATGCGCTTCACCCGGTTCAAACCGATCACGGTGTTCTTCGCGCCCTCTTCATCGGACATGCCGTTGCGATTGCCGGAGAAGGTGATCAGGTTCGGCACTCCTGCTTTTGCCGCGAGAGGGATCGCCTGCCGCAGGGCTGCCTCGATGGGTGCGTGGTTCTCGATGCGGTTCAGACCGTCCTTGATGGAGCCCGCGCCGGCATAGCCCATGGCGCAGGTCAGGCCATACTTCTTCGGCACCTCGAAATCCGCGGGCTGCAGCAGATCGATGCCCTGCAAACCGATGTGGGCACCGTAGCGGCAAAGTTCGTCCACGGTGAGCGTCGGGTAAGGACCCTTGCACACCGACTGGCGGATGCGGCCTTTGCGGGGCAAGGGGCTATCTGGCGAGGTGGATGCCTGCCCCGGTGACGAGGCTGAGCCGCCAAGCAGCGCAGCAGCCGCAAGGCCGCTCTGCAACATGGTTCTTCGAGAAACTGTTCGCATACACAAGCCCTTGGGATCAGGAGAGACCTGCCGAAGCGGTGAACTGCTCAGCGGCAGACATCTTAGCTGCCAGAATGCGCAACTTTCAAGGAGGGCGGCGACCTCCCGGGTTGCTGGTGAACTAGGACTATTCCCCTGCGACCATTTGCAGCAGATAGTCCGAAGGTTGGCATACAGCGCGACTTTCGTTGCGCCGCTGCTGTGCGTCCCCATGCTCCGCCAAGTACAACAATGTTATGTTCTCTCTGCTTGCAGCGGCGTTCTGCCTGGGATGCAGCACAACGGGTCCGTCTGCAGCACGGACCGATCTGAAGGTCGCACACGCAGACGAAAGTCCAGTTCGCAGACGACCGTCGAGCACGGCGTCGATGGCGCTTGTAGCAGCGCAGGCAAGCGCTATTCGTCAAAGACTTCAGGCTGCGAAAGCCTCTGGTGTACTACTTAGTTGGAGCACCGGCCGGGTGTTGGTGGCGGAAAACGATCAACGCGCAGCCGCACCCGGCTCACTGCTGAAGCCTTTTCTGCTTGCCTACGCGTTGAAGCACGGCACGGTTCGCGCGGACACCAGGATGTATTGCCGGCGTTCGCTGCATGTGGCAGGCCGGTCGCTGCCGTGCTCTCATCCAGCGGATCAGCCTGTTTACGACGCTGCAGGCGCGCTTGCTGCTTCCTGCAATACCTGGTTTGCCGCCCTGGCGCAGCGGTTGACATCGGGGGAACTGCAAGCCGCACTGACGCGCAGTGGTTTGCCTGCAGCGGAGGTGCCGGAAGACAGAGACCGCAAGGTGCTACTGGCGCTTGGCCTGGAAGGCACACGCTCCACACCCATGCAGATGGCACTGGCGTACCGGGCACTGCTACTCAGGGAGTCTCAAACCGGAGTTGTGTGGCAGGGACTGCGCGGGTCCGTTCAGTTCGGCATGGCGAACAATGCGCGCGTTGGAGGCCTAGATGTGCTGGGAAAGACCGGCACGGCCCAGGATGCGGACGAGTGGTGGTCACACGGCTGGTTCGCGGGTGGTGTGCCCGGGCGTTGGGTGCTGGTGGTGTTTGTGCCACGCGGAGACGGCGGCACAGCGGCGGCCCTGGCAGGATCGCTGCTCCGGCAACTGGCGCAGCAGGATGCCAGATGAAGGGTATCACGCTTTTTGCCGCGCCGATGCTGCTTTCGGCGATCAGCCAGGCGCAGACGGACGGCGGTGGACGCGACGTGCGCATTGCGCTGTTTTCAGCGCAGCCCCCGCGCACTGTGGTGGTTGCAGCGGCGGGGCCGGGAGCATGGTGGTCGCCGTGTGTGACCTGTGCGCACCAGCCTTTGCCGAATCCGCTCCACATGCCCGCTGTTCGGGAAATCATCGCGGGCGGTCCGCTGTCCATCCGCGACGAGGAGCATGCACAGAACCGTACTGCAAACGGATTGTGGCATCTGAGAGTGGCGAAAAACGGGCTCACGGAGGTGGTGCTCTCGCTTCCCAGCGAACGGTATGTGGCCGCAGTGCTGATGGGAGAAACAGCGGCAGGCGAGCCGCTGGAATCACTTCGTGCGATGGCGGTGGTGGCGCGCACCTTTGTCCTTCAGCCCGGCCCGGCGAAGCCGCTGGGCGGTCACGTTGCGAGTGACGTGTGTGACAGCACTGCTTGCCAGGCGCTCAAGCTCGGACCGGTGTCAGCCGCGGTAGAGGAAGCAGTGCGCAGCACAGCAGGCGAGACCCTATGGTTCGGTTCGCGACGCGCGGGGGTGTTCTTCAGTGAGCACTGTGGCGGGACCACTGAGGCTGCAGGTGCCGTATGGCCCAGGCTTGCCGGCACTCCGTACCTGCGATCCAAACCGGACCCGTACTGCCTCCGCAGCGACCGTGCTGCTTGGCATGGTGAAGTTTCTGTCAGCCATCTGCAGCAGGTCGCGATGGAGGAGGGTTGGCACATGCCAGCCGAAGTCGTGACTGCGGCGGTTGCAGAACGCACCGGCTCTCTCCGCGCGCGGACGGTAGTACTTACGGGAGAGCGAGGTGAACGCAGCATGATCGCTGCACCCGCGTTGCGGCTTGCAGTGGGCCGTGCCCTGGGCTGGAACATTCTCCGGAGCGACCTGTACGATCTTCGCCTGCGAGATGGCGTGCTGGTGTTTGACGGCCGCGGACACGGGCACGGCGTGGGCCTGTGTCAGCGGGGCGCGACCGAGATGGCGCGGTTGGGCAAAGGCTATCGCGAGATCCTCAACTTCTACCTGCCAGGTACAGCCGTGCGCGTCATGCCGCAGGACAGTGGATGGCAGCAGCGTTCCTCTAGCGGCATACGATTTAGCAGCACGGCTCCGCTCACCGCACTCCAAATGCAAGCTGCAGTAGAAGCATGGACTGTGGCTAGGAGCCGTTTCGCTGTTTCGGAACCTATCAGTCCTTGGATCACGTTCGCCCCCACGACACAGGTTTTCCGGCAGCTGACTGGGCAGCCCGGCTGGCAGGTGGCAAGCACATCCGGCGCGAACATTGTGCTGCAACCGATCACGATCCTGGCCAGGAACGGAGTAATGCTGGGGCCCACGCTGCAGCACGAGATGTTGCACGTTGCGGTCGAAGCCAGCGCAGGTGCCAACACTCCGTTGTGGCTGCGCGAAGGTTTGGTGGAAGTTCTGTCCGGCGAGGCGCCTCGCGAAGCACCCGCGCTTTCCGCAGAGGACACCGAACGCATGCTGAAGAGCACGGGCTCATGGCAGGGGAGCCGGGAGGCACACCGTGCCGCGGCAGCGCGCGTCCGTCTGCTAATGGAACGCTACGGTATGCCGGCAGTGCGTGGCTGGCTTATCGCCGGATCTGCCGTACCATCCAACTGAGCCTGCAGCACGGCATGCGCCATCGCCTGCAACAGCAGCGCAATGGCCGCGGCGTTCACTACGATGACGGCAATCAGCCGAAGGAGAACGCTGAACAGTTCGATGCTTATGCCATGTCCGGGCGTCCATTGCAGCAGCGCGCCGGTGACGACGGCTGCGACCAATGCAAGTAAGAACACAGCGACCCAGTACCAAGCGGAACGCAGAACCGAGCGGAAGCAGGGCAGAGGCTTCTGGCAAACAACCAGCGTGAACACCGCTGCTGTAAGCAAGCCGGCCACGATCCATCGGAGTAGAACCCAAAACCAGCCGAACCACAGAATTATGTGTTCGTAACTGAAGATGTTTCTCAGTCCCGCAGGAGACTTCGAGTTCAGATAGCCTGCGCGCAGACCATCGCCTGCGGCAAGGTGATCCACGCCAAGTGCAAACACGTACCAAAGCACAGCAGCGGCGAATATGATGCCCGCACCAATTAACAATCGCTGCGCACTGAGCTGCCGTTTCAGGAGGCGCAGCGCGATCGCGCTTTCTCCTGCGCCAGCAACCACGATCATGAGCAAAGCGAGCAGAACGCTGACTGCGATCTCAAACGCGTTGGCGTCCGGGATCTGCAGCCATCCTGCGAGGAGCACGAAGAGCACCGCGCCCAGTCCGATCTGCTGCAGCGCGACAAGAGCGGTTCTGCGCAGCGTGAACCCGGAGGCTGTCATTGCGCACCTCCCGGTGCAGGAACGTTCAGGTGCAGGGCGTCACTCGACGCCTCAACGCCGTGCTGGTACATGGGCTCCACGTGCGCCGGGCTGATGTTGAAGCTGCCCGGGTTCACGATGCGAATCAGGTAGAAGACCTCTTGCCGGCCCGTGAAGTCACTCGCAAAGAAGGCAGCGCGATCGTCATGGAACTCGCGTCGCGTGAACCAGTCGATCCATCCACCCGGACGTTTGTCGATGGGATAGCTGCCTTCATTGGTGATGAACTCCGCGCCCGCGGGAATGGGGTCTTCCAGCAGGAGGTAGCGCATCGGTGAGCCGTTGATCGCTTCGTGGACCGCCAGCACGTCACCTACTTGTGCATCACCGGAGAGCGGTTGCAGGCTATACACCACCTTGCCGTCCTTCTGCACGGGCTGCAGCTTGTAGTAGTCGCGCGTCAGATTGAGCGACAGCGTGCCAGCCTGGTAGTCCTTCTTCTCCGTGGAGTAATAGCGCCCGCGGGCTGACCAGTAAACACGACCCGAACCGCTCCGGCGGATGACCTGTACGCTGTTTCCGGCGGGCTGCAGTTGCGAGGCGGGAAGGTCGATCTTTAGTGAGGCCCCGCTCATCGCATCGTCTGCCATAAAGGTACGCTGGCCGACGACTTTGCCGTTCAGCAGGACATCGACGCTGAAGTTGGCTTCCAGTTCGTGCGATGCGGCAAGGTAATCCACCAGCCCGAACAGAACCATGGCCGTTTGTTCCGTCGAATCCCACCATCCGCCGCTGTTGCGGTTTAGCATGAGCCACTGCGCAGCCGCTGGCAGCAGTGCATCGTTCGCGTTCACCTTTGCCAGCAGGCGCACAGCGTAGGCGGTGGCCTCCGCATCGTTGTTGTACTCCGTGTCCAGCAGGGGAACGTAGGACCCAGTCCAGGACGCCAGTTCGCCCTGATGTACGACCTTGCTGCGCAGCAGATCGGCCACCTGTGGGGCGCGTGCGTCTTTCACCTGCAGCATGGCAAGGCCGGTCATCGCAAGCGCTTCCGGCTGCAGGTCCTTGCGGCGGCCCCACTGCGAGTCCAATGCTTCCTGCAAGTTGGCGTCACCTGCGTAAGCTAGCGCGTACACCACGGCTGCGCGCAACTCCGGACGCATCTTGGGGTGCTTCTGCACGGATGTCCGCAGGTACTGTTTGCCGCGCTCGACCATCTGTTTTTGCTCAGGTGTGAGCGGCACATACTGCGCGCCTTGACCCAGGCCGCCGACCACGTATGCCGTCATGTAGACGCGGCTTTCGTCTTCCTTCCACCAGCCCCAGCCGCCGTCGTCGTGCTGGTAGTCCTTCAGGCGATCGAGCCCCGCCACCATCTTTGCGCGGAGTTCCGTCTCATCGATGTGCGTACCGGGCTTCAGCCGCTGCAGCGTCTCGGAAACGATAACGTTCGGCAGGAAGCTGGACATGGTCTGCTCCGTGCAACCCCACGGGTAGCTGGAGAGGTAGTCAAGCGCGCTGAACAGCGAACCCGCAATGGACGGGCTGACCTCAACGCGCAGTGAATGCGCCGCGACGTCAGTGGCAGCAGGAAAGTTCACCGTGGCGTTCGCCTGCGTACTGGCGGACGCGACAACGCCGCTGGAGGCTAACGTCTTTGCTACGCCCGCCGGCTCGACCGGAAAGCTCACTTCGAGTGCGTCAGACTCCGTGTCGGTCAGTGCAGTGGCTACCAGTTTCGCCGTGCCCACCGCTGAAGCGTGCAAGCGCCACAGCACGGTGGCTTCGCCTTTGCTGGGTACCATTACGCTTGCATCTGGCGCATGCACCACGTCCAGGCCGCTCACGTTCAGCGATACCCTCGCCGTCTTCGCCTCAGACAGGTAGTTATGGACGATCACCGGCAGCGTGATCTCATCGCCCTTCAGGATGAAGCGTGGCGTGCCCATGCGCACCAGCACATCCTTGCGCACCAGCACCTTGCTGGACGCAGACCCGGCCTTCGAGTCATCCGTAATGGCATGCACGGTGGTACGCCAGGTGGTCAACGAATCAGGGAAGGTCAGGGTCACGCGTGCGTGGCCGCTGCTATCTGTGTGAACGTCGGGGGCCCAGTACGCAGTGTCGGGGAACGCCTTGCGCACCTTGGGAGCAGCCTCGTTGCCGGGCTTTACCTGGGCCAGTTGCGGGCGATAGCGGCGGATGCGTTGCGCCAGCAGCGGTGACTTGCTGCCCGCCTCACCACTGAAGTAGTACTCCAATGACGACTCGACCTCAGCGCTCGAATAACGCTGCGGATACAGACTCTTGATCATGTCGCCGCTTGAATCCGGGTACAACGAGTAGATGGCTTCATCCACCACGCCGAAGCTCACGTCGGCGCTGACCGGCTTGCCCGCGAAATCCTTCGTGAGCACGTCGTAGATTGCACTCTGCTGCGGCTGGAAGATGTCCTTTGTGGGTGTCACTTCCACCTGCAGCTTCTGCTGCGCGGGCGGGACCTGAATGCGCTTGGTCGTCTGATACAGCGTGTCGTTCTTCAGGAACAAGGCAGACACGGTGATGTTGGGCTGCGCGTCTGCAGCAATGGGCAGATCAAACGACAGCGTTCTGCCCGTGCTGTGCATCAAATCGCGCTTGAGCAGGGATGCGCCCTCCGTGATGACGAGTGCGTGGAAGCCCTCCACCTCCGACACGATGCTGATGTGCGCGATGTCGCCCGGCGCGTAGGACTTCTTGTCCGTCACGACCTGAGCGGTGCCGCTTGCACTGTCCCACGCCTGCTCACCCGCGCCCAGGATGTACAGGTAGCTTGAGTCCACCGGGTCCGGAGTGCCGCTCTGCACGGCAGACGCCGTGGCCAGCAGTTCCGCGGAACTGTACTCCGGCGTGCCCACTAGAAGCTGTGCTTCCGCATGACCGGAAGCGTCCGTGGTAACGTCTGCGGAGGCACCGTCAATCGTTCTATTCGTGCCGCTCTCCCAGTGATGGAAGCGCAGTTGCACGTGAACGTGGGTGCTCACCGGCTTGTTGTCGTAGTCCACTGCAGTAATGCGAACCTTGGCCGATTCATTCGGGCGCACGGCATAACTTACCGGCTCCACATTCACGCGGAAGGTGCTGTACGTGGCCAGGAAGCGACCGCGGCCGGTGATTTCGCGGTTTGCAGCATCGGTCACACCGGCTTCCACTGTGTAATCCAGGTCTGGATGCGAAGCACCTTCACCGCGGGTGGGTACTTGCACGGTAAGCAGGCCGTTGCTGTCCAGCACGCCCGTTTTTTCTGCTTCTTCGTCGCCGTTGTAGCTGCTGGCCGCGTCGTCTGAAGCGCCTGCCTCGCCTTGTGAGTCATCTTCCTCTGACTCGCCCCACCAGTAGTGGCGCTCGTGGTAGATGCGGTACTTCACCTTGGCACCTGCGACAGGCTCACCGAAGAAGTAGCGCGAGTCAATGGTCACGGGCACAGAAGCGCCTTGCAACACTCTCTTCTGCTTCGTCGACACCTGGACGCGGTACTCCGGCTTGCGGTATTCCTCCACGTGGAAGCTGGCGGTGGTCATCACGCTATCCGGATTGCCGATGCGCAAGGTGTAGTAACCCAGCGCGGCATCCTTGGGCAGCTCATAATCGCCGGATACGTTGCCGTTGATTAGCGGCAGGTCTTTCTCGAACACGGCCTGGTCCGCACCATCCAGAATGGTGACGTGCACCTTCGCCTGCTTTGGCATGGCGAGTGCGTTGCCGCTCTTGTCTCTCAGGATGGCTTTCCAATGTACGGTGTGCGTAGGCCGGTACACGGGCCGCTCGGTGAACGCGTAGCCCACCGTGTCGCGCGTGGAGGTGAAGCTCAGCATCCATCCGCCGGGGGTGGAGATCGCGACGTCCCTGTCCTTTGCAGAGACAATCCAAAGGTTGTCGTTGTCGCCCTTCTTGCCCTGGAGTTTTAGGTCCGCGATGCCGTTCGCGTCCGTTGTCGCAGAGGCGAACAGATTCGCGCTATAGCCCGCGTCCACCTTCGCGCCGGCGATGGGTACACCACTCTTGCGGTCCACCACAAAGGCGGTGATGCCGGTCTGCGTGGTGCGCGTAACCAGCGCAGTATCCGTCACGATGACGAGCGTGTATGCCTTGTAGCGGCCGTCTATGGCTTCCAGCAGGTACAGGCCCGCGCCAAGCTTGGGCACCGGCAGGTCATTCGCGTCAGAGATGTAGGTAGCAGGCACCTGCTGACGCCATCGAGCGACCAGTTGCGATGAGTTCAGCACCGGGATCTGCGCGAACTCGGCTTCGGAGACGATGCGGCTCTTACGGTTCAGCTTTGTCTGCTGCCGACGTAGCGAGCGTCTTGCGTCGCGCGAAAATTGGTAGCGAAAGAAGGAGCGGATGCTGTTCCACAGGTCTCGCTTCCAATCGTGAAAGCGCTCCAGCCAGCTCTTTTCGTCGATGTGCTCCGGCCCCAGCAGGCTCGCCTCCGGGCCAAAGGAATGCAACTCACGCAGGTTCTCAAGGAACTTAACCGGGTCGTTGACGCGATAGATGCGGAACTCAAGAGCATCCACGTTGCGCGTGTAAAGGTGGATCTTCGGCGTCTCGCTGGTAGCGAAGGTTTTGCTGGTGCTCAGATTGAACGACACTGGGTCGTTCTGCGTGGATGACGCGGGGTCGTCCTGCGCGCGGAGCGGCAACACAGCCAAAAGCAGGGCAAGCAGCCACACAACGCGCGGTTTCATCGAGCATCCTCTCGGAGAATGTTCCAACGATACACGCCAAGGAAGTTGCTGTTGGAAGAAATCGGTCTCCAGCGAGGATCTGGATGTCCAAGCAGGTCCCGAAGCAGCACGCGTCGCATCTCACCCGGTCCGCTGCCGATAGGACCCGTGTGGTACACCGCCCATTGCTGTCCCGTACCGGTAACGATCATCGAGTGATAAGGAGAGTTCTGCTCAAACTGACGAAAGAAGAGCAGGTCACCCGGCCGAGCCGCGGACACGTTTCGGCTCAGCAGGAACGTGTTGTATCGCCAAAGAGAGCGGGCATCGGCAAACTGCGCAAAGGCTCCACTCGTCGCATCGCCCGGCGAGTACGCGCCTTCGCGCACGCGGAACATCCCGGCTCCGAGCGGTGTGGCCGGGTACACATACTGGGCCACTGATGGGCGGGAGAGATCCAGTCCTTCGGGCGCATAACGCAGCCACACTTCGTCGTGTGCGTGCACGGCATTACGGTAGCACCAACGGAGCAGGGCAGCGCAATCATCGATTTCTCCCGGCAGCTTGTTGGTCGGCAGATCTGCAGCGGCTTCTGCAAGTGCGGTAAACCACCTGCGAAATGCACTGCGGTCCTCCGCTGTATGCAGCCGCAGAAAGTCCGGCGTGCCATCGCCCGCGGAGTCTTCGCTGGTACTGTCGAACATGATTCGTATTGGAAACGAGCGACCGTTGTAACTGAGTCGAACATTGCGTTCCCCCGGTACCACCGTGGCTCGCATCGCTATCTCCGTAGCGTTGGCACCGGCCTGGGCCAGACGCGCAGGCAAGCCGTACACAGAGACTGCGTCCATGCGAACGGCTCGACCGTTGCTCAGCGTCAGCGTACCCAGCGGATGAAATCGACCGTCTGCCGGCATCCGGATCACTGCATTCGTAATGTTCAGACGAGCTGGCCGACCCGCTCGCCCACCCGCAAAGATGATGGCTGCGGCGAAGAAGATCGCGAGTGCGGCAGTGAGGGCAGTCCTGGGCTTCAAGCAAGGCAAGCATAGCTCGCCGTCCGACTGGACGGAAGTGCGAGCCGTCCTAACTCGCCAGCTTACTTATGCGCTCCGCTCGCGAACTGATAGCCGCGTCAAGTCCAGCATGGGCAACCCACTCTGCTTGATATGTTCCAACGCTTGCGGCGTCGGCTTTTGTGCGATGACAACTGCATCCACACTCGCCAGCAGCTCACCCAGTCCGCGCACCAGCAGCTTGCCGATGTGTGGCAATGCCGAAACCACAAAGCTCAGGTTACTGCCGTAGATATCTTCCAACTGGATGTGCGGGTCAAAGATACGCACATCGCGGCCTTTGCCCAGCATGTGTTCGACAATCGTGATCACCGGGCTCTCGCGAAGGTCGTCGGTATTTTCCTTGAAAGCCAGTCCGAGAAAGCCAACACGCTTCGCCGGAAGTGCGAAGATGTCACGAATGCTGCGGCGAAGGTGCTCCTCGTTCGAGGGCAGAACTGCTTCAAGCATGGGCAGCTTGACGTCGAGCCTGGAGGCACGGAACGTAAGAGCTCGCAGGTCTTTGGGCAGGCAACTGCCGCCAAACGCAAAGCCCGGCTTCAGGTATGCGGCGGAAGTATTCAGCTTTACATCAAGACACATCGTGTCCAGGACCTGCTCAGGATTGACACCCAGGCTGGATGCCAGCGAACCGATCTCGTTCGCAAAGCCGATCTTCACCGCGTGATAGCAGTTGCAGGCGTACTTGATCATTTCGGCAGTACGCAAATCCACCACGGACGCAGCGACTGGGAGTGCCGAGTAGAGTCCGGCAACCAGCTTTGCCGCATCTTCCGTTGTGCCGCCCACCACAAGCAGGGAAGGCTCCATAAAGTCACGAACAGCACTCCCTTCGCGCAGGAACTCCGGATTCGAAACCACCTGGACATCAGGCTTGTTTGCAAACACGGCCTCAAGCAGGCTCTCGCACGTACCGGGGAACACTGTGCTGCGAACGGTGACCACCAGCGGCTTCTGCCGTTGCTGCTGGACCAGCCCGGCGATCTCCTCGCACACGCGGCGTAGCTGGCTGAGGTCGATGTTGCCGTTCGGCTGCGAAGGTGTGCCCACGCACAGCAGCATCACATCGGCCTCGGCGACCGTGCCGGTGTTTAGTTCGCCGACGTTCAACCGCTTCGCCGCAACGTTGCGCTCGATGAGTTCCGTCAGGCCTGGCTCAAAGAAAGGGGACTCGCCCTTGTGGATCATGGCCATCTTGTGTGCGTCACGGTCGACGCCGAGCACAGAGTGTCCGATCTCAGCGAGGCAGGCGGAACTGACGCAACCCACGTAGCCCAAACCAACTACGATTACCTTCTTCTCATTCGTCATCGTCGAGCAATCCTTACAGAAGTGCGGCTGACGCTGCAGCCTTCGGTGCTAACCTCAAAACCGGTAGAAGGAAGATTGAAACGGAAATGAAGATTCTGTGGGTCAGCCCATTTTTTCTACATCCCACGGATCGCGGCGGACAAATACGTACGCTGGGAACGATGAAGGAGCTGCTCAAGCGGCATGAGATCCACTTCGCCGCCTTGAATCATCCCGATAACATCGAAGGTCCTCAACGCAGCCGCGAGTACAGCACCAAGCATATAGCAGTACCCCATGCTGCTCCGCGTCGTGGATCGCTGGCAATGATGCCACAATTGATTGGCAGTCTCATAAGTTCTGTTCCTCTTGCTGTCTCGCGGTATGCATCGGCAGAACTCCGCAGCGCGATAGCCGCGCTGATCGCCAAGGAGCAATACGACTCCATCGTTTGCGACTTTCTGACCTCGGCACCGAACATCCCAGAGCTGCGGGACGCGGTCCTCTTCCAGCACAATGTGGAAACGACCATTTGGCAGCGGCACGTGGAGCGCGCAAATTCCGGCGCGAAGCGGGCCTTCTTCGGCATGCAGGCTCGCCGGATGGAAGCCTATGAGCGCAAGGCCTGTCAGCAGGCAAAGTTTGTCATCGCGGTTTCCGAGATGGATGCGCAACGCATGCGGCAGATGTTCGCCGTGGATCGTGTGGAGGCTGTTTCAACCGGCGTAGACCTGGACTACTTTGCTCCAAAGTCCACACCAGATGCTATGCAATCCGACCTGATCTTCTCCGGCTCCATGGACTGGTTGCCGAACGTCGATGCCATCGAGTTCTTCCTGGCTGAGGTGCTGCCGCTCATTCGTAAGCGCCGGCCCGGTACAACGTTCACCATCGCAGGCCGCTCTCCCGATCCGCGCGTCCAGCGGGCCGCTGCAGGTATCGAAGGAGTCACTGTGACCGGTAGCGTGCCGGACATGCGCCCCTACCTTTGGGGCAGCAAGGTTTCCGTCGTGCCCATCCGCATCGGCGGCGGCACACGGCTAAAGGTGTATGAATGCATGGCCGCAGGCCTGCCCGTTGTCTCCACCACCATCGGTGCAGAGGGGTTGGACTACAACGCAGGCAGAGATATCCTGATTGCGGACACGCCGCAGCAGTTCGCAGAGCAGTGCCTGCAGCTGCTCGAACACGAGGACGCGCGGAAGGCAGTCATCGCTGCGGCATTCCACCTGGTGGAAAGCCGATTTTCGTGGGCCGCCGTGACAGAACAATTCGAAGACATTCTGGAGCGCAACCGAATCAAGCACTGATCCGGTCTGTCGTTGCAAACTGGACTGCTGAGGGCTGTAATCCGCGTTCTTCACTGCGCGACGTGTTAAGATCAAAACGCTGGAGAGATGGCAGAGTGGCCGATCGCGCACGCTTGGAAAGCGTGTATACCGCAAGGTATCCAGGGTTCGAATCCCTGTC
>CAXTBQ010000078.1:14201-15795 GCA_964242065.1 uncultured Terriglobus sp. | reverse complement strand
CGGCACTGACCGATTGCCGCTGCTCAATGGCAGCCGCTATTGCCCTGTGGGTCTTCCGTCATCGCTGTCATAGCCACTGAACAGCCTAACGGCATATAGAGTCAGAGGTGATGAGTTCACTCCTTCTGAAAAACGGGCGCGTGATCGATCCCGCGAGCGGGCTGGATGCGGTGCGCGATGTGTTCGTCACAGACGGCACGATCCGCGGCGTGCTACAACCCGGCACAGGTGCTGCTGCCGATGAAGTGATCGACTGCAGCGGCCTTATCATCGCG
Organism: uncultured Terriglobus sp.; assembly: GCA_964242065.1. Lineage (GTDB taxonomy): Bacteria > Acidobacteriota > Terriglobia > Terriglobales > Acidobacteriaceae > Terriglobus. The sequence continues at coordinate 15,520 of CAXTBQ010000078.1, read as the reverse complement.
CCGGGCCTGATTGACATGCACGTGCACCTGCGCGAGCCGGGGCAGACGCACAAAGAAACCATTGCGACAGGCACCGCGGCGGCGGTTGCCGGTGGCGTGACCACGGTGGTGGCCATGCCGAACACCTCACCCGTGACCGACACCGTGGAGCGGCTACGCTTTGTGCAGTCGCCAGAGCGCGGCCCGGTAGCGCGCGTGCTGGCCATGCCCGCCGCCACGGTGGGCAGCATGGGCGCGGATTTGACCAATTATGCTGCGCTTGCAAAGGCAGGCGCGGTTGGCTTTACCGACGACGGCAAGCCCGTGCTGGACGACGCGATCATGCGGCGGGCGCTGGTGGCCGCGGCTCGCGTTGGTCTCCCCATATCGCAGCACGCGGAAGACACGCGCATGACCGTGGGTGCAAGCATGAACTTTGGCCCGGTAGCCTTTCGGCTGGGGCTGCGCGGTATGCCGGTGGAAGCGGAATCAAGCGTCGTGGAGCGCGACATTCGCTTGCTGGAAGAGGTCGAGCGTGAAGAAAAGCTGCGGCCTCATCTGCACGTGCAGCATGTGTCCACGGCAAGGGCGCTTGATGCGATTTGCGCGGCCAAAGCACGCGGTCTGCACGTGACCTGCGAGGTTGCGCCGCACCACCTTGCCTTTACCGACGAGGCCATTGCGGGCGACCCGGCGCAGCAATCACAGCGCTACGACACGCGCTTCAAGATGAACCCTCCACTACGGTCGCGCGAGGACCGGGATGCCTGCATCGCCGCCGTGCTCGACGGCACGGTAGACATCCTGGCGACGGACCATGCGCCGCACGCCGCGTGGGAAAAGAACGTCGAGTTCGAGCGCGCGCCCAACGGCATCACCGGGCTGGAAACCGCGCTGGGCGCGTCGCTTCGCATCCTGCACGGTGAGCATGGCATACCGCTGGCGTCCGTGCTGGCGCTGATGACCTCCGCTCCGGCAGAGAAGTTCCGCCTGCGCGAGCTGGGGCATAACGTGGGCCGCATCGCGCCCGGCGCGCTGGCCGATTTTGTGGTGTTTGATGCAGGGGCTGCGTGGACCTATGACGCTGCTGCAACACGATCAAAGTCACGCAACACACCGTTCCATGGCGCGCCGATGCTGGGCCGCGTCCACGCAACGCTGGTGGGCGGAGTTGTGAAATACCGCGCGGTGTAGCCAGCCTGCTGGACGCGCACCTCAGCGAAGACGATCAACCTGCCGGGTAGAGACTCAGCGGGCCGAAGGCCCGCGCGGTAAAAACCAGGGGGGAAGCCTCAGGTATGTTGCCTCCCGGATTTGCGGGCTGAAGGCCCGCGTTATAG
>CAXTBQ010000078.1:0-14158 GCA_964242065.1 uncultured Terriglobus sp. | reverse complement strand
ACTCCTGCCTGTTGCCTGGGCCGTTGGCCCAGGCTATTACAGCGCGGGCCTTCAGCCCGCAACCGAGTCGTTGAAAGACCGACTCGCTCTGTGACCGTAAACGGGGTCACGGTGCAGGCAATCTTCAAGGAACTGCCGACACCCGTATGCAAGCAGGCTCGAGCGTGGCTCAGTGGCGCCGGTTTGTACCGCACCAGGTGGTAAGGACACCTAAACCAACGGGCATGAGCTTCATTGCCGCGTCGACACTCTCTTCCCCAAAGCCCTGCAGCCACTGGATACGCTTGTCGCGGCGAAACCATGTGCCCTGCCGCTTGCTGTAGTTCCGATGGCCCTGCTGTGCCTTCGCAATCGCTTCCGGCTCGGTTATGTCGCCGCGCAGCACGGTTTGTGCCTCCGCGTAGCCCAAGGCGTGCAGCGCGCGGCAGTCTGCACCGTACTGCGCGACCAGGCTGCGCGTCTCCTCCACCAAGCCGTCGCGGAACATGGCGGCGCAGCGCGCGTTGATGCGTGCGTACAGTGCAGCGCGGTCCGGGGCCAGGCCGATCTGCACGATCCGGAAGCCCTGCAACGGCTCGGGCGGCGCTGCAGTCCAGCCTGCGGTCATCGCCCTGCCCTCGAGGGCGGAAACTTCAATGGCGCGTATCAGCTTGGGCGCGTCGTTGACGTGAATGCGCTCTACCGCTACCGCATCCAGGCGGCGCAATGCACGATGCAGCACTGCGGCACCTCGCCGCTCCACCGCACGCTGCAGGCGCGCGCGCAACGCGGAGTCGCGCTGTGGTGCGGCACTCAGCCCGTCCAGCAACGCGCGCAGGTACAGTCCAGTACCGCCCGTAACAATGGGCACACGACTGCGCGCGGCGATCTCCACGACAGCTTGGCGCGCGGCACGTCCATAGTCGCCCGCTGTGTACTCCTCGCTTGGCCGAACCATGTCGAGCATGTGGTGCGGCACGCGCGTGCGTTCTTCGTGCGAGGGCTTGGCTGTGCCCAGTTCCATGCCGCGGTACACGGCAACGGAATCGCACGACACGATCTCACCGCCCAGCCGCTCTGCCAGCGCAAGCGACAATGCCGTCTTGCCCGACGCCGTGGGACCGGCAAGCACGACCAGCAAGGGGTTCCCCGCGTGCTCTACCAGCGGTGCCACCATCCAGATGGCAGCATGGGCGTCTTTGCAGCGCGCAGGTAAATGAAAAGCAGAAGCAACAGCGCCAGCAGCAACGCGGCACGGCCCTGCGTGCGGCGCTCCTGTTGCACCTGGCGGCGGTACTCTTGGGAACTCACCCGGTCACGGGACATGTGCAGCAGGATACGCCAGCGGCGCGGCTACTCCGCAGCCTGGCCGTCTTTGTTGATGCGGAACTCGATGCGCAGCTCCAGATTTGGCCCGTGGAACTCCTTGGGTAGGGGCTGCGCCGCGCCGAGCGACGTGATGGATCCCCATGCCGCGCGGTCGATCGCCACGTCATGCGTGGAGTAATCAAGGTGCATGGCGCTGATGGTGCCGTTGGGCTGGATGGTAAAGCGCACGCCGGTGATGCCCTGCTTGTTCAGCGGCGGTCTGCACTCTTCCGGGATGAGCGGCAGCCAGTTGCGCCGCACGTCTGCGAGCAGACGCTGCAGGTACTTGCCGAAGTCCACGCCCTGCGTGTCGGAGAGGACCTCCGTGCCCATCTTATTGCCGCCGTTTTTGCCTGCGCTGACCGATCCGTAGTCGCCGCTTTCACCGCCGCGGCTGCCGCGCGCAGCCTGTTGAATCTGCTGGGACGCGCTGCCGGGCGAACCAAAGATGCTGCGGTTCTGGCTGGGTGCCGGCGCGTCCGCTAAAGGCTGGCGAGAAGGTTGCGGTGTCGGCGGGGTATTCCGAGCCTGTTGCTGCGGCTGTTGTTGCGGCTGCTGCTGAGGCGGTGGCTGCTGCTGTGGAGCTTGCCGCTGCTGCTGCTGTTGCGCGGGCTGTGGTGCCGGCTTCGGTGCGGGCGGCGTAGGCGTGCCGGCACGCGATTGCGGAGCCTGCGGACTGGGTTTGGGGCTTTGCGATTCCGTGGACCGTGCGCTGATATTGGGCGCGGGTGTCTTCCGCTGCAACTGTTTCTGCAGATCGGGCGGCACGTCCAGGTACGTCATCTCCTTGGACTTGTCGGGCAGCGCGGTCACGAGCACGGGCGCGTGCCACAGGTAGCGCGGGCCATAGATGATCACCCATCCCAACACCAGCCACACGATGACGGAGATGTACACGGCTTCACGAAAGCGGGCGCGGGCACGCTCGTCGTTCACCTCGTCGAGCAAGGTGATCAGTTCATGCTGGTCGAGGTCGTAGTAGCGTGCACCGCCACGTGCAAAGCGCGGCCTGCGCGGTGGGCGGCTGCTCTCCGCTTCAACGGAGGTCTCACTCGGCTGGTCTGTTCCGGGCGGTGTTTCGATGAGGGGCACTCTGGTTGCTGTCTCTTCCCGTTAAGACTGCCGATGCGGCGCGAATGTTTCTCCGCCACCACATTTCGCTGAACACGCACCCGGTAAAAACTTCCTGGAGCGCCTGTGCCGTACCTTCCAATCTTCTCATCTCTGCCCGGCCCTGGGTCCACGCGCGTTCTGGGACGTAAAATGTACCGGATGATTCACCTGCCGCACCTGCCCGCTCTGCTGCTGGCCGCCGCCCAAAACATTCCCGCCAAGGCCGCCCACATGGGATTGCTCAAGCGGCTGGGTACCCGGCTGACGCACCTGGGTAGCACCGGTCTTTTGCTGGCGTCACTATTCGATTCCGCGCTGATCCCCATCCCGTGGCAGCCGATCCTGATTCAGCTTGTCAGCGCCAATCCTGGACGTTTCCTGCTATATCCGCTGCTTGCTGCTGTGGCCTCAGCCATTGGCAGCATGGTGCCGTTTTACGTGGGCAGGCTGGGCGGCGAGTTGTTCCTGCTGGGCAAGATCAACCGTGAACGCTACGAAAAGCTGCGCGACCGCTTTGAAGAGCAGGAGTTTTTCGCCATCCTGATCCCGGCCATGGGCCCGCCGCCCACGCCGTTCAAGCTGTTCGAGTTTTGCGCGGGCGTATTTGAAATGAAGCCACTGACCTTTCTGGTGGCAGCGTTCCTGGGCAAGCTGGTGCAGTTCACCGTCTACGCCACCCTTACGCACCTGTACGGACCGGCGGTGATGGACCTGATCTTCCGCACAGTCCGCTCACACGCGCACCTGCTCCTGTTCATCCTTGGTCTGCTGCTCGTCGCGCTTGCCATCTGGGTGGTCCGCAAGATCTTCGATCGCAAGCGTGGAACCGCGCTGCCCATTGAAGACGACGAGGCAGGCACACTAAGCCGCAAAGTGATCGTGGAAGAGTAGATACCAGACGCAGACCCGCGCCGTACGCCTGGAGTGCTGTACTGCTGCGACGTGGCAACTCTCGCGCTCAGGTGAACAGCAAAATTCCCTAAGCGGAAGAAGCGATGGTGTTCATGCCAAGTGAGAAGCGACGGAATAAATACCGGCGCACGGGCTTGTCGTAATACCTGGTAATTACCAAGCTAAGAGCGGTCATAAGTAGGACGCCTGTCACTGCCGATAACCAAAACCTTGTGCCGTACAACCTATGTCTGTGGGCAAAGTCGTCCCAGATCCATATCGCGGCATAGTGCGTCATGTAGAGCGGGTACGACAGATTGCCCAGTATGCGGCACCATCGCTCCTGCCGCGGGGTTGCCACTGCGCCCGTGCCCAACAGGATGAGCAGGGGGAAGTAGAGCAGGATGATGGCTGCCTCGCGCATCCACCCGCCCGTTGCATAAGGCATTAGGAACGCGAGTACCAACAGGAAGCTGAGTCCGCCGAAGCCGAACGGCGTGCGCGGTCGCCAATTCAAGCGGTAGAGGAGCAGGCCCGCGCTGAAAGAGAACACCAGCCGCGAGCCGCCTTCCGCGAAGTTCATCGCGCCCCACCCACCGGACAGGTTCCCGGCATGGTGCCCTGCCATGCAGAGGATGACCGCTGCAATGGCACCCAGCACACACAGGGCTCGCCGCCGGAAGCGATAGAGCGCAATAGCGAACACCACGTTCGCAAAGTACTCCCAGAACAGCGACCATGCGGGCGGGTTCAGACCGAACAGGTGTTCGCCGTGCTCATGCATCGCGCTATACGGAACCAGGAAGAGCGATGCTGCCGCAATGGCAAGCACCTTGCCGAGGCTGTAACCCGATGGTGCTTCGAAGGGGTTGAAGAGGAAGGCAAGCAGCCCAAGAACGGTGCCGCACACGACCATGGGGTGAAGCCGGACGAGGCGCACCAACAGGAACTGACGCGGGCCCATGCTGCCAACGCGATCGTTGTAGGCGTAGCCAAGCACAAAGCCGGAAAGACAGAAGAAGAAGTCAACCGCAAGGAACCCGTGGCAGAGTCCGAAACGTGCGTTGCTGCAGTTCATCTCAGTAAAGTGAAACGCTACAACACACAAGGCAGCAATGCCGCGCAGGCCATCCACCACGACGAAGTGCTGCTTCGGCGCGAGCACACGCGCCGTTCGACTAGCTGCTTTGGAAGGCACCTTCTAGTAAGTATCACTGCGCTTACTGCCTTCTCTTAAGTGGCGCGAAGACGGTGCGCGCGAGTGGTTCCCTCTCGGGAAGGCGAAGCTATGCAGTGCTTGTGAAGAAGCGCTCCACGTCATCCATGTCCTGCGTCAGACGGTAGGGCGGCAGGCTGTCGAGGAAGATCTTGCCGTAGCTCTGCCGTTGCACACGGTTGTCCAGCAGCACCAGCACACCCCGATCTGTCGCGGAGCGGATCAACCGGCCGAAGCCCTGCTTCAGCGCGATGACGGCCTGCGGAATCTGCAAGTCGTGGAACGGCTTACCGCCTGCGTGCTCAATCGCTTCCATGCGCGCCTGCATGACCGGGTCGCTGGGCACGCCAAAGGGCAGCCGGTCAATGATGACGCAGCTTAGCTGCTCGCCTTGCACGTCCACACCCTGCCAGAAACTGCTGGTACCGAAGAGCACGGCGTTGGGCGTCTCTCGAAACTCATCCAGCAACGCCTTGCGCGGAGCCTGGCCCTGCAGCAGCAGCGGGAACGGCAGTTCCACCAGCATGCGCTCATACAGCGCACGCATCTGGACGTAGCTGGTGCACAGGCAGAAGGCACGGCCGCGGCTCAGTTCCAGCACCTTGCGCATACGCTCCGCGGCCGCGGGCAGAAAGCTGGCGTCACGCGGGTCAGGCAGGTACGGTGGCAGGTAGAGCAGCGCCTGCTTGCTGTAGTTGAAGTGCGAGGGCACGGTGAGTTCACGCGCACCGGTCAGCCCCAGCCGCTTCGCAATGTGGTCGAAGCCGCCCTGCACCGTGAGCGTGGCGCTGGTCAGGATCACGCTGCTGAAGCCGCTGAACAGCGTGGTGGAGAGAATCTCCGACACGTCAATGGGCGTGGCCTGCAGATACGTGTGGAAGCTGGCGGGCATACCGGATTCCGTCCGCGAGAAGTTCTTGACGCCACCCGCCGCGCGGCGCTCGATCCAGAACACGGTATTGGGATCGACCGTCTCCATCAGGAACGCGGAGCTCTGGCGCAGGTCGGTAACGCGGCGCTTCAGGCCGTTCACCTCCTCCACATCCTTGACGCGGTCCAACTCGTCCCGCAAGCGGTCCAGCGCAAGCAGGTAACCTGCGTAACTATCGCCGCGCTCCTCAAGGAAGCCGGCGCGATCGTGGAAGGGCTGACGCCCAAGCTGAAAGCCATCCATGGGCAGCGAGCCGAAAAAGGCGCGGCTGCGGTCGCGTAGCGTTGCCGTGGCGCTTTCAATCGATGAAGACGACACGCTCTTTGCGCGCAGCAGCAGTTCGGTGTCGCGCGCCAGTTCCTCGCAGCGCTGTTGCGAAATGGCGATGCCGAAGTAGTCACTCGCTACCGCTTCCATCTCATGCGCTTCATCGAAGACCACCGCGGCAGCTTCCGGCAGCACGCCCGCATCCGGCGCACCGGCGGCCTGCTGCTTGATATTCAGGTCCGCGAAGAACAGGTGGTGATTGACGATGACAAGGTCGCTCTCCAGCGCCCGCTTGCGCATTTCCGTGATGTAACAGGGCTCGAAGTTGGGGCACGTCTGGCCCAGGCAGGCTTCGCTGCGCGCGTCCAGCTTGCTGAACAGAGGCGAGGTTTCCGGCAGTCCGACGATCTCGGCGCGGTCACCCGTGGCCGTGGTTTGCTCCCACTGCTGAATGAGGTGGAAGTGCTTGATCTCGTCCGGTTGCGTCAGCAGGGGTGACTGCGCCAGAGCGTACAGCTTCTGCTTGCACACGTAGTTGGCGCGGCCCTTCATGGTGCAGACCTTCAGTGGCCCCAGCAGCGACTCAAGGAACGGGATGTCCTTGAAAAAGATCTGTTCCTGCAGGTTCTTGGTGCCGGTGCTGATGATCACCCGGCTGCCGCGTTCGCGCGCCATGCGCAGCGCGGGTAGCAGGTAGGCCAGCGTTTTGCCGGTACCGGTGCCGGCCTCCACAATCAAGTGGCGCTTGTCTTCCAGCGCCTTCTCGACGGCTTTCGCCATCTCAAACTGGCCCTTGCGATGCTCATAATTCAGCGACGACCTGGCCAAGACGCCGCCCGGCGCGAAGAACTCGTGCAGCGTAGGCAGTTCGGAGATGGTGGCGGCAGTTGGCAAGGCGCGAAGAGAGGGCGAACACCTCTCATCATAGCTGCGCGTCAGCCCGCGCCCGGGCCGCCTAGAAACGTGATGAGCAGCAGCATGGACGTGGCCAGCACCACCATGCCGCTGGACACGCCGCGCTCCTTGCCGCGAGCGTAGGACAGCAGCGCCGCCAGCGCGAAGATCGCTAGCACCACGCCAAAACCTGCAAGGAGGTACCACAGGTACAGCCCTGCTTCACCGGTGCGCCATCGCTCAAAGCTGGCCAGCATTTGCAGCGACGGCAGCAGGCCGCAGGTAACGGCTCCCACGCGCGCCAGCACCAACGCTTCCCTGTCTGGCAGGCGACGCCTGCGTCCCACCTGCACGGAGCGTTGCCGACGGGATACGCGCCACAGTACCGCGACCACGAAAGGTGGAGCGACCAGCAGGCCGGTAAGCAGGATAGAGAGAAAACTCATGGAGTAGGACTCCCATCGACACATTGCCTGAGCGCCGGCATGCCGATGGTAGCGCAATCGGCGAGGAATGCGAACGCTTGTGGCATTATCCTTTCCGCCACGCCTACCGGAACAGGCGAAGGTCGATCCCGTCACTCATCGCCTTGTAGCCGGCGTCGTTTGGGTGCAGGTGGTCGCCGCTATCGAATGCTGCAAGAAAGCGCGATGGATGCGTGGGATCGGCAACGGCGTGGGCAAAGTCAATGGCGCCGTCCGCCTCCTGGTTGGTAAGAATCCAGTGGTTCACGGCCTGCCGGATGGCTTCGCGCTCGGGCAGAGCTTCCGGCTGCTTGAGAGAGCCCTCAAATGGGGTGATGGTACCCATGATGATGCGGAGTCCATGCTCATGCGCACGTGCGATCAGTTGACGGTATCCAGCGATCAGATCGTCCGCTGTGATCTTTTCCGACAGTGGCGCGACGTCACCGGGGTGATTAATGTCGTTGCCGCCCTCGAACAACACGACATAGCGCACACCGGCCTGCGCCAGTACGTCGCGGTCGAAGCGCGCGCTTGCACTCACGCCAAAGGCAAGCCCGCTTGGACCACGCCCGTCATGCAGGACGCGGTTTCCACCAACACCTTCGTTCAACACGCCGAAGCTGCTCAGCTTTGGATCGCCTTGCAGCCGGACGGCGAAGTAGTCTGTCCAGCGATGGTTCGCGTTGGTGGTGGAACGGTACCCGTCGGTTGTGGATGATCCAAGCGCCACGATGGCGGCGTGTGGAGCCTTGCCGCTCACCTCCACTGCGGTGAGCAGGGGCCACCGCTCCAGCGTGCGCTCGCCCTGAAGCGTGGATGCGGCAGCCTGGTTGCCGGGGGCGATATAGGACGTCTGCCGGGCGTCGTAATGCAGCGCGCCGGGCAGCGCATCGCCAGGCATGTGCAGACTCACGGCCAGGTCGCTCAACGCGGGCACGGGCATAGTAACAGGATCGCTGAGCACGGATGCTCCCGCGGGAATGCTCACCGCTGATCGTCCGCTGAACGTGAGCGCAATGCCGCTGCGCACCGTGCTGCCGCCGGTGCGTAGCGCGACTTGCGCCGTGTCCAGGGTGAGAGAGTCAGTGGCAAAGGTGTTCGAAAGCCGGATACGCACCGCATCGCCGCCGGTGGACGTGTGCACGATAAGGCGCAGCGTTTCATCATGAAAGGCCAGCCGTGCTCCTGCAGCGGGCGGTGCGCACGGGCTTGCCGCCCATGTGCCGACCCACTGCTGCGGCTGCTTGCGGGCCTGTGCGGCAAAGCCGTTGAGAGCGACGGCGGCAAACAACGACAGGGCGAGACAACAACGTCGGCGGGCAGCAAACATTCTGCTTCTATCCATGACACGTTCACCATACAGGATGGCGAGATGACTTTGCGCCACGCGGATGCTGACCCGTTAGGAGCGTTCTTAGCTGTCGAAGCTGCCATTGCGCACCACTCGCGCTGCTACCCTTGAGAGAAGGCGGACGCAGCGATGGCACCGGAGAAAAAGCGGCTTGGAAAGAAGCACCGGCAGGCGCAGACACGGCCGCACAAGGGCGCAACGCCCAAGGGTGCCAAGGCGTCGGCTTCTGCGGTGGGCGGAGCTTCACCCAAGGGCCGCAAGGCCGTTGCTGCCAAAAAGTCTGCCGCGTTCAGCAAGGGCAAAGTGCGCACGCAATCGCCGGAGCGGCAACGTGGCCGCGCAGTCACCGGAGCGCAGATGGCACCAGGCGCGCTGCCGCAATCACAACGTCCTGCACGCGGCGAACGCGGCACGGGCCGCATCGACACGCCGCGTCCGCGCGTGCACTCTGCCGCCCTCTCCGCTCCGGAAACCGAGCACGCACTGGCCGCCATGCTGCCGCTGATTGAAGAAGCGCAGCGCCCGTCTGACAGCATCGCAGCACCGCTCTTCGCCATTTGCGGTCGCCCGAACGTCGGCAAGAGCACGCTGTTCAATCGGATCACCGGCACTCGCCGCTCCATCGTGGGCGACGAACCGGGCATCACGCGCGACCGCATCTACGGTGAGGTCGACTGGGAAGGCCGTGTGCTGCGCGTCGTCGATACGGGCGGCGTCGTTCCCGATGATGAAGCGCTCATTCCCAGCGAGATCTTCCGTCAGGCACGTATCGCGCTCGATGAGGCTGAAGCCATTGTGCAGGTGGTGGACGGCCGCAGCGAACTGACCGCGCCTGACATTGAGTTGTCGCGCCTGCTCATCCGCAGCGGCAAACCCGTTTTTCTGGCCGTCAACAAGATGGACACCGCGCAAATCGCGCACACGGCCGAGGGCTTTCGCACACTTGGCTTTCGCGAGGTGTACCCCGTCAGCGGGGAGCACGGCCTAGGCTTGGGAGACCTGCTGGACGCCGTTGCCGCCGCGATGCCCGTGCCGGTGAACGAGGAAGCGGATGACTTTGAATCCCATGTCTCAAAAGCGAGACATGGGGCACCCACTCACTCTAAAGATGAAGCGGGTGCCCCAGATCTCGGAGAGATGCGGGATTCGGAGTCGGATGGAGTCACCGAACCCACCCGCGAGCGCAAGCTACGCTCCCACGGTGAGCACGTAAGCAAGGAGACGCGCGTCGCTATTATTGGTCGCCCGAACGTGGGCAAGTCCACGCTACTCAATGCATTGACCGGCACAGGCCGCGCCATCGTCTCGCCTATCGCGGGCACCACGCGGGATGCGGTGGACGAAACCGTGGAGCGCAACGGCCACAGCTTCCGCTTTGTGGATACGGCCGGCATCCGGCGTAAAGGCAAGACCACGCTCATGGCTGAGAAGCTGTCCGTCATCATGGCGCGCAAGCACCTGGAGGCGGCAGACGTGGCGCTGCTCGTCATCGACGCCACCGAGGGCGTTACCGGTCTGGACGCCAACATCGGCGGCTACGCGCATGAGAGTGGGCGCAGCGTCATCCTCGTGGTGAACAAGTGGGACGCCGTCACTACAGGACGCGAAGATGGATCGAACCCCGACGGCAAGGCACCCGCGGACCGCAAGGTCTACACGGAACAGGTGCGAGACGCGCTGAAATACCTGGATTACGCGCCGCTTATCTTCACCAGCGCGCGCGATGGCGTAAACGTCGAAGAGGTTTTCAAGAAGGTGCAGCTGGTGGCGCGCGAACGCCGCAAACGCATCACCACCGGCCAGATGAATCGCTTCCTGGATGCGGTCGAGTTCGAGAAGGCAGGTGTCCCGTACAACAAGCGCCTTCGCATCTACTACATGACGCAGGCCGCGGTCGCGCCGCCCACCTTCGTCCTGTTCACCGACCGCGATGTGAAGCTGCACTTCTCCTACGAGCGCTTCCTCGAAAACCAGATCCGCGCAAGCTTCCGCTTTATCGGCAGCCCTATATGGTTCAAGGTCCGCGCGCGCAACAAGAAGAAAGAAGAGAAGTAGTTCGTCTACGCGCTGCTGCAGAGCGCACATGGAGGCCGGATCATGAACTTGTTTTCCCGCGACTGTGCTTCTCCCGTTGGCAGGTTGAAGCTGGTCGCGAGCGAGGTCGGGCTTGTGGCCGTGCTCTGGGAAAACGAAGATCCCTGGCGCGTTCCACTGGGCAGCACAGCGGAACGAGACGGGCACATTCTCATCGAAACAGAACACCAGCTCGCGGAGTACTTCGCCGGCACGCGGCAGCAGTTCTCATTGCCGCTCGATCTTCGCGGAACAGCGTTTCAGAAGAGTGTGTGGAACGCGTTGTTGACCATTCCGTTCGGCCAAACGCGGACGTATGGGCAGCTCGCAAGGCAGCTTGGCACTCCCGAGGCGAGCCGCGCGGTGGGTGCTGCGAACGGCCGCAACCCTGTTTCGATTATCGTGCCGTGCCATCGCGTGATCGGCTCGTCGGGCAGGCTGACCGGCTTTGCCGGCGGCCTTCATGTGAAGCAGCACCTGCTTGATCTGGAAACGAAGCCGCTGTTTGCGCGCGCACCTGTCCTGATATAAAGGCGACGGAGAAACGGGTGACGTGGCATGGAAAAGAACGCTTCAGAACAAATTGAGGAACGCATCCGGCAGCTTGGTGACTGGCGCGGCGAGACGCTGGCACGTGTGCGCCGCCTGATCCACGAAGCGGTGCCTGACGTGGTCGAGACGTGGAAGTGGCGTGGCGTGCCCGTGTGGGAGCACCACGGCATTCTCTGCACGGGCGAAACCTACAAAGCCGCCGTCAAGATGACCTTTGCCAACGGGGCTGCATTGCCCGACCCGAAGGGTCTGTTCAACAGCAGCCTGGAGGGCAACGTTCGCCGGGCTATTGATGTACATGAAGGCGAGGAGATCGATGAGGAGGCGCTGAAGGCCCTGCTCCGCGCCGCTGCTGCGTTGAATGACAAGAAGGCGGCATCAAGCAGAAGAGCAAAAAAGTCCTGAGCTTGCTCTTAGGGCTCCGTCTTTAGCATTCCGCAGCGTAGCGAAGAGACCACACGAGATCTGCGGGATGAACACGGAAGTAAGAAACAGGGAGACTACCACCTACTGCAAACCGTACAGTTTGGCCGCGTTTCCACGCAGTACCATCTCTGCAATCACCTTCGCGCGCGGCATGTCCACCACACCGTCGCGCACCATCCCCGTGAGCGCTATTCCGAGCGCCTCGCGCACCGTGCGGTTTGCGATCCAGAGCGATTCCTCCCAACCGAGCTCCGGGCTGTATGGGTAAGCGTCCGTACCGTAGAGCACCTTGTCGGGGTACAGTTCCAGCCACTCCCGCAGCCAGCCGCTCAACGCGCGCGGTGAGAACAACTCTGCCTGCTGCGACAGGTCGGTGTACACGTTAGGCTTCTGTAGCAGCGCCCCGGTCTCGCGCACGAACGGCCAGCCGCCGTGCAGCATGACGAACCGCGTGGACTTGCGTAGAGCGGTGTCATTGAACAAGGGCTCCAGCAGCATGGGATCTACGCCGGCCAGGCTGAAGTAGCTGCCGCCACCCTCGCCAGTGTGCAGGTGTACCGGCATGCCCAGCCGGCCGGCCTCGGCGCACATTGTGCGGAACAGGAAGTCCTGCAGGGTGCTGTACTCCGCGCTGCCAGGCACGCTGCCCCTGGCGTACTTCGCGAAGATGCGCGCCGCATCCTCGTGTAGGGGTGATGTGAAATGGAAGTCGCGAAGGTAGGCCGCTTCAAACTTGATGGCAGCAGCGCCGCCCTGCTTCTGCGCCTGCAGAGTGGGCAGCAACAGCTTGTTTACGTACTCATCGAGCGTGGCAGGTAGCGAGGAGAGGCCAGCCGCCTGCATATATCTCCCCATCACCTTCCGTTCCATGGGGAAGAACAGAGCACGGTCCGGAGTGGCCGCGGCCAGGGCGCTGTTGTCCAGTGGAAACATCAGCGCATCGTCGTACGGCACCCATTGGAATCGCGGCTTGCCTAGCCCCGGCCCCATTGCGACTCGATTGGCAAGCTGCGTACCGATGCCCACTCGGTCCAGCACCCAGTTGTCGTAGTTTGCGCCTTCGCGCTTTTTTACCGCATCGCGCGCGGCCTGCAGTTGCTTTAGCCCATCAGCACTGAGCGGCGCGTTGCCGCTAAAGCCCCACAGCGCCTGCCACGCGGCGTGCAGTTGCGGCGCGTCTTCACGGAGCACCACGGGATCGGTCTGCGGCTCCATGTTGTCCACGGGCAGCGCGTCGAATTCGCGGTCGGTTGCGTCGCCGGGTGGCGGAAGCACGGTGTGCGCGTGGTTATCGATGGCCCGGATCGATGCAATGGTGCGCGCCAGCTCGGACTCAACGTCCGTCGCGCTGCGGGCAGAATGCCGCGCAAGCTGCGCAGGGCTAACCAGGACGAAACACAACGTGCTCAGGAGGTATGTGGCAAAGCAGATAGAGCGTTGCATGCGGTGACATTAGCACGCACGATCGGGATCTTGTCGGGCTCGGCATCGCAGAAGCAGAACGCGTGTGAACCAATTTCACTTCGCTTTCTTCCGCCGCAAAAAAGATTGCTTGCCATTGCACTATTTGCGGTGCACCATATTTCTGTATTCGCAGCTATGATCCACGCACCCGCAGGTTTGTTGCATCCTACCCTGCACATGCGTTGGAGGTGACCATGTTCGAAGACGATCAGAAGCTTTACGCCGCGGCAAAGGACGATTACGAAGAACCCGAACTCGACGACGACGATGAGGAAGACGACATCGACGACGATGACGAAGAGGACGAGGAAGACGAAGTAACCACTACCTCTGACGATGACGACATCGATGACGAAGAGGATGATGACCTGGAAGAGGACGACGACGAGACGCTGGATGAGGAGGAAGACGACATCGACGATGAAGACGATCGTGATGAAGAGCCCGGCCCCGAAGACAGTGACAAGATGCTGCGCAACGAGCACCACGCCGAAACAGCCACGCTGAAGGCACCGCCCTCAAGCCAGGTGGATCCGTACACACCTCCCGATGAGGAATCTACGGAACCGGAACAAAGTGAGGCAGAGATAGCCGAGGGTGAGTCGCTTGCCCTCGGTTCGGCGTTGAGTGATGCATTCGATGGTTCCGCCACGCAGGAGGCTGGTGGAACCCGCGCGGCCGGCAAGTCGGTGAAGAAGGCAGCAAAGAAGAGCCCGCCTCCACCCGCAGCGAAGAAAGCCGCAAAGAAGACGCCTCCGCCAGCGGCAAAGAAAGCCGCAAAGAAGACGCCGCCCCCGGCCGCGAAGAAAGCAGCGAAGAAAACACCACCTCCACCTGCAGCAAAAAAAGCAGCGAAGAAGACCCCGCCACAGCCGCCGGCGAAGAAGGCCGCAAAGAAGTTTGCTACTTCTGCCAAACCCGCGACTAAGACGGCTCAGAAGAAGAGTTCGGCGCCTGCAAAGAAGACAGCGACCTCCAAGTCGGCTTCCGGCGCAAAAAAGTCTGCCACGAAAAAGCCCCAGGCAAATCGTGGCGGCAAGGCTGTTCGTACAACAGCCAAATCCAACCAGCGAGGCAAATCCTTGGCCACCAAGAAAACAGCAACCCCCGCAAAGAAGACCGCAGCAAAGAAGGGCGGTAAAAAGACCAGCGCGGCGAATGCCTGC
>CAXTBQ010000077.1:10885-16082 GCA_964242065.1 uncultured Terriglobus sp. | reverse complement strand
AGTTGCGTGCGAGACTGCGGGCTGCAGGCCTGCGCTGTAATAGCCTGGGGCGCAGGTCCGGGTAAGAGTTGCGTGCGACATTGCGGGCTGCAGGCCCGCACTGTAATAGCCTGGAGCGCAGGTCCGGGTAAGAGTTGCGTGCGAGACTGCGGGCTGCAGGCCTGCGCTGTAATAGCCTGGGGCGCAGCCCCAGGTAAACGTCTCATGCGAGATTGCGGGCTGAAGGCCCGCGTTATAGGTGCGCCAGCACCTCCGCTTTGACCGCGTGGCGCATGACAACGCTATACTCCGTCGCATGCCGCAATCGCTGTCGTGCCTGTTGGTCCACATCATCTTCAGTACCAAGGACCGTAAAACGTGGCTGCACGATACCATCCGGCCGGAACTGCACGCGTACATGGCGACGGTCGCCGGTACGGGTGAGAACGTCTGCTTTCGCGTGGGCGGCGTGGAAGACCACGTCCACGTGGCCGTGCTGCTGGGGCGTACTGCCTCCGTATCCCGGCTGGTGGAGGCACTCAAGGTGTCTTCCTCGAAATGGATCAAGACGCGCGGACCGGCGTTTGCGCGCTTCCGGTGGCAGCGTGGGTACGCCGCGTTTTCGGTCGGCCCGTCAGACCGGGCGGCGTTGTTGGAGTACATCGACGCACAGGCTGCGCACCACCGCAGGCGGGATTACCAGGCAGAGATGCGGGCGTTATTTACAAAGTACGGTGTCGCCTTCGACGAGCGGTTTGTGTGGGATTAGGTTGCGCGGCGTGGCAGAGAGGGCGGTGCTAACGCACCGATAACGCGGGCCTTCAGCCCGCAAACCTGACTGCGAGCTTACCTGGGGCTGCGCCCCAGGCTATTACAACGCGGGCCTTCAGCCCGGCTCCAAGCGCAGCTTGTTGACGGGTATCCTGGTCAGCTCACGCTCGCCCAGCTTGTACGTGGCGTCGTGGTTCAGCGCCCTGCCGAGCAGCAGAGTGGGATCCGGTCCAGCATGCGCTTGTTGTACAAGCCTCTAGTGGCTGACGGGCGCGTGCTCACGCTGGGGATATAAATGGCAAGGCGGGGGAAATCCGTCAAATCTCCAGAAACGGCCTGATTGATGCCGTGAGACATGGATATGAAACATGAGGGCGGACTCCGGATTTCTGTCGCTGATTTGGATGAGCTTGGGATTTTGACTAGGCACTACGAAAGTCTGGCGACCAGTGGAGTGAGCTACACCAAGCTAGTTAAGCACCTTGACCACACTTTTGATCGCAGTCGCTTCATGTTCAAACCGATACTAAGATTCGCAGGTAGCCTGCTCAGCAGAGCAAGGCCGCTCTCTCGGAGACCGTCGCACATCTCAGAACTTAGCTACCCGCCTGCCGCGATGGTGTCAGTGAATGGCAGACTCAACGCCGCAGGTGAGAGCTTGTTTTATGCCTCAATAGGTGAATCAGCTACGCCGTTTGTTGAGGTGGGCGCACAGGCGGGAGAAACATATGCACTATCTGTATGGTCACAAAAAGAAGATCTATTAATCAACCATCTAGGCTTTAGCCGCAGCCTTATGGAGCGACTTCAGCCTTCCAGGAAGTTCTACCCCGGACTTGGACCTGCAAACGACAGTGAGGCTGTCTCATTCCCATCAGAGTGGATGTCTGGCGTATTCACTAAGAGAGTTTCTAAAGGCAACGAAAACGAGTATCGTCCGAGCATCGGTTTGGCCAAATGGGCGTTCTCGCACACGGACTTGGACGGTGTGCTCTACCCATCAATTCCGTTCGCGTCGGTTAGCGATAATGTCGCGTTGAGACCTGAGACGGTTGATGCGAAGATCCAACTGGAAAAAGTGCGGTTTGTAGTGATCGACGAAATACTCAGCGCAGTAACTTCGCCCAGATTATATGCACCGATGTACAAGTTCAGAATTTTGGATCAGTGCGGAAGACCTGGACCTACGGGGCGGCTCGACTGGTTATCAGAACCTACTGCGTTCAGACATTTAGCTCCGTACCCAGCGCGCTCCAGGAAGATATAGCCGTTGCAACCCAAATTTAGCGGGCTGCGCGCGAAGTGCCAGAGCAGATGCTGAAGAGGGGTGATCGGTCATTGTTTAGCCCTTCATGCGCAGAGGGCACACACGAATGGGCCACCCAGTGGTGCCGAGTGCTTCGGAGGGGCGTGGCTTCAGCCACGCCATCTATGCAGCCTGACGAAAGGCGGCTTTAGCCGCTGAGGGCATGTCTCCGGCGCGGCACTCTCCTCAGGGGCCTAAAGCCCCACCACTGAGCGAGGGGCAATGGCATGGCTGAAGCCATGCCCCTCCGAAGACGTGCGATACGGAGCTTTCGCGTGCTGCGCTACCGCAGTGCGGCGGCTGCGGCGAAGGCGCTGGCCCAGGCCCACTGAAAGTTGAAGCCGCCCAGATGGCCGGTAACATCCACCACCTCGCCGATGAAGGCGAGCCCGGGCACCGCCCGCGCTTCCAGCGTGGTGCTGTGCAGGTCCGCGGTGCTTACGCCGCCCGCGGTGACCTCGGCCTTTGCGTAGCCCTCCGTGCCGGCGGGGAGCACGGTCCAGTCGTGCAGCCGCTCCTCCAGCCGCGCAATGGAAGCGTTCTTCCAGTCGGGCGGTGCGTTCTCGCGGAGCCAGCGCTCGGCCAGTCGTGCGGGCAGGCGCCCGCGCAGCAGTTGCAGCGCGGTGCCGTCGTCGCGGCGAGCGGTCTGCCGGGTCATGGGCGTGAAGGCGTCGGCACCCGGCAGCAGGTCGAAGTGCACCGGCTCGCCCGGGCGCCAGTACGACGACACCTGCAGCACCGCCGGGCCGGACAGGCCGCGATGCGTGACCAGCAGCTTTTCGCGGAACGCGGGCGCGGCTCCTTTGCCCTTGCGCTGCGCGGGGGACGCGACCACCTCTGCCGACACGCCGGAGATTTCAGCCCATCGTTCGCGCTCGCCCTCCGCAAAGGTCAGCGGCACAAGCGCGGGCCGGGGTTCGACCACGCGGAGGCCGAAGCTCCGCGCAATGTCAAAGCCGATGCCGCTGGCGCCCATCTTGGGGATGGAGAGCCCGCCGGTGGCGACGACCACCGATCGCGCCTGCACCTGGCCCGTGGGGGTGTCGACCGTGAAGCCGGTCTCGTTGCGGTCGACGCGCAGCACGGGCGTGCGCAGGCGTGTCTCCACGCGGGCGGCGCGGCACTCCGCTTCCAGCAGCGAGACGATGCTCTGCGCGGAGCCGTCGCAGAAGAGCTGGCCCAGCATTTTCTCGTGGTACGGGATGCAGTAGCGCTCCACCAGCGCGATGAAGTCAGCGGAGGTGTAGCGGGAGAGCGCGCTTTTGCTGAAGTGCGGGTTCTCGCTGAGGAAGTTGGCGGGGGTGGTGTGGCGGTTGGTGAAGTTGCAGCGTCCGCCGCCGCTGATCAGGATCTTGCGGCCGGCGCGCTCGCCCGCTTCCAGCAAGAGCACGCGCAGGCCGCGTGCACCCGCCAGCGCGCCGCAGAACATGCCTGCCGCGCCTGCTCCCAGGATGATGGAGTCGAACTGTTCCGTGAGGGGCACTCTCACCATGTTAATGATCGCCTATCCTGAGACCATGCAGTTGAAGCGATACATTGCGCCCGGTCGAGCGGCTCGGCAGGCAGCGCGTGCGGCCACGGTAGAGCCCGGCACGGTGAACCATCACGGTCAGCTTGTGGTGCGCCGGGCGGGCCGCGCGGCAGACGACCTGCCGGGGCAGCACGTGTACCTGCTGCATTGCAACCGCTGCGGGCACGAGTATGGCGAGGCCGGCATTCGCGTGCATGCGCGCAAGTGTCCGCGATGCGGTGATGGCAAGCCGGGCGTCGATGTGGTTGAGTCGGAGCAGGCTTGGCTTTTTGGGTAGCGTCGCGCCCTGCGGCAAAGTATCTTGGTGTGCGTCTGTCAGAGTGCAGGTGGAGACCAACGCATGGCCGAGTCCGACATTTCTGTAGCTCCGCTGCCGGTTGGCTATGGCGAACCGGCTGATGGAGTGAGCATCCGGCTGGAGCGGAAGCATCCGCTCGCCCTTCGGTGGATGCACTGGATCAACTTTCCCGTGCTGTTCACCATGGTGTGGAGCGGGCTGCTCATCTACTGGAACGATTCGGACAATGCGTACCAGCATCCGCACCGCGTGTACCGCGTGGGCTTGGGCCACTGGACGCTGTTTCGCTTCTTTCCGGAGTGGCTGTACAAGGTGCTCCATGTGCCCTACCACGTAACGGAAGGGCTGGGCTATCACTTCCTTTTTATGTGGATCTTTGCGCTGAACGGCGTGGCGTGGGTGCTGTACACGTGGCTTTCGGGCGAGTGGCGCTTTCTGCTGCCACAGCGCAGCAGCCTGCGGGAAGCGATCCAGGTGACGCTGGTGGACCTGCACTTACGCAAGGGCCTGCCGCCGCAAACCAAGTACAACGGTGCGCAGCGGATTGCCTATACGTCGATGATCGTGCTGGGCGCGGTCATGCTGGTGACCGGGCTGGCCATTTATAAGCCGACCTCAGCCCACTGGCTGACGACGCTCTGCGGCGGGTACGAGATGGCGCGGTGGCTCCACTTTTGGGGAACGATTGGCTTTCTTGGCTTCTTCGTCGTGCACGTGGCGCAGGTGGTGCTGGCGGGCTGGAACAACTTTCGCTCCATGGTGAGCGGACGCGAGATCGTGCGAGTGGATGCGCCGGATTTGCAGGCCGAGCGAAGGAGCTGGCGATGAGCGATCGCGATGCCGAGGTGCTGCAGGAGTCGCGCCGTCGAACGCGCCGGTCGTTCGTCGTCGCAGGTGCATCCGCTGCAGCAGGGTACGGGCTGTACCGCGCGCTCGGCGACAACCCCAGCGATGAGGACGCCAGCAACTTCCTGCGCAAGACGCTGCGTACGAATGCGGCCGTGTCTCGCACGGTCTTTCATGATGCGGAACTGGCACCAACGTATCCGCTGAGCCGCGCGGAGAACCTGCGTGTCAACGGTGTCTACGGGCTAAAGCGTGAGCTCGATCTCGAGCACTGGCGATTGCAGCTTGTGGGCATGCGCGACGCCGCGCGGCATCCGCGTTACACGCCCGACGTGACCGCGTGGGATTACCGCTACAAAGGCGCGAGCAGCGGCGATGCGGGTCATGACACCAAGGTCGATCCGGCAAAGGAGCACGGCGGCAGCGGCCCTTCTGCCAACGACACCGCGGGCAAGCAGGATGGCAC
>CAXTBQ010000077.1:0-10785 GCA_964242065.1 uncultured Terriglobus sp. | reverse complement strand
GAGCCGGATGCAAATGGCACCGGGCGCAAGTCGCGCGGCAACGAGGAAGCGGGCGAGAGCGACAGCACGCTCAAGCCCGGCACACCCGGCCTGTTGCTCACACTGCAGGACGTCGTGCGGCCGCTGCCTCGCCACGAATTGGTCACGCAGTTCAAGTGCATCGAAGGTTGGAGCCAGGTGGTGCACTGGGCAGGCGTGCGCATGGCGGACTTCCTGGAGCAGTACCCGCCCGCGCTGACCGTGGAGAACAAAGAGCCGCGCTACGTCTACATGGAAACGCCGGACGGTGACTATTACTGCGGCTACGACATGGACGCGATGCGGCATCCGCAAACGCTGCTGGTCACGGAGATGATGGGCAGGCCGCTCGAGCAATTTCATGGCGCGCCGCTGCGCCTGCACATGCCTATCAAGTACGGCTACAAGCAGATCAAACGCATCGGCCTGGTCGCGTACACCGACGACCGCCCGGACGACTACTGGACCAAGCTGGGCTATGACTGGTACGCGGGTTTGTAGGCGATTGCGGCTCCTTGCAAAGGCGCAAACATGCAGCTTCTGAAAGCCGAGGAGCGGCCAGGGGGGCGTAGTTTTTCGCCACTGTGACGCCACTTATGTGCCAGACTACAAATCTCCATCGGAAATGGTGGCCCAATAGAGCATGGCTCACCTGGACGAACGTGCATTCATTGATCATGTCGAGCTGATGAGCGACCAGACGGTCGTCGTCACGTTCCGGCCCGATCGCGTCATCATCTTCGACGCGGAGCTACTTCTGGCTGTGGCGGAAGAGTGCCACCTGCCCGATCTGCGAGACTGCGCGGACGGGCTCACGCACTGAGCGTTCGCTGCCGTGTTCGGACGCAGCCGCTACACGTCGCGGACGCAGCGGAAGCCGATGTTGGTGGTCGATGAGTCTGGCGTGTTCGACGAGCGGGCGGCTACGCGGTAGCGGTTGCAGTAGCTTGCATGGCACAGATAGCTGCCACCGCGCATGACGCGGCCAGAGCCGGCGGACGGTCCCTGCGGGTTGGTCCGCGTGGATGACAGATGCCAGTCGCGGCTGAACCAATCGCCGCACCACTCCCACACGTTGCCCACCATGTTGTACGCGCCGTAGCCATTGGGCAGGAAGCTGTCTACCGGGGCAGTGGAGCGGAAGCCATCTTCGCCCGTGTTGCGCGTGGGGAACTCGCCCTGCCAGATGTTGCAGCGATGTTCCCCGCCGGGTAGCAATTCGTCGCCCCAGGGATACGTGGCGCCGTGCAGACCGCCGCGCGCGGCAAACTCCCACTCGGCCTCGGTGGGCAGGCGCTTGCCCGCCCACGCAGCGTAGGCAGCGGCATCGTTCCAGCTCACGTGCACGGCGGGATGGTTCTCTCGCCCTGCGATGTTGCTGCCGGGGCCTTCCGGGTGTTGCCAGTTGGCTCCGTGCACGCGCTTCCACCACGGCGCGCCGCTCACAGACTGTAGCGTTTCCACGGGCATGCTCTCCGGCAGGTCGCCCGCAAAGACGAACGACCATCCGAAGCGTTCCGCTTCAGTCTTGTAGTTCGTTTGGTGAACGAACTGTGCAAAGGCTTCGTGCGTGACCGCGACAGGGTCAATCCAGAAAGGGTCGAGCGTCACGGTGCGAACCGGGCCTTCGCCATCCGCAGGGAAGCCGCCTTTGTCCTCGGTGCCCATGGCGAAACTGCCGCCGGGCAGCAGCAGCATGCCAGAGGTGTCGCCGGTAGTGGCCCTCGCGCGGCTCTCTGCGGTTTGCCGCGATTGCTCCAACGCCGCTGCGCGCTCGCGCGTGGGCATGCAGCAGGGTGGAATGGACTTTGCTTCAGGCACTGGGAGCGTCCTCCGTGTAGTGGATCTCGCTCCCGGCGCGCAGGCGGCTCAGCACCTGCTGCAGAGCGCGGTGCTTCGCGTCCGCGAAAAGCTGCCGGGCAATCTCTTGCCGCACATCGTCGAACGGAGTCACGCCAGCCCTGCGTCTCCGCATGACGGTGGCGATGTGCAGGCCAAAGACGGTGCGAAAGATCTCGCTGCGGCGGCCCGGCTGCAGCGCGAACACCACGTCTTCAAACTCCTGCACCATCTGTCCGCGCGCGACCCAGCCGACCGTTCCACCCACGCCTTTGCAGGCAGACCAGCGATCGGCCACCTGCGCGAACGGCTTGCCTTTTCGCAACTCGGCCTCTGCCTGCTCCAGCGCGACGCGGGCGTCGCTCTCGCCGTCCGGCGAGGTCACTTCACGCAGAATGTGTGCCGCTTCCACGGCTTCCGTCGCGCGGTACAGGTGCGGATTGGCGCGGTAGAAGTGCTCCGCTTCGACGCGGCCGGGGCGCGGCACGTGCTTGATCAGGTCAGCAGTGATGCGGTCGAGCAAAAGGTCTTCGCGAATGCCTGCCCCTGAACCGGGGTCGCACACGCCGCCACTGCGCTCCACCTGCCATCGGCGGGCAAGCTCCGCTTCTGTCTCTGCGGCCGATACCTCTATGCCGCGGTCACGCGCAGCTTGCAGCAGCAAGGTGCGGTCTACCACGTTGCGCGCAGCCATCGAGCGCAGGTGCGCGGGGTCAACGCCGCCCGCCTCCGGTGCGTCTTCCAGCAGACCGGCGGACAGGCGCAGCACCTCGCGATCGAGCGTGCTGTCCGCGACTCGCTCTCTGTTGATGAACAGCGGCATGATGGCTGGCTCCTATGATCCATCATGCGTTCTGCGGCTTGAGGGCTCACGCAGCGACAAGCAACTCTCAGGCATGTTCCATCCGGGAACCTGTAGTGCCGGGTCCGCGCCCGGACAGACTCACCAGGTCACCGGAACAAATGCCGTCGAGTTCGGTGGCGCGAACTCCCAGCGCGACTGGCCGTTCATGAACAGGCTGCTTACGGCGGGCAGCTCGGCCCCTACAACGAGTTTTGCCACGCTGTCTTTCGTTGCGCTCGACTGAAGCACCTTGGGCTGCGACGTTTTCGAGGACACACGCATGGAAACGTCAATGGTGTAGCCCTTTCTGGCGATAGGGAGGTATTTTCCAGCCGGGTTCTTGTGCACGACATAACAGATAAAGGACTGTGTTCGCGCAATGGACTTCAGCGTGGCAGCCGTTCTGCCGGTCGCGGAGAAGCCATAAAACGGGTGAATGTTCTGTACGAAGTTGTCACTCATTTCGAGCTTGATCAAGCGGCTGGCTGTTGCCGTACCCTTTAGCTTCTGCCAGGTAGGATGGGTCAGGCCGGCTGCAGTGCCTTGGAAGTACCATGGTTCCGTCGCGTTCTTAACCGCATCTCCAACGGGGAAAGACACTGTTGTCTGGTCGCGGACCTGCGACCCGTCACTGAAGGTGCTAACGTCTGACTTTGCGGTGCAATGCTGCACGAACCCAAGCTGGTGCTTGCTGGATTCCTTGGGATAGATCGCGTAGACCTCGGCAACGATATTCATCTTGGCACTGGTGTAAATAGCCGCCGTGTTGGCATCGTTGTGCGTCACACCGGCTTTCCAACCCACCACGCCGTTGTCCGGCGGGGGAGTTTCCGTCCTGGTGACGGACCGGACAGACAGGTAGCATGTGGCAGGATGGGCATCGACCAGCGCCTGCAGAATGCCGGCGTGCAGCACAGCGGAAGAGTATGGGAAGCTGTCAAGTGCAGCCTGAAGCGACCTGCTCCTCATGGGATCGGGAAACTTGAGCGCAAAGAAGATGTCGCGGAACGGCACCTGCTCCATATCAATTGCCGGCTTGATCGCGAGAATCTTTTCCACGACTTCAACCTGTTCCTCCAGGTCGCCCACGGCAAACTTTCGATTCCTCCGCATGTTGATGCCGGTGTTATCCCAGGCGCGGTACGCGCGCACCACGGCTTTGACGTTCGTCCATGAGGAGTTCTTCTGGTAGGTCTCAATGGCTGCATCGAGCACCTTGAGCAGAGGCGCCCGCGTGGCGAACATAACAGCTGTCGATTTTTTCCAGTTAACATTCGCGAAACAGAGCATGGCCGTCATTCCCCTTTGGGCTGCAAACCAGAAGACAGTATCAGAGGAATCCCTTCTCGCCAATGCCAAGCGGCAGCAACGTGCGAGCCACCAAAAAAAGTGTAAGTAGTCCGGGCAGTGCAATCAAACGTGCGTTCGCAGACTTCCAACGCTGACAGATTGCTGAACTAAGGCAGCACGCCTGCTGTGCGCAAATGCTCATTGATCTGCGCCACCGATTCCTGCGGCGTGCCTGCCACGGAGATGCGCCAGGCCGTGTCGCCCGGGTGCTCCAGCGTCGCCAGTTGGCTGCCCAGCAGGTGCGGATTCATGTACTCGTGCTGGCGTCCGCGCAGATGCTCGGCGATTACTTCGGGATCGGCCTCCAGCAGCGCGAACCGCACTGCGGCTTCGGAAAGATCGCCTCGCAGCGTCTTGCGGTAGGTGTCGCGCAGGGCGCTGCAGGCCAGGATCATGCTCTTGCCTGCGTTGGCGTATTCGGCGATCTTCCCGTGCAGAATGGCCAGCCAGGGCGCGCGATCTTCATCGTTCAGCGGCACGCCGGCGGCCATCTTCGCCTTGTTTGCGGCCGGATGGAAGTCGTCGCCGTCCAGAAAGGGCCAGCCTGTTTCGGCAGCCAGCATGTGGCCCAGTGTTGTCTTGCCCGTGCCGCTCACGCCCATCAGGATCAAAACCATTGCCGCGTGTCTCCTTGGTCTATTGTCGATGATGCGACGCCGGGCGGGCGAAGTCATCATCTCAGCGTCCGTCCCTTGCGGTTTCCATCGGTCACCTTCCGCATGAAGAAACGGGCAATCTAAGCGAACAGATTAGGAACGACAAGGGATTGTTGTGTACCAACGTTGTTGGTACAATATAAGTGTGTCGAGCTGAGGCTCTTCACCCCCAAACCGAGCTAACGCTAACTACATCTGCGAAAACCACATACCTACTACACGAGCGCGAGGACGAGACCATGAATGATTTGCACCCAGATTTCCGGTACGCCGGTGAAGCAAGGAACAGCAGCCAATGCAATTTGACTGGAATGAACACAACGTTAGCCACATTGCCCTTCACAGCGTCACGCCGGAAGAAGCTGAGCAGGTAGTTGATAACGATCCCCTGGATGCAGGCGCCGCGCTCCGCAATGGAGAAATGCGCACGGCACATCTAGGCGAAACCGACGCGGGGCGAATGCTCTTTGTCGTGGTGACTGAACGCGATGGCATGTACCGCGTTGTTACCGCGCGTGATGCACACAAGAAGGAACGAGACTTCTACTCGAAACACAAGGCAACAAACGATGAAGACCCTACAGACCCCTGAATTCAAGAGCGAAGCCGAGGAAGCGGCGTGGTGGGATAGCCACCCTGACGAGGCATTTTCTGTCTTTGAAGAAGCCGAGAAAGATGGGACGTTAGGCCGTGGCACGCTCGCGCGTCGCGCCCAAACCGCCGCTACATCAATTCGCCTGGATACAGCCGACATCGAGCTTGCAAAAGCTCAGGCGGCAAAGCGTGGCCTGAAATATCAGACCTATCTAAAGATGGTGATTCACCAGCATTTGACCCAGGAAGCCGCTAGCGCCGCGCCCAGCCTAGAGGCGCACGAGGCTTGAAGTGTCATGCCTCGTTTCGAGCGACGACACTGCCGTGCTCGCGCTCCGGCGCGAATAGCTTGTAGCACATTGGTAATGTGCTAGGCATCTCGAACTGCGGCTAATCTGTTGGAGTGAATCTTTCGCGCCTTCACCGCTGTATCGCCGCTCTGTTTGTCGTTTGCAGTTCTGTTTCCTTGCAGGCTGCTGCTCCCCCATCGGCACCTGCCACCGTGAGCGGTTACCAGGTGGTGGCAAAGTATCCGCACTCCACGGACAGCTACACCGAAGGTTTCTTCTACCTGGACGGGCTGTTTTACGAGGGCACTGGCATGGAAGGCCGCTCGGCGCTGCTGGCCATTGCGCCCTCCACGGGCAAACCTGTGCAGCAGCGTATGCTGCCGCGGCAGTTTTTCGGTGAGGGCATTGTGGACGTGGGCCCGAACATCTACGAGTGGACGTGGCAGACGCACGTGGGCTTTGTGATCGACCGCTTTTCCATGCGGGTGCTGCGCGAGTTCCACTACACCGGTGAGGGCTGGGGCATGACCAAAGACAAGACCAGCATCATCACCAGTGACGGCAGCGATACCTTGCGCTTCCGCAATCCGCAGACGTTTGCGGAGACGCGCCACATCGTGGTGCACGACGGAGACAAAAAGATCGACCAGCTAAACGAGCTGGAATACATCAAAGGCGAGATCTGGTCCAACGTGTGGCACAGCGACCGCATCGCCCGTATCTCGCCCAAGGACGGCCGTGTGTTGGGATGGGTGGACCTGACTGGCATCCTGCCGGAGAGCCAAAAGCGCGACGCGGAATCTGTGTTGAACGGCATTGCCTACGACGCGGAGAAAGACCGCATTTTCGTCACCGGCAAGCAGTGGCCGGCAATTTTCGAGATCAAGGTTCTGCCGAGAAAGTAACAGTCATCTACGCTATGCTTCTTGCATGCGAACCGTGAACCTGCAGGTGCAATACGAAAGCGGCGTATACGTGGCGTCCGGGCACGAAGACCTGAATGGCATGCGTTTCAGCATCATCGCGGAAGGCGGCACCTGGGACACGTTGAAAACGGACGTACAGGAGGTCGTTCACGCGATCTACTACGACACGCCCAAGCCTGATCGCATAAGCCTGCACCTGGTGCACGATGAAGAGCTTCTTGTCGCGTGAAGTTGCCGCGCGATCTGTATGGCAACGAACTCGCGAGACATCTGATAAAGCACTGGGACTAACGCGTGGAGACGCAACGTGGCAGCCATTCATCCTTGTGACTGAATGCCCGATTCACCATCGGCTTCCTGTTCCTGCTCACCGGCCGCTGAGTGCGGGCACACTCCGCGCGATTGTCGCGGAAGTCTGAAGCGAAGCAGGTGAGCCGTGACGAAGTCCTAAAAGATCTCTAAGCAGACTGTCACAAGCATCAATGGGGAACCAAGTAAACGAACGATGCCCGTTAGCCCAGAAAGCCCAGCTTCGTATTCGTGCCGAAGCCGCTGAGCGTGGGGAAGACCTGTGCCAGTTGCGCCGTGCTCACGCCGAACCACTGCGCCAGGGTGGAGGCGTACTGCACGCTGGCGGTGGAGGGGATCCAGCGGCCGTTGCTGCCGCTGTCGTCCGGCCCACCCAGGGCGAGCGTGGGATAGGTGCCGTACATCTGGTTACCCAGGACGCTGCCGCCCACGACGAAGTGGTGCGAACCCCAGCCGTGGTCGCTGCCGCCGTTGCTGTTGGGCTGCATGGTGCGCGCAAAGTCGCTCATGGTGAAGGTGGTCACCTGGTTGGCGACGCCAAGTTCTTGCGTGGCCTGGTAGAACGCGCCGATGGCGGCGGAGATCTGGCCCAGCAGCGTGGCCTGCACGGTAAGCTGCGTGCTGTGCGTGTCGAAGTTGCCGATGCCGCAGAAGTAAATCTGCCGGTCTACCCCAAGGGCCGATCGGACAGCGATCAGTTGCGCGATTTGCCTGAGCTGCGCGGCCAGGCCGTTGTTTGCCGGAAAAGCGGTTTGCAGCGGCGATGCGGACGCCGTGGCATCGGCCAGGCTCTTGGCGTATTTGTAGGCGTTCGCCGTGATCCCGTTATCTGCCTGCACCAGGGACAGGCCGCTGTTGAAGGTGACCAGTGACTGTGCTGCGGCGGAGCGCGCAGTGCACGCCGAACCCTCGGAGCAGCTTGCGCCGGTCAGGTTGCCGGGCGAGACCGCAACCGGTGTCGTGGACGCGCCGTTGCAGAACAGCGTATCGCCCGCCACGCTGGTCACCATGGGGATGTTGGCGGCAGTGTTGTGCGTCGCGCCCAGCACGTCGGAAATGCGGCCCGCCCAGCCGGTTGCGGTGCTGCCGCTCTGGCTGGCATTCTGCCATTCCTGCTGCTGGTCCGGGTGCGAGAACAGGTTGGACGGATTCGAGACCTTGCCCGCCAGGTAGTTGGCGCGCGTGGTGGGCTGCAGCAACGTGCCCACGTTGGCCACAACGGCCGCCTGGCCGCTGTTCACCAGCTTCTGAATTTCCGGCAGGCTGGGGTGCAGCGCATAGTTCTGCAGGCCGGGCAGCGTGAGCAGCGTGCCCTGGGCCAGCGCCAGCGGACCGCGCAGGCTGCTGTAGTTGGCATAGCCCTTGGTGTCGAACGGAATGATCGTGTTGTTCGCATCGTTGCCGCCGTAGAGGAACACGCAGACCAGCGCTTTGTAGTCCGTGGCACCGGTGGCCGCCAGCGCGTTCAGCATGCCGAACGGCTTGATGCCGGCGGCGTTGCCGGCAGCGGCAAGCGAGGCGTAACGCAAGAAGGAGCGGCGGCTAACGGCGGACTGCTTGCTGTGTGTTGAAGGCATGGGGTTGGCTCCGGGTCAATGGTTCGTGGAGGGTGGTTAGTTTTAGTAGTTCGTACCTGGTGGCATTGAACCAACACCTAAGAACCAACAACTAGTGCATCACTTTGTACTGCGAGCTGGACAGGATCAGGTAGGTGGCCACGCGCACGCGTTGTCCGTAGTCTGAGAAGCCGGAGATCGCGTTGATAATCACGGTGCGCATGTCCGTGGGCATCTGGCCGTGCATAAACAGAACGCCAAGCGTGTCTGTGATCTTGGCAGGGTCGGCGGCCATCACGCCCAGCGTGGACGTCTTCGACAGGTCCGTCTTGAAGCCGTTGAGCGTTCCCTGGCTCAGCGTATTGGCCAGCGAGAGCCGCAGGGTGGCGGATGCGGTGTTCTCCAGGCTGAACTCCGGTGCGTTGATGTCCGTGCCCGGGATCACGTACTCCGGCGGATAGAAGTTGAACACGCTTGGCGACCGCATGGGCTGCTCTCCAAGAGGCGAGGTGTAGCCGGAGAGCGACGTGTAAGCCCAAAGATTGGTGGGATCGGTGTTGGTACTGCTGTAGCCCAGGGCGCGCATGGCGCTGGTCAGGTAGAGCATGGGCTCGCGCAGGTGGCCGCCGTTCTGAGTGGTATCGGTATCGCCCACGCGCGCTTCCTTGTCGGTGAGGATGGCGGTGGGCACCCCCTGCAGGTGGCCCCGCACGCCGCTGCCATTGTCGAGAAACACGTTGGTGACGCGCCGCACGTAGACTGCCGAAGGCGTGCTGGTGACCAGGTGCTGGATCAACTGCTTGCAGACGAATGGCGGCAGGCTGGGGTCGTTGAAGATGTTGTCCAGAGCGATCTTCAGGTCACCCGCGGCGGTGCCGCCCGCCGATACGACGGTGTTGTTCAGCAGTGTCTTTTTCGTTGTGTCGTGCTTCGACTCCACCGGGGCCAAGGGGCTGTAGTAGTTCGCCGTGCCGTTGGGAAAGGTGGTGGGCGAGCCGCCGGTGGACGTGGCATAGGTCCAGCCGGTAAACGTGTCGGCAAAAGCCGCCACCTGGTCTTCGGTGTAGGTCGGGACGGGGTTGCCGGAGCTGTCCACTTGCACCGTGCCGTCCGTGTTCAGCTTGACCAGGCCGATGGAGAAAAGCTGCATCAGCTCGCGCGCCCAGTTCTCGTTGGCGTGCTGGCCCGCGGCGGGCTTGCCGCTGTTGATCATGTTCAGATAGAGGCCCATGGCCGGTGAGAGTGCTCCGTCCTGCATGATCGTGCGCCAGTTGGTAAAGGCGGCGGCCGCCGGCGTGTTGTAGTACGGCACCATGGCGTAGCCGTTTACAGATTGCGTGCTGGTGACAAAGAGCTCGCCCAGCGAAAAGGCTACCCGCTGGCGAAGCTGGTCCGGGCCGGTCAGTGCTGTTTGCCAGAACTCGGACTCGAAGCACGGCGGCGCGTTGTTGGTGCACTGCGTGGGGAGTGGCGTGGGAAGGGTGGCGAGCACGGTGGCCGGGGTGTTGAACTGCTCCTGCAGCCAGCCGTTGACGCCCACGCTGCGGACGTGGCTGATGTCGTTCGTGGTTGGGCCAAAGGTGGCCTGGTCCAGCAAGCGCGCCGCGGTCGCCACCGGAAGAAGGGTAGAGGTGCCGCCCGTGCCGGTGCCGACCACGGTACCGGGGCCGCCGTCAGAACCAGTGCCGGTCGCTGTGCCGGTTCCAGTGCCGGTGCCGGTTGTTCCAGTACCTGTCCCGGTTGTTCCAGTGCCGGTTGTTGTTGTGCCGGTGCTGGAGGTGGACGTGGTTCCCGTTGTCCCGGTGGTCGCTCCCGTACTGGTGCTTGTGCCGGCAGAGGTGGTGCCGCCGGCCACTGTCTGGGTTGAGCCGCCGGCACCACAGCCCGCGATTACAGCGCAACCAAACACCACACAGGAGAAGAAGCGAACTTGCCGCAGAAGCATCGGGAGCCTCGGATAGCGTCGGGCGTTGAAGTTCGCCGGACGGGAACAGATGGGTGGAACCGGTCCCACGGGAGAAGTTTCTGGCATGGTCACTTTTTTGTAAACAAAATTCGGAAAAGTTGCGTCCAAATGCAGCCCTGATGCGTCTTAGACCCTTTCATCGCAGGGCAACCGTCCATCGGCCCAGCGGCCCCACCCTTTGGTTTCAGCATCGGACCGTGTTCTGCCCGGCGTGAGCTTGTTCCTCGCGCATCTGCACGGAGCCGGTGCGGCTTACCACCTCATCGAACACTCGTCGCGTGAGAGAGATTCTGTTCGGGTTTTGTGTGTACGGATCGATGGTTCAGGCTGGTCGCCTCGCCCGCCTATGTGTCGGGCTTTCAGCCCTGATCGCCTTTGCCCTGCCTATGTGTCGGGCTTTCAGCCCTGATCGCCTTTGCCCTGCCTATGTGTCGGGC
>CAXTBQ010000076.1:14586-16095 GCA_964242065.1 uncultured Terriglobus sp. | reverse complement strand
ACTCCCCGCAAGGGGATGGCACTGGCGTTGCTGTTGCTCCTGCTGACTTTGCTCGCTGCACCTTTTTTGCCGGCGCAGAGCACGCCGCACCAGCCTTCGTGCTGCATGGATGCGCAACACTGCAGCCTGCACATGCACCAAGCAGCCGTGCAGGGGGAAAGCCTGCCGCACCTGGCCAGCGTGACGCCCCATTGCCCGTGTACGCCCATGGCGCCCGGTGCCTCCACGACACACGGCGTTCCCCTGCTGGCGTCTGCAATGCGGACGGAAGTGTTGCGTTCGCAAGCGGTGGGCCATGTACGGGCTGCGCATCTTCAGCTTGAACTGCAGGGCCCGTCAGCGGCCCCACGGGGACCGCCCCAGCCGATGGCAAACGTTCCCCACGCAGCCTGACCGCAGCACCCTGAGAATTTGCGTTCTCCTTCGCGTGCTGTCGGCTGCCTGACGTTACCCGCGCCGCGCAACAGCTCCGGAGATCTCTCTATGCAACACGCTTTCCCGCGGTCCAGCGCACTTGCGCTGCTGCCCTTGTACTTTTTTGTGAACTCTCCAGCGGCGCAACAAAGCATCAGTGCCGCAAACCTTTCGGGCACCGTGGTCGACTCCCAGCGCGCGGCCATCCCCGGAGCCAGTGTGCTGGTGACCAGCATCGGCAACGGCACCGAAGTGCATGGCACAAGTGATGGTGCCGGACGCTTTCGCTTCCCGGTGCTGCCTGCTGGGGAGTATCGCGTGACGGTGACCGGTGTGGGCTTTGCTCCGGCAGAGTATCGACTGAGCCTGCTGGCCGGCAGCGCCTACCAACTGGTTGCCGCACTACAGGTTGCCGGCATACAGAGCACTGCCACGGTCACCAGTGAACCGCCGGTCGTGGAAACCGGGCGCAGCCAGATTGCTGCCACGGTGCGCACCGACGAAGCGGAGCAGCTGCCTTTCCAGGGCCGCAACTATCTCGATCTCGCGCTGCTGCTCCCCGGTGTGTCGCAGACGAATACAAACAGCAGTCAGGTCTTCGCAGAAACCAGTTCCGTGACCGGCCAGGGTTTCTCGGTGAACAGCCAACGTAACTTCAGCAACAGCTTCATGGTCGATGGGCTTTCGGCAAACGATGATGCGGCTGGGCTGGCCGGCAATGTCTTCGGGCTCGACACGGTCAGTGAGTTCCAGGTGGTTACGTCTGGCGGGCAAGCCGAGTTTGGCCGCGCGTTGGGTGGCTATTTTAACGTGGTTACACGCAGCGGCACAGCCACACCGCACGGCAGCCTGTACGGCTTTCTGCGCAACAGCCGCCTGAACGCTGCCAACGCACTCAGCCGCAGCACCCTGCCGCTGACGCAGGCTCAGTTCGGCGGCAGTCTAGGCGGACCCGTTGTGCGAGGACGCACCTTTCTCTTCGGCAACTATGAGGGTCGCAGGCTGAACACAGATGGTATCCTCACCATCGCGCCCACGTCTGCTGCTGCAATCAACGCGCGCTTGCAAGCCGTCGGGTACGGCGGTCCTCTGCTG
>CAXTBQ010000076.1:0-14576 GCA_964242065.1 uncultured Terriglobus sp. | reverse complement strand
ATAAGCAACGGCGTGACGACGCTCTACCCGCAATCCACGCGCACCGACACCGTTTTTGCGCGGCTCGATCACCACGTAGCGCAGCACGACGATTTAGCTGTCCGCTACAGCCTTTACCGCCTGAACGCAACCAATGCGCGGGGCGTCGGTGGCCTGTCGACGGTAAGCAACGGCACGTCCGTGCGTGACACGAATCACACACTTGCCGCGAGCAACACTCTCACGGCAACGCCTCATCTCCTCAGCGAGACTCGTGCGCAGTTCACCTGGGATCAACTGGATGCACCACCGAATGACGACACCAATCCCACTGTTGCCATTGCCGGCATTGCCACGTTCGGGCGCTTCTCGTCCTCTCCCACGGCACGGCGCAACATGCTCGGGGAGGCAGTGGAGAACGTCATCCTGCAGCACGGCGCGCATTCATTCAAGGCAGGCGCAGACTTCCTCTACAATCGCACAACGATTACCTTTCCCATGCAGTCGCGCGGCTCGTACACGTTTGCTTCGCTTCCGGCATTCCTCGCGGGT
This sequence comes from uncultured Terriglobus sp., assembly GCA_964242065.1. Taxonomy (GTDB): domain Bacteria; phylum Acidobacteriota; class Terriglobia; order Terriglobales; family Acidobacteriaceae; genus Terriglobus. The sequence continues at coordinate 14,045 of CAXTBQ010000076.1, read as the reverse complement.
ACGTACAACACGCAGGGCTACACCCAAACGTTCGGCAATAGCGTCGTCACGCTTGGTAACCCGAACGTCGGCGTATACGTGCAGGATGAGTGGCGCGCAGGACGCCGGCTCACCGTCAACCTGGGTGCGCGCTACGACGTGGAAGGCTTGCCCACCATCGCAGCGGATCGCAACAACATTGCGCCGCGCATCGGCCTTGCCTACGCACCGCACCGCGATGGCGGCACCGTAATTCGAGCGAGCTTCGGCCTGTTCTACGACCGCGTCGCGTTGCGCCCGCTGGCGAACGCGCTCCTTTCAGCGAACAACACGGCGGACCCGGCGCAGGTGGTGCTGGGTAGCTATACCTTCAGCCCCGGCCAGCCGGGCGCGCCTGTGTTCCCCGCCGTGGCCGCTGCTCCGCCTGCAGGAGCGGTGCTCAATTTTGCGCTGATGGATGCGCACCTGCCCAGCGCGGCCGCGGTGCAGGCCGGCGGGGAACTGGAGCAGGCGCTGGGGCCCCGCGCTTCGCTCGCGCTGAGCTACCAGCACGTACACGGCTCGCACCTGATCGCGTACCTGAACCGGAACATCAACGCAGACGGAACGCGGCCCAACCCTGCGCTCGGCAACGTGCGCCAGTACAGTGGTGCTGCTGATTCGCAGTATGACGGCCTCGCGGTCTCGTTGGTGCAACGGCCCATGCGGTGGGGCAGCGCCCGTGTTTCCTACACGTGGTCGAAAGCAATCGATGATGTGGGTGAGTTTTTCTTCTCGAGCCCGGTGAACAACTTCCGCATCGCGGATGACCGGTCGCGCTCGGATGACGACCAGCGCCACCGCGTCAGCTTCAACACGACTGTTCATTCGCCTCTGCAAGCCGGACGCGGACTGACTGCGGCACTCCTGCACGGCTGGCAACTGGGCAGCATCCTGCAATACACTTCGCGGCTGCCGTTCAACATCACCAGCGGCGTAACCGGCCTGCAGGGCACCACTCTGCGTCCCTGCCTTGCGGGCACGCTGACGACCGCCTGCCGCCAGGCACAGTCAGGAACGCTGCTACCGCGCAACGCAGGTGTCGGCTTTGACTTTTTCACCCTGAATGCCAGGCTAAGCCGGACGGTGCCGCTGCATGAGCGATTGAACCTGGAAGCAATCGCCGAAGCGTTTAACGCTCTGAACCACCGCAACGATATGGTTCCGAACGGTACCTTTGGCAGCGGTGCTTACCCGTCGACGCCCTCAGGTACTTTCGGCCAGGCGACTGCCGTGGGCGATCCGCGCAGCGTGCAGCTTGCGCTGCGTTTGCAATGGTAGCTGGCTGTTGTGCCATCTCTGGCCATGCGCATTTGCCGGGCTAACCCCATCCCGGCAAATGCCGTCTTCTCTGAGCGCAGCAGCACGAAATGTGAGGAGGGCCAGCGTCTTGATTGCAGCGTACACCGTACTGCGCGCCTTCTTTGGCTACTTCTTTCTTGTGTTTGTCGTCCGCATCGTGGGCAGAAGACCGGGCAAGCAGTTGACGCCGTTTGAGTTTGTGCTGATCTTCTTCCTTGGCGGCCTGATGCTCACGGGCATTGTCGGAAACGAAGTTTCGTTAACCAATGCAGTTTGCCAGATCGTTGCGATTGCATCGGCCCACTCCCTGATGGTCTGGCTGCGTACGAGTTCGCCTCGCATCGCGCGCTTCTTTGACGGCACGCCGCTCATCCTGATAGAAGGCGGCCACTGGCGCACTCGCACGCTTTACAAAATGCGCATTTCGCACGCAGACGTGATGGCTGTGGCGCGTGACCAGGGTATGCGCGGCTTCAACGAAATCGGCACGGCGACGTTGGAACGCAATGGCGAAATCAGCATGATTCCTGCTGAGGACGAAGATTAGGGGCGGTAGCAGTGGCAGAGAAAAAGTTGTTCGATCCAGTGTCCGGCGATGAAGTTCCTAAGGTGGACAATGCTGTTGCTGTGGGCGAGGATCTCGCGTTCCAGGAGCGGTGGTGGAGCTTTCAAACCATCGTTTGGACGGTCTTCGGGCTCATCCTGATTGCCGACGTACTCGGCGTGTTCGGCCGCGGGTGGCTCTCAAAAGCCAAGCTGAATGACGCGAGCACGGGCATGCAGGTCAAGTACGAGCGCGTACAGCGAGCGATGACACCTTCGGTTCTGTCGATTCAGTTTGCGCCAGAAGCTGTACACAACGGAACCGTGCAACTGTATGTGAGCAACAGCCTGGTGCAGGGGCTTGGAACACAACGCGTGATCCCGCAGCCCGAGCGCACGGCGTTGAGCGACGGCGGGCTGCTCTATACCTTTCCGGCACAGGGACACGGGCCGATGGCTGTGGACCTGGAGCTGCAATCTTCCTTCCCCGGCATGCACGGGTTCACGCTGCAGATCCCCGGCATGCAGGCCGCCGGGGCACGCGTCGTGGTGATGCCGTAATGGCCACGATCGTCCATGCAATCCTCAGCTACATCATCCTGACGTTGGTGGTGCGCGTTTTTACGCGGCGGCCCGGCGCGCAACTTACGCTGTTTGAATTCGTGATTATTTTTCTGATTGGCGGTGCCATCATCCTGAGCACTGTAGGCAACGATCGCAGCATGACGAACTGCTGCTGCGCCATTCTTGCGGTGGGGGGCATGCATTGCTTTGTAAGCCGGATGAAGACACGCCACCCAGGGTTTGGAACATGGCTGGACGGCACTCCGCTGGTGCTCGTGCGCAAAGGCGAGTGGCAGGACCAGATCATGCAAGGCATGAAGCTCGCGCCCGAAGACGTCATGGCCTCTGCGCGCCTGAACGGTGTGAGGAGCCCGGATCAGATTGACTATGCCATTCTCGAGCGGAACGGCGGCATTTCCATTATCAAGAAGGAAGACGAGCGGGCCGGGTGATGAGCGTGGCAGGTGGAGTGGCGCAGGCCGAGCAGACGGTTGAAACCGACATTCCTCAGCGGCTGGACCGACTGCCGTGGTCCCGCTGGCATCTTCGCATCCTCACGGCGCTGGGTACGTCTTGGCTGCTCGACGGGCTGGAAGTGACGCTGACCGGATCACTTTCCGGCATTCTGCAGAGCAAGCAGGGTCTTGGTCTAACTGAAGCGCAGGTGACCGGTGCGGCGTCGTTCTACTTGGCCGGCGCGGTGATCGGCGCCCTGCTTTTCGGCCATCTTACCGACCGCTTTGGCCGGCGCAAGCTCTTCCTGGTGACGCTTACCACCTACTCGCTGGCGACGGTCGCGACCGCGTTTTCGTTTGGCATCGTGAGCCTTTCGATCTTTCGCTTCTTCGTAGGTCTTGGCATCGGTGGCGAGTACGCCGCGATCAACTCGGCCGTGGACGAACTCATCCCAGGCAAGGTGCGTGGCACGGTGGACCTCGCGGTGAACGCCACGTTCTGGGTCGGCGCCAGCCTGGGCTCCCTTGCAACGTATTTGCTGCTGCATGGCGGTGGTGACCTGCGCGCGCACGGCTGGCGATGGGCGTTCGGCATTGGCGGCGCGCTGGGTGGTGCCGTGCTGCTCCTCCGCCTCGGTGTACCGGAAAGTCCCCGCTGGCTCATGCTGCGCGGCAAGGAAGAAGAGGCGGATCGCATTGTCAACGGCATTGAGGACGCGGTAAGCAAGGGCAACCGCAACTCACTGCCACCGGTTGAGGGGGACAAGCTGAAGCTGGCCGTGAGCGATCACACACCCGTCCGCGCCATCTTGGCAAACATGGGCGGTGAGAATCGCATGCGATCCGTGCTGTCCTTGGTTCTGATGGTGGCCCAGGCATTCTTCTTCAACGCGGTGTTCTTCACCTACGGCCTGGTGGTCAAGCACTTCTTCCACATCAGCGATGACGACCTGCCGATGCACCTGCTGCCCTTTGCTCTTGGCAGTTTCTTTGGGCCGCTGGTCCTGGGCAAGCTCTTCGACACGATGGGTCGCAAGCCTATGATTACGGCGACCTATGCGATCTCAGGCCTTCTGCTGGTGGCTGCGCTGGTGCCGTTCGGCATGGGCGTGATCGGAGCGCGAGGGCTTGGCATCATCTTCACCGCAATCTTCTTTGTGGCTTCCAGCGCAGCCAGCGCCGCCTACCTCACCGTAAGTGAGATCTTTCCGCTGGAGATTCGAGCCTTCGCGATCGCACTGTTTTATGCGGCGGGTACGCTGCTGGGCGGTGTGGCCGCGCCGATCCTGTTCGGCGAACTGATCAAGACAGATTCGCGCTGGGCAGTGGCCGGCGGCTACGCTCTGGGCGCGCTGCTCATGCTGGTGGGATCGGGCTTTGAGTGGAAGTGGGGTGTGGAGGCAGCGGGGCAATCTCTGGAGAAGGTGTCCCGTCCGATGTCGAGCCGGTAAACAATGCGCTGGGGCGTATCGACGTATTCGCTTAGAGCCAGATTTGAGAAGGCAGCGGGCTTCACCCAACTTTCCTACATCTTGAGTAAGTCGATTCACCCTACGTCACCGGCGTGATTCGCAGGCGGTCACCCACCTGGACGCCGCAGGCTGCGATCTGCCCGGCTGGCAACTCAAGGATGCTATCCACCTGGAAACTCACACGGGTCATACGCCAGGGGCGAAGCCGCTCCCAGAGCCTGACCACTCGACGCTCCTTGTCCAGGGCAATCACGTCAATCGGAAACAGCATGAAGAACGTGTGCACACCGGTGGACGGGCACAGCCACAACCCCTCTCCCGTGGACAGACCCTTGCGGCCCCACAGGCCGATCAGCCTGCGAAGCGCTGTGTCTGCGACTTCCACAGCGGTTCCCACCGGCTTCATGCTGTCTTCCATGCTTACCGCTACGCGTTGCAAACATTGCTCCTAGCCTGTCGAGAACGCTTGTTCGACGGTAGACGATCCGCACGGGAACAGCGGTGGCGGAGAGAGCGGCACCATGGCGAGTCGTGCCAAGGCCTACATCGGCTGATCTACGCCGTGCAGCAGAGACCCTTCTGAAACTTCCGGTTCCGCCGGCGCTTGAGACGGTAAGGTAGAACAGTGAAACAGGAAACCCTGCAGTTCGAAGTCGTGACGCGTGGCAAAGGCCTGTATGAGGTCACATCCAGCATCAGCAGATGGGTAAGTGAACAGGGCATGCAGACCGGTCTGCTGACCGTGTTCTGCCGTCACACGTCGGCATCCCTGCTGATCCAGGAGAACGCCGATCCCACCGTGCAACGCGATCTCCGCGCATACTTCGACCGCCTTGCTCCCGAGGACGGACCGTACGATCACGCAGACGAAGGGCCGGACGACATGCCGGCCCACCTGAAAACAGCACTAACCAGCGTGCATCTTTCCATCCCGGTGGTAGCCGGACGCGCGGTTCTCGGTACATGGCAAGGGATTTACCTGTTCGAACATCGTGTGCGGGCGCACCGGCGGCAGATCGTCCTGCACCTGATCGGGGAGTGAAGTCTGGTGAACCAGGCAGGACTCGAACCTGCGACCCTCTGCTTAGAAGGCAGATGCTCTATCCGGCTGAGCTACTGGTTCCCAACCCCTAGCTTACCGCTCAGGAACGCGATCCGTGCAAACGTCAGGTTAGAAGCCGTTGAGTTCGCGCGAGCGGAGCAGCGACACCACGGCGCTAAGCGCCTCAGCCCAACGCTGGCCGGCCTCTGCCGCGTCCACCCCGGCAGCCTTTACGTAGAACGTGATGGCGTAGCCTTCTGCAATGGCGCCATCGAGGTCGACGACCGCCGGACGCAACACGAACTCCGCCTTTGCTAACGAAAACGGCAGATCGTTCACAAGCCGCTCCACGCGGTACAGCGTGCCCTCCACACGATGGCGTGATGTAAAGACCGCGCGTTCACGCCACAGCAGATCGATGTAACTGGTGAAGCCAACTACGGCGACCTCCGGCTCGAGCAGCAGGTCATCGCGCAGGGCGGTCAGTTCCTCCGCGTCCATGGTCCACGCATCGCATTTGGCGGTAAACACCGGGGAGCGCGCGGCGTTGAGAGAGCGCAACGCCTGCAGCATGGCCGGGTACTCATCTGCCTCAGGGATGCTGTCCAGCGCATCCAGGTCATCTCGCAGATCGACCCAATGCAGCCGTCCGTCGGGCGAGTTCCACGGCACCACCAGCACGAGATCGTCCGCGCCACACTCGGCACTCCACTCGCTCATCATGCGGGCACCATACTGTGCTGTGCCGCGGCGGCTCGTGCCTGCACGAAACGAAGCAGTTCGCGCTCGGCCCAGTAGCCGTCGTAACCGTCCGTGGGGTTCTCAAGAAACGCGCAATGCCCGCCGTGTGCAGGTTCGAGCAGGGTGATGTCTGCGTTGCTCTGCAGCTTGGCTCGGGTGGACGCGGTGAGCCGGATGAATGGGTCATCCAACGCGTGCAGCACCAGCGTAGGCACGGCGATGCGGTGGAGCACGCGGTTGCTCCCCGAGCGCGCATAGTAGTCATCTGCGCCGGCAAAGCCGCAGTATGGCGTCATCACATACTCATCAAAATCTCGAATGGAACGGACCCGATCGCCGCGTTCCGGCGCGAACACTGCTGGGAACAGCCGCACTTTCATGCGGTAGCGCAGCAGCAGGTTCCGCAGAAAACGCCGCTCGTAGATGCGATTGGACCAGTGGTGCAGCGCGTCCGCGCTCTCGCCGAGGTCCATGGGAGGCGACACCGCGACCGCGCCGATCAGTTCCGGCGGTGCGTCCGCACCAAGCTCGCCCACCGCCTTCAGCACCAGGTTGCCACCCATGCTGTAGCCCGCCAGCACCACGCGCGAGCAACCACGCTTTACGAGCCACTCCAGCAGTGCCTTTACATCACCAGACATGCCGGAGTGGTAGAGCGTGGGCGAAAGAGCATCCGTGGCACCGCAGTTGCGCATGTTCATGCGAATGACGTTTGCACCGGCGGCGAACAGCTTGTCGGCATTGCCAATGACATACTGCGAGCGGGACGAGCCTTCCAGTCCATGGACCAGCACCACTGTGACAGCGTCTGTGGGATTGGGCTGCCAATGGCAGTGGCACAACACACGGCTGGGCAGCAGGCGATCGAGCGCCACAGCCTCCGGCAGCGCCAGCATCTCGGTCGGCAGCGGTACGGGCACCAGCTCCGTGGAGGCGGCGGGCAGCCGATTGCTACGCCGCAGAAAGTTACCCACGATGGTCTGCAGGTGGCCGTTACGCAGCCAGCGCCGCGGCTGGAAAGTTTCGCTGGATGGACGAGCGGAGTTCAAGGTGAACTTCTATTCGACCACAACTGAACGATTCGCTTTGCGGGGAGCTATCGCAACCCAGTGGCAAGCAGTGCTGTCGGCAGGCGGCGGCGCTTGGTCAGCACGGCTTTTGCCCGCTGCAGCGGACGCAACGCAGGCGGAGACTGCACCGCACGGACCTGCTGCAGCGTGCGCTGCGGTGCGGGATCGGGTACCGTGCGCGGTGTGGGCAGCCCAAGGTAGCGGCGGTAGACGCTCATGTGGAAGCAGCTCTGCTGGAACTCTTCTTCCACGTCGATCTTGCCGGCAGATTCCACCGGGGTCAGGTAGCTGCGCATCCAGGCCAGCTCCGTTACGCTCATGCCGCGCTTGGCGATGTCTACCGCCTGGCCGTACAGGTGGGGCGAGGCGACGTCGCCCGTGGGCGGTGCGGCGTTGCCGTTGACCAGCACAAGATGGCGCTGAAAAGCGACCGTGCGCACCGCAGACGTGACAATCAGCGGTGTGTGGAAGCGTGCGTAGTGCGCCTGTGCCAGGTCGCTCAGGAAGCGCACCGTCCAGGGCCGGGCGTAGCGGCGGTTCAGCGGCAGCCGGTCGTTCGGGTAGATGGCGTCGGTATCGGGCAGCGCCACGAGTAGCTTGAGACGGCGCATTTCGGCAAGCTGGCCGTCGTCTTCCACGCGGTCCAGACCATCGGCAATCGCCATCTGGTTCTGGTGCACCAGGATCTCGTGCGAACCCTTCATGGCCGGCAGCAGAATCAGCTTGCCCGCGCCGTCATACAGGTTCACGTTCACCAGCTGGGCTGCCGGGCCGGGCTCCAGGCCGGGCGTCTTGGCTGGAGCTACTTTTGCGCTCAGCCGGGTGCTGGGGATATCGTCGTCGCCTTCGCTTTCCGCAAGGGAGGTCGCCACGCCGGAAGCCAGCTTCGGCTTCGCTGCCGCGGCAATCACAGCACTCACTGCGGGCGCGGGCGTTTGCAATGGTGACGCGGTCTTCGGCTTCGGCATGGGTGCCAGATCGTTGATTGCGATGTGGACCGGCACGCCTCCCGCAGCGGACAGCACTTCCGCGTCACCGCGTGGGTCTACGCTCGTCGTCGTCGGCGAGGTGGTCTTGACCGCGAGCGTCGCCGGCCGGGGCACATTGGCTGCTAGTGCAGCCGGAAGCTCGCCATGCACGAAGGGAGCGGGAACACGCTCCGTAGGCGCGGTGCTGGGGATGTTGCTGGCTTCCGCGAAGGCTGCATCGTCATCGGCCGTGGTGCGCGTGCTGCGGACCGCCGTGGCGGCGCGGATGACCTCGGCCTGGCGCTGCTTTGCGCGCTCAAAGTCGGCGCTGGTCGCCTTGGGCGCGGAGAGGGACAGGTCAGGAGCAGGCACCTTGTTCGCGAACGGCATCAGCGGCTTATCGATGGCAGCTTCCGCCACGGGAGTTGCAGAGCCTGCGCTGTGTGCCTGGTACCAGGCGTGGACGCGGTCCTGCACCACGCGGTCTGCGGCAGAGTCAATCTCCAAGGAGGTAGCCGACGCGAGCACTGGCTGCGGCTTTGCAGCGGCCTCGTGCGGTCTCGCTCCATGACGCAGCAGTGCCGGTGCGCTGCTGTGCCGGCTGACGGATGCCAGCGAGGCATAACCTGTGTCCGGCTTCGGGGCCTTCGTCTTGCCTGCGCGTGAGGGTGCGGCCTTTTTGGACGCGTGCCCGGCAATCGGACGATCGACCGCTCGCCGTGCAGGATGCGCGGCAGCTGCCACCGGAGCATGGGAGGCGCGGCGCGGCGTTGCGCCCGCAACCAGCGTTGCGGCAAGGGCAAGGGCACCGGCGGCCATACGGCTGCGGCGTGGAGAGTATCCGATCAGGGGTGCGGACATGCCATGGGCCGGCCGCGGAAAATCAAACATCAGAGCACCTTCAGACTAGGGTGACGTGGCACGTCGCGGGAAGTGACCAGGCTGATGCCTGCCCGGCACGTTACTGCCCTGCCCCGCTTCCGGGAGTGGTGCACGCGAGCTTCCTCCGTGCACCCTTGGCCACTAAGAATCTGCTTAGAAGCCGGTGACGTACCCTCAGAACAGGCAGATGAAGCTGGTGGAGACAGTTCGGGGACTCGCGGTGTGCGCCGTGGCGTTACTGCTGGCCGGTTGCGGACCCGCTGTTGACGCGCCGCCCACGTTCAAGCCGTCCACCCCAGAAGAAGCGACCAAGCTGGCGTACTTCACCGGAACGGTGCGCCCTATCCTGCGTGAAAACTGCTACCGCTGCCATGCTGGGTTGAACCGAAAAGGTGGCTTCAATCTCTCCAATCGGGAACTGCTGCTAAAGGGTGGTCACCACGGAGCGGCAGTCGTTCCAGGGCAGCCAGAGACTAGCCTGCTGGTGCGCCTGATCCGGCACCAGGGGCCCGCAGACAACCCCATGCCGATGCCACAGAAGGGCAAGCTCACGGACGATCAGATCGCTGCCATCACGCAATGGGTCGCGGACGGCGCGATCATGGATCGATGAAGGCTCGCACCGCTAGAGCGTCTTCAGGTATTCCACAAGCTGCTTGATCTCGGCGTCGGACAGCTGATCCTTGTAGGGCGGCATGGGGGCTTTGCCGTTCACGATGCGGCCCGTCACGGACCCATCCGTCACCTTGGTGCCGTCGGACATGGTGCCGCGCGCATACAGACCCTTCAGGCCCGGGCCGATCTTCTTTTCCTCGCTATCCGCGTTGTGGCAGAGCGCGCAGTTCTTGCTCGCGAAGAGTTCTTTGCCGTGCACGGCATCGTCACTGAGTGCCTGCTGCGCTTGTGCTGCAGAGGTCAGGGTAAGACCAAGAATAGCGAGCGATACGGAGTGTGTCAGGCGCATAATGCAATCCTCTTCAGGTGGTGATAACCCGGTAGCAGTACGAAAGACGCGGCAAGCAGCGGAAGGGCTGTCTGAGACGTGAGAGAGCACCCGTACAAAGTGGTACCGTCAACGCCGCGGTGCCGCTGTTACGGCAGCACCACCAGACCCCACGGGCTGCCGCCAGCCGGAGCTTTGGCCTTGACGGTGTTCGTCGCCAGGTCGATGGCGGAAACATCGTTGGACGGCCCGTTCGCGCTATACAGCGTCTTGCCGTCGGGTGAGAGTGCAATACCCCACGGCCGCCGCCCCACTTCCACCTCGCCGCTCACCTTGCCCTCAGGCACGGCGATGGTCACCACCTTGCCGCCGCGTCCCGTGCTGGTATACAGCTTGGACGCATCAGGCGACAGCAGTACGAACATCGGCTTTACCTTGCCCGCTTCGCCAATGGGTATGGTCTTCACCATCTTGTGCGATGTGGTATCCACCACCACTACAGAACCATCGTTTTCCGCGTTGATGTAGGCGGTCTTGCCGTCCGGCGTAAAAGCTACGTTGCGGGGGCGATGGCCCACCGTGAAGGTGTTCGTGATCTTCTTCGCAGCGGGATCCAGCACGGCAATGGTGCCGCCGGCTTCCGACGTGACATAGACGAACTTGCCGTCCGGCGAGGTCTTCACGCCCTCGGGCTGTGCGCCCATCTTCTGCGTGCTTTCCACCTTGCCGCTGTCGATGTCCAGGATGCTTACGGCGGACTGGTCTTCGTTGGAAATGTAGAGCTTCTTGCCATCCTTGCTTAGGTCGAAGTTCTCCGGGTCAGACCCACCGGGAATGATGTGCGTGAGCTTGTTGCTCTTGATGTCGAACACGCCGATGCCGTCCTTCGAGTGGTCTGACGGAGGGAGCGTGTCCTCGTCCACGCCGGGGCCGCCGATGGGCGTGCCGCTCAGCGCGATGTACAGCGTCTTGCCGTCCGGGCTGGCGTGGATGCCGCGCGGACGCGTGCCGATCTTGAGCGACTCCAGCGGCTTCATGGTCGTGGCGTCGATCACCGTGAGCTCGCCGGAGACCTCGTCGGTCACATAGATGCGCGGACCCTTGGCGGTGTCCATGGTGGGTGCGGCGCCGGTCTTTGCCGCCTCGTCCTTCGGAGCGGACTTGCAGCCGGAAAGCACGATCATCAGGGTTGCTGAAGCAGCTAGGGCAAGGCGTTTGCTCATACCATCCGTCCTCTGTATCAAGCTGATTATAGAAGCGCGAGTTGCCGTTTGACGATGGCACAAGCGTCTGCTTTTAGTAGCTCCTCATCCCTTCTTTGTTTGTCATCCCGTAGCGAAGCGGAGGGATCTGCATGTTTGCTCATTCACGCAAGCAGCCTATGAAGGATGGCTGAGTATTTCGCGCAGAGCGCGATGCGAAGGGATCATCCACACCACAAACATTGACGACGCACTGGCACACATGCAGATCCCTCCGCTTCCGCTTCGCTGCGGGATGACAACTTCTAAGTGGGACCGCTCAACTCAGAAGTGCAGCGCATCCACATTCGATGTATCGATCCGCAGCGGCTTGCCAAGGATAATCTCGCTGCCCTGCACACGCAGATCGCTCAGCCTACCAGCGTGCAATGAGGTGGCACCGGCTGCGATGGCTCCCTTCGCTTTGAGCGCGCCCGCATACACCGTCAGATAGCCCAGATCACGCGTGTTCCACAGAAAGATGGTCTGCACTGACCCGGCGTGCAGGTACGTGCGGCAGATGGAGGGCAGCGAGAGGCCGATCACGTCCACGTCCTTGCGCCCCGCCTGCTGCACCGCCTCCGCCGCGCCGGGCACAGCCGGTGCGGAGATGGCCATGATCAGCTTCACCGACGGGTACGCCTTCAGGATGATGCCCGACTGCGTGAATGCCTTGTCCCGGTCGTCATCGCTGGGCAGCACCGTGGCGAGCTTCAGCGACGGGTGCTTCGCCGCCACCTGCCCCTTGATCTCGCGAATCCACTCGTTCTGGTTTTCGGCGGATACCGCACCCGTCACGATGGCGAAGTCACCGCCCGCGGGCAGCAGGCGCGCGGCTTCGTCGGTGAGAGATTCGGCAATGCCGCGCGGCGTGGCTTGGTTCAGAAAGTAGTCGCGCGCGTCGGTCTGCGCGTCTGCGTCCCATGTGAGCACGGCGATGCCGTGGGCGCGCGCCTTGCGCAGCACGGTGGAGATGCTGCCCTTGTTCTCGACGGCGACTACGATGGCGTCCACGCCACGCGTGATCCAGTTCTCCACCAGTTCGTTCTGCTGCGATGCGTCGAGGCTCGTCGGCCCGTCCCAGATCAGTTGAACGCCGAGTTCTCTTGCGGCCTCTTCCGCGCCTGCACGCGCGCTGATGAAGTAAGGGTCGCCCTTGGCTTTCGGCATCACGGCGATGGTCAAATGATTGCCGACAGCTGTAGCGCGATGGTGCCCACCGTGCAGCGCCAGGAACGCGCCGAGGAATACCACAGCCAGCGCACCGGCAATGGCAAGCGGCTTCGCCTTTCGCTGAGGCGTGGCCATCCCTGCACCGCTCACTCGCCGTCCTCGCAGACGGTCGGCACTCACAATGAGCAGCAGCAGCACGCCTGTCAGCACGCCCGTGAGTTCTGAAGGCAGAGCCATCAGGTGCATGCCATTGCCCAGCACCGACAGGAAGAACAAGCCCAGCAGAGATCCTGCAATGCTGCCGCGGCCACCGAAAACAGACGTACCGCCCAGCACAATGGCGGCAATGGCCTGCAGCTCATAGCCGGTACCAAGGTCCGACTTTGCAAGCCCCAGGTGCGCCACGTAGACTACCGCCGCCAGCGCGGACACCACACCGGACAACACGTACAGCAGCGCCAGCCGCTGACGCACGGGAATACCCGCATAGCGCGCGCCTTCCGCCTGGAACCCGATGGCATAAAGCGAACGCCCGACCACGGAACGGTGCAGCAGGACGTAGTACGCCGCAACCACCGCCACGAAGATGGGCAACTGCACCGGCACCACGCGCAGGAAATACCCCTGGCCAAGGTGCAGGAACGCGGGCGTGAAACCCGTGAAGCTCAACGCACCGTGCGTCAGCCCTTCCGCAATGCCGCGGTAGAGCGAAAACGTTCCCAGCGTGACAATGAGCGGAGGCAGTCGCAAACCGGCGATAAGTGCGGCATTCAAGCCGCCAGCCAGCAGTCCGACGCCGAAGCTGAGCAGAACCGCAAGCGGCGTGCCCATGTGCGCGGATTGCGTCATCAGGCCGAACAATACCGCCGTCATGCCTACGGTGCTGCCCACCGACAGGTCAATGCCACCGGTGATGAGTATGGGCGTTAGGGCGACGGCGAGCAGTCCTAGCTCGACCGAGAAACGCAGCACTTCGAAGAAGTTGCCCCAGGTGGCAAAGCTCGGTGCCAGCACCGTAAAAGCAGTGCACAGCAGCACGATTGAGGCCAGCAGCGCCCACTCGTTGACCGATACCTTCCGAAGGCTAAAGGACAACACTGTGTTCTTCCGAGGCGAAACGCCAAGTACACGCGGTGACGGATTTCGCGGACGGAAGGTCCGCGCTGTAGTAGCCTGGGCAGAGGCCCCAGGTACACGCGCTTTGAAGTAGTGCGGACGGAAGGTCCGCGCTATGCGAACTCCGAGGCTGCCCGTAACGCCGGCCTTCAGCCGGCAGGTCCTTGGCGCAATCTGACCTGGGCCGTTGGCCCAGGCTATTACAGCACGCGCCTTCAGCGCGTATCGTGAGGCTTGGCATGAGCACTTTGCTGATTGAACTGAACCCAACGGCAACGGACGTGCAATTCACGGACGATTACCTCCGCATACGTCTCTCGGATGGCCGGGAGTTAGCTGCTCCCCTCACATGGTTTCCACGTTTGCGCGACGCCTCGGAGCAGCAACGCCGGGATTGGCGCTTGATTGGTCGAGGCAGCGGCATCCACTGGACCGCCCTGGATGAAGATGTTTCGGTCGCAAGTCTTCTTCGTCGCAGCTAACAATATCTACCAGCCCAAGGTCCCGGGCAGGCC
>CAXTBQ010000075.1:0-16739 GCA_964242065.1 uncultured Terriglobus sp. | reverse complement strand
GGGTGCGCCTGTACCGGACGATCCGCTGGACGCCGCGCCCGACGACCGCAGCCGCGAGTTGCTGGCGCGGCTGCTGAGTCAAGACCAGGTGGGCGATCCGGCTATGCTGCCGGTGGAAGTGGGCAACGTGCTGCACACCCTGGAACGCCGCCGCCTGGAGCGCCGTCAGCGCGAGCTGCGCAGCACCATCGCAGAGGCGGAGCGTCGCGGCGATCAGACCATGGTCGACCGGCTCATGGCGGAGCTAGTCGAAGTCAGCCGCGCCCTCCGTATCCTTTGAGACCTCGTACACTGGCCTCTATGGAAGCAAAAAGCAAGACCGAGCTGTGGCTGATCCGCCATGGCGAGACAGAGTGGTCACACAATGGCAAGCACACCAGTTTTACCGATTTGTCTTTGACGGACACGGGCCGCAAGCAAGCCGAGGCGCTGAAGCCGCTGCTGGCGAAGCAGCACTTTGACCTGCTTCTATGCAGTCCCATGCAGCGAGCTCGCGACACGGCCACGCTCGCGGGCTTGCAACATGTGGAGATCGAACCGGCACTGCAAGAGTGGAATTACGGCGAGTACGAAGGCCTGAGCACGCCGGAAATCCAGGCGACACATCCAGGCTGGAGCGTGTGGCAGGACCCAATCACGGGTGGCGAATCGCTGGAGCAGGTGGCTGCACGCGCGCAGAACGTGATCAACCAATGCCTGCAACATGGTGGCCGGTGTGCCCTGTTCGCGCACGCCCACGTCTTCCGCATCCTTGCCGCAGTGTGGCTGCAGCAGGATGGCCGCTTCGGTCAGCGGCTGACGCTCTCCACGGCGACGATCAGCGTGTTGGGGTGGGAGCACAATACGCGGGTGATTTCCCACTGGAACGTAGCGCCATGATCTCCATCGCAACGAAACGGCTGCATGCGGATGCGATACTGCCCCGTTACGCGCACATCGGTCCGTGGGGAGATCTTGCCGCAGACCTTTACAGCGTGGAACCGGCGACGGTGAGACCGCATAAGACTGCCCTGGTCGCTACCGGTCTGGCCATGGCTTTCCCTGCCGACTACGGCGCGCTGGTAGAAGACCGCAGCGGCCTCGCCGTGAAGGGGATCACCACGCTAGCGGGCGTCATCGACCCCGGCTACCGTGGCGAGTTGAAGGTTGTGCTGACCAACGTGACGGAGGCGCCTATCGAGCTTGCAGCGGGCGATCGCATCGCGCAGTTGCGCATCGTGCAGCGGCTGCAGGCCAGCTTTGAAGAGGTGGATGACCTGGACGTCACGCACCGCGGCGAAGGCGGCTTCGGGTCCACCGGTCACAACTGAGCCACACGTCGCATGAACGTGTCACAATGCTTGCGCGGCTGATTCTGCGCCGCGTGAGGGTTCCATGCACAAAGCCGCCGCCCTTCTGCTCGCCTTGCCCCTGCTGGCCCACGCTGCTGAGGCTAAGGGTACGCTCATCACCGCAAACCAGGGCCCGAACACGCTTGCCCTGATTGATCTAGCCACAGGCAAGCAGGTGGCTCAACTGGACGAGCAAGGCATGGTCAAGGTGCACGAACTCGTCATCCTGCCCGACGGTAAAACGGTCATCGCACCCATTTATGGCGACGCGGGCGTGGGCCGGACCGGCACGGATGGCTCCAAGATTCTGGTCTACGACGTACCGTCACGGAAAGTGGTCCACGTCATCGACCTGGGTAAGGGATTGCGGCCGCACCAGCCCACGTATGATGCCAAGCGAAAGGTCATTTACGTAACCACAGAGCTGGACCAGGCGATGACGGCCATCGACGCCAAGACGTTCAAGGTGCTGTACGAGATTCCGACAGGCCAGCCGGAGTCCCACATGTTTGCGCTTTCGCACGACGGCCATCTGGGTTACACATCGAACGTGGGGCCGGGCACCGTCAGCGTCCTGGATATGGACGCGCACAAGACGCTTGCTGTCATTCCCGTGGCGAAGCACGTGCAGCGCATCAGCATTTCGCGCGATGACAAGACCGTCTTCGTTGCAGACAGCACCGCGCCGCGGCTTGCGCTTATCGACAGCGCTTCTCGCAAAGTTCAGCAGTGGATCGACCTACCCGCTCAGGGCTTCGGTTCCGCGCCTACTGCCGATGGCAAGTACCTGCTGCTGTGCATGCCGGACGCGAATCAAATCGGCCTGATTGATCTTGGAACGAAGAAGCTGGTCAAGACCATGGATGTGGAAGGCAAGCCGCAGGAGATCCTTTTCTCGCCGGACGGTAGCCGCGCATGGGCCTCCTCGTTTGCTGCGCCGAAAGTTGCCGAGATCGACACCAAGACATGGACGGTGACGCGCGAGCTGCCCGGCACAGACCGCAATGACGGCATGGCCTACTCACCGCTGCACTGAAACGGTCTGGCGCGCAAGAGTCATGCGCGGTAAGCTGCCACGGTCAAAGGCCTTCTCAACGCTGCCGGGTAAACGCGGACACCTGAACCTTGCGCAACTCGGTCTTAGATGTCAAGCCGGCTGCCCCGCGGCAGGGTTTGCGCCAGCGCTGACGCGGGCACCGGCAGCTGGCAGAAGATGAGAAAGTGCAGCAGGCGTCGTCTAGGCATCGATCCTCCAAGGAGTTGAGAGCCGCGCTTCCTTGCGATGGACGGGGCATCCCAGCGGAACCAGCGTTGCTGAGTTGCAATTCCTATGGCAAAGCCAGCAGCGAAGTGGCATCAAACCACGTGTATGAAGCTGACAAACTACCGCACCCTTGGCCGCTCCGGTCTTGCCGTTTCACCGATGGCTCTCGGCACGATGACGTTTGGCACGCCGCGCTGGGGTTCGCCGGACGAGGTATCCGAAGCCATCTTCAATGCCTATGTGGATGCAGGCGGCAACTTCATCGACACGGCGGATGTGTATGCGAAAGGCCGCAGTGAAGAGCTTACCGGCGAGTACATCCGCAAGCGCAGCCTGCGCGACAAGCTGGTGTTGGCGACGAAGTGGAGCTTCAACGCGCTGGGCCAGTTGCACGGTGGTGGCAACAGCCGCAAGAATTTACATCGCGCTCTCGACGGTTCGCTGCAACGGCTTCAAACGGACTACGTGGACCTGTTATGGATGCACGTGTGGGACGGCATCACACCGCTGGACGAAGTCATGCAGTCCCTGGGCGATCTGGTCCGCGCAGGCAAAATCCGCTACTTTGCTTTTTCGGATGTTCCCGCGTGGTACGCGGCCAGCGCCGGCACCATGGCCCGCACGCTGAACCTTCCCGGCCCCATCGCTCTGCAGCTGCCGTACTCGCTGATCGAGCGCGGCATTGAACGTGAACACGTTCCGGCGGCGCTGGAGTTAGGCATGGGCGTGACGCCGTGGTCGCCGCTTGCGGCTGGTTTCCTTGCGGGCAAGTACAGCCGGGACGCGCAGGGCAACGTGCAGCAGGGCGGCGGCCGGCTTGACCTAAACCTGCCCTCGTTCCAGCTGTTCACGGAACGCAACTGGCAAGTGCTGGACCGCCTGCGGCCCATCGCGGACGAGGCGGGCCTGCTGCTGGATCAGATGGCGCTTGCCTGGGTCTCTGCGCAACGCGGCGTTACTTCGCTCATCATTGGGGCAAAGACGGTGGAACAATTGCAGCGCAACCTGAGATCGCTCAATGTGACACTAAGCCATGAACTGCTGGCTAAGCTCAATGAGGCAACGGCGGATACACAGGGAACGCTGGACCGCTTCTTTTCGCCCGGGTTGCGAAAAGGTATTTTTGGCGGTGCAGAGGTAACGGGCTGGGGCGAATAGTCAATGCTCAGCCGCCGGACATTGCTTAGAGCACCACGGCCATGTTGCGCGCACTGGTCTCCGTCCAGGCGGGTGAGGTAAAGCTGTTGAGCGTTGCCATGAGCCGTGCCGCTAAACGGATCACACGGCCGGTGGATGCACCTGTCGCAGTGGGGCCTAGTCCAGCACATACAGGTTGCCTGCCTTGTCGAACGTCATGTCCACAATGCCGTTGAAAAGGTCTAGTCGCCACGAATGGTGCGGATGGGTGCCACGTGCCCGCTGTAACTGCGCCAATGTGATGCCCGACGGAGACACGGTGTACTGCAGCACCGGTACGGTGTCCAGTTCGGCAATCAAGAGGTCGCCCATGGGACCAAAGGCGAAGTGCCCGGGCGTGAGACTTTGACCCAGTACATGGTTTCGTCCGGCGGGTGTTTCGCCGCTGGCGGTGCTGCTGTAAGTCACCAGAATCGGCACGCTTCTGCTGTCGAACGCACTGCATCAGACCGTACCTGAGCTGGCAGCCGCCAGCGCATCGAACCGCCCTTTGATGCTGTTGGGACCGTGCTGACCGGTGACACGGTACTGCTGCTGTCAGCCCGGAACCTTAGCAGCGCGCCGTTGCTGCGTACGCCGAAAACTGTGTATTCTGCACCACAAGAACATAAGGACCCGTGTAGGCCGGGCTGGTTGTGGTCGCCTTCGGTGTGCTGGTGCTGCCGCCGGACGGGCTGCCTCCACCGCAACCATTGAGCAGGAGAGCGGACAAGCAAGAGGGCAGGAGAGCGCGGGAGAGCATAGGACTCCTTGAGCATGCATACGCTTTGGCTCCGACTCGATGCGGAGTGTAGCGGCGGAATCCGCCACCCGCCACATCTATTTGCAGGAAACCCACAGCACCCCCAAACAGATGATCGTGCGAAACTACACAGGTGAGCCAGCCCACAGCCATCCAGAACGAGGCGAAGGGGACTACTTCCATCGCTGAGGTTCCGAAGCCGTGCACCGTCACGCCGGAACTGCTCAAGGTCCACAACATCACGGACGAGGAGTACGGCAAGATCCTCGCTGCCATGGGCCGCACGCCGTCGCTGACGGAACTGGGTATTTACAGCGTCATGTGGTCCGAACACTGCTCCTACAAGAGCAGCCGCGTGCACCTGAAGCGCTTGCCCACAAAAGGCTTTCGCGAGAGCGGGCCGGGGTCCGTCATGCAGGGGCCGGGCGAGAACGCAGGCATCATTGACGTGGGTGATGGCTGGGCCTGTGCCTTCAAGATCGAATCGCACAACCATCCTAGCTACATTGAGCCGTACCAGGGCGCGGCCACCGGCGTGGGGGGCATTCTTCGCGACATCTTCACCATGGGTGCACGCCCCATGGCCGTGATGGATTCGCTGCGCTTCGGCCCGCTGGGGCTGACTCCACAGGAGGGTGCCCCACGTCTCGATTCTGAGACGTGGGATTCTTCTTCGCCGGGGGTAATCGATTACGAAAAGAACCGCAGCATCATGGAGGGCGTCGTCCACGGCGTGGCCGGCTATGGCAACTGCTTCGGCGTGCCCAACCTGGGCGGCGAGACGCGCTTTGAACCGTGCTACAGCGGCAATCCTCTGCTGAACGCGTTTGCGCTGGGCCTGGTGCGGCACGACGAAATCTTCTACGCCAAGGCCACCGGCGTCGGCAACCCGGTCATCTACGTGGGCGCAAAGACCGGGCGGGACGGCATTCACGGGGCTACGATGGCGTCCGAGGAGTTCACGGAGGGTTCAGAGCAGAAGCGGCCCAACGTGCAGATGGGCGATCCATTCCTGGAAAAGCTGCTGCTGGAGGCCTGCCTGGAGGCCATGAAGACCGGCGCGGTCAGCGGTATCCAGGACATGGGCGCGGCTGGCCTGACCTGCAGCACCTGCGAGATGGGCGCGCGCGGCGGCGTGGGGCTGGAGATCGAACTCGACAAGGTTCCGCAGCGCGACAGCGGCATGACCAGCTACGAGATCATGCTAAGCGAATCGCAGGAACGCATGCTGCTGGTCGCCCACAGCGGCCGCGAGCAGGAAGTGCTGGACGTCTTCGACAAGTGGGGCCTCGACTCTGCCGTGGTCGGTACCGTCATCCCGGAAAACCGCATGAAGGTGCGCCATGGCGGCGAGCTGGTCGCGGACTTATCAAATGAGTCACTGACCGACGACGCCCCGCTTTACCACCGTCCCGTCGGCGAGTGGAAAGCACCGATTCCGCTGGACCCGCCCGCTTGGGTGCTGGAAGAACTCAAGAAGCCACGCGACTACACCGCGGACCTGAAGAAGCTCCTTGCGTCGCCCAACATCTGCAGCAAGGCCCACATCTACGAGCAGTACGACAGCATGGTGCAGACCAACACGGTCTTCGGCCCCGGCCAGGCGGAAGCGGGTGTCATCCGCATCAAGGGCACGGGGGAGAAAGTTAAAAGTTCAAAGGGAAAAGGTGAAAGTCAAGGCGTAGCCGCACCGCTCCTTTCCACTAAGACCTTTCCACCTACAACTCCCAAGCCCGAGCGCGGCCTGGCCATGGCGCTCGCGGGCAACGGCCGCTGGTGCTGGCTCGACCCCAAGCTGGGCGCGATGCACGCCGTAGCGGAGGCAGCGCGCAAGGTAGCCTGCACCGGCGCAACGCCTGTCGCCGCCACCAACTGCCTGAACTTCGGCAACCCGCAAAAGCCGGAGATCATGGCCCAGCTGTCACGGGCCATCGACGGCATCGCCGAGGCCTGCACAGCGCTCGGCACGCCCATCACCGGCGGCAACGTCTCGCTCTACAACGAGACCAAAGGTGAAGGCATTTACCCCACGCCGGTCATCGGCGTTGTGGGCCTTCTGGAGGATGTGACGAAGGCAGTGCCGAGTGGCTTCCAGCGATCTGGCGATGTAATCGTGCTGCTATCTGGCATGGCATCTTTGCTTCCAAAACTCAATCTTCTTGGATTTGGCTCGAGCGATTTCGCGAAGACGATTTTGGGCACAGTCTGGGGTCACGCGCCCGAGATTGATGTTGAGGACGATGCGCTGTTGCTGCAAAGGCATTTAGTCAATTTCGCGCATAAGGGACTATTGCAATCAGCGTGCGACGTTTCCGATGGCGGCATCGCCGTCACTATAGCGCGTGCGTGCCTCCCTGGAAAGATTTGTGCCAAGGTGGACTTCAGTGACCTTGATGAGAAAAGAGGTGTTCACCCACTCGGTGGCGGCGAGCACCAACCTTCATTGGTCTTTTTCGCGGAATACGCTTCGCAAGCCGTCATTAGCGTCAAGAAGGAAAATGTGCAAACCGTTCTTGAGATAGTGGGTAATACGCTCATCGCAGCAGTAATCGGCGAAACTACCAACACAAACTCTTTGACCATCATGTTCGGCGATGCGGGTATAACGGCAACACTCCAAGAGCTAACTTCTAACTTCCATGGACTACTTGACGAGGAACTTGAGGATCAGGTGGTGCTCGCATGATCGACTACTCACCTCTTTCGAACGCGGTCAAGCAACTAACACAAGCACTTCAGGAACAAGCGCTCGAACCAGACAGGCCACTGTTGCGGGCGGGTGTGATCCAGACGTTTGAGTACACGTATGAGCTGTCACACAAGATGTTGCGTCGCTATCTTGCTTCTGTAAGCCCTAGCCCCATCGAGGTAGAGGAGCTTAGTTTTGAAGGGCTCATCCGGCGCGGTGATGAGGCAGGTTTGCTCCAATCCCCTGTCGCGGTGTGGAAGAAATTTCGCGAGGCACGCAGCGTGACCAGCCACACCTACAATGAAGACAAGGCGCAGGAGGTCTTTGCAAGAGTGCCTTCGTTTCACGCCGAGGTGACCTTCCTACTGGAGCGCCTGCTGGAAAGGTCTAAGCACCTTGCTGACGTTCCGTCGGAGCCAGCTTGATGAGCACTTCAGGGCGGCTCGATTTAGCGCGAGAGGACCTCGAAATGGTTTTGGGTATCCTTCACGCGTACGTGCCAGACCGGCCAGTCTTCGTTTTTGGCTCCCGCGTAACAGGCCGTGCTCGTCGGCGTTCCGACCTTGACCTCGTTATCGGTGGACCGACTCCGCTAGGTTGGTCTCGGAAAGCCGACCTGCTGCAGGCTTTCGATGAATCTGACCTACCCATCCGCGTGGATGTGGTCGATCTAGCCGAAGCAAGTGGAATATTTCGACAGCGTATCGAGCACGAGTGGCTTCCACTCAAAGGTGCGGCGGAACAACTTGCATCAGGGACTGCCGCATGAACGACGATTTCGCAAGACATGAGGGCTTCGGGCACGAGGCCGACACACACCTGGACAAGCTGCGTGAAGAGTGCGGCGTTATGGCAATTTACAACCATGCGGAAGCCGCACGGCTGACGTACTGGGGCCTGTACTCGCTGCAGCACCGTGGGCAGGAGAGTGGCGGCATCGCCACCGCTGACGGTGAGGAGATCCATGACTTGAAGGGCATGGGGCTGGTCAGCGAAATCTTCACCGACCCGGTGCTGGCGCAGCTGCCCGGCCAACTCGCCATCGGGCACACGCGCTATTCCACCACCGGTGACAGTGCCCTGTTGAACGCGCAGCCCATCAAGGTGGAATCGACCAAGGGCCTGATCGCCATTGCGCACAATGGCAACCTGGTGAACCTGGGCACGGCGCGCGAGCGGCTGGAGCGCGATGGTGCCATCTTCCAAACCACCAGCGACTCCGAGATCATTGTGCAGCTCATCGCGCACTCCAAGCACAGCACGCTGGTGGACTGCATTGCCGACTCGCTGGGCCAGGTGGACGGCGCGTTTTCCATCGTCATGATGACGCGCAACCGCATCTTCGCGGCGCGCGATCCGCATGGCTTCCGCCCTCTGTCGATGGGCCGCATCGCGGGCACGGATGGCGAACCGGATACCTTCGTCTTCGCCTCGGAAACCTGTGCCTTCGACCTGCTGCATGCGAAGTACGAACGCGACGTGGAGCCGGGTGAACTCGTGATGGTGAGCGAGGACGGCGTGACCTCGCGCTACTTCAACAAGGATGTGCAGGAGTCCAGCTGCATCTTTGAGCACGTGTATTTCGCACGGCCAGACTCGCGCATCTTCGGTCGTTGGGTGCAGAAGAGCCGCGATGAGATGGGTCGCCAGCTGGCGCGCGAGTCCGCCGTGCCTGCAGACGTGATCGTGCCGGTGCCGGACAGCGGCGTGACGGCGGCCATCGGCTACGCCAGCGAGAGCGGCATCCCATTTAATTTCGGCCTCATCCGCAACCACTACGTGGGCCGCACCTTCATCCAGCCAGAGCAGCGGGTGCGCGACTTCGGCGTCCGCATGAAGCTGAACCCGGTGCGCGCGCTCTTGGAGGGCAAGCGCGTCATCCTGATCGACGACAGCATCATTCGCGGCACCACCTCCCGCAAAATCGTCCGCATGGTGCGCGCGGCCGGCGCGGCAGAGGTGCACATGCGCATCAGCTGCCCGCCCACCATCTCGCCCTGCTTCTACGGCGTGGACACGCCCAGCACACGCGACCTGATCGCCGCCAACAACTCCGTCGAAGAGATTCGGCAGTTCATTGAGGCCGATTCGTTAGCTTATCTATCTTTAGAAGGCGTAGTACACAGCTGCACCACCGGCGACGCAAAGCCTGTCGGCTATTGCACCGCCTGCTACACGGGCAAGTACCCAACGCAGTGGGTGGACGTGGAAGAAATCCTGCCCGCGACGGTCCTCGCCTGAGTGACATGCCTTTCCTCGGCTCACCACTGCGACGGAAGAAGCGATGCTCTATGACTCAGATGAGTGTTGATGGAGAAAATGCGACTGAGCGAGCGTTGACGCAGGACGAGCGTGAATTGTTGAGAGTCGCCCTTCGGCAGGCTGGTGAAGACGGAGCAGGTTTCCTAGGCTTGATCGAGGCAACTGTCGTCTACGGGCAGCCTTGCAAATGTGGTTGTCCAACCATCGACCTGAAGTCTGCTGAAGCAGCCGTTGACTTACGAGACTCGACCGCGCCCTTTGGTGATGTCTTCGGCGTGACTGCTGAAGGGCTAGAAGTGGGGGTCTTGGTGTTTGCGTCGAGACGACAGCTAACGATGCTTGAGGTTTACTGCTACGTCGAAAACGACGGACCATTCGGACTTCCGCTTCTCTCGTCGTTAAGAAACAAAGCAGGAGAGCGCATCCGGACCAAGCCAGATGCGTAAACCGCTGCTCGCCTTGGCTGTGGCCGCCTTCGGCATCGGCACAACAGAGTTCATCATCATGGGCCTCCTGCCCGACCTGGCGCGCGACTTTTCCATCAGCATTCCGAAGGCAGGCACGCTGGTCAGCGCGTATGCGCTCTCGGTGACGATTGGCTCGCCGCTGCTGGTGCTTGCGCTGGCCAAGGTGGATCGCAAGCGTGCGCTCATCCTGCTGATGTGCCTGTTCATCCTGGGCAACACGGCGTGCGCGCTGGCACCCAGCTTTGGCCTGCTGCTGACGGCGCGCATCTGCACCGCACTGATGCACGGCGCGTTCTTCGGCATCGGCAGCATCGTGGCGGCGAACGTGGTGCCGCATGAGCAGCGGGCGCGGGCTGTGGCCATCATGTTCAGCGGTCTGACGCTGGCCAACGTGCTGGGCGTGCCAGCGGGCACGGCGCTGGGGCAGGCGTACGGATGGCGCGCGGCGTTCTGGGCCATTGTGCCTAGCGGCCTCGTCGCCGCTGCGGCCGTGTGGGGCATGGTGCCGCACCAGCACGCCGAGCCGGTGGAACTGCGGCATGAACTGCGCTCCGTCGCGCGTAAGGAGGTGCTGATCGTGCTGAGCACCAGCGTTCTGTCATCCACGTCCATGTTCTGCGTGCTCACCTACATCACGCCGATTCTTGAGGTTGTCACACACATCTCGCCGCACGGCGTTACGGGTATTCTGGTGGCGTTTGGCGCGGCCATCACGGCGGGCAACCTCCTGGGCGGCGTTTTGGCAGACCAGCATGGCATCGCCGCCGTTGTGGTTGGTTTCCTTGTACTTATGGCGCTTTTCCTGCTGTTTCCGTTGGCAGAACTGCACGCAGGCACCTGCATCGCCGCTATTTTCGTGTGGGGTATGCTCCACTTTGCTGTGGGCGCGCCGCTGCAGACGCGCGTGGTGGACCAGGCGAAAGGTGCACAGAACCTGGCCTCGACCCTGAACCAAGGCGCCTTCAACCTTGGCAACGCTCTTGGCGCAACGCTCGGCGCCGGCGTGCTGACGCAGGGTTTCGGCTACCGTGACCTGGCCTACGCCAGCGCAGCCGTGGCGCTGGCCGCAGCGGCCGCGGCAGCACTTTCCCAACGCTTCGAACGCCGCCCACTCGCCGCCTAGGCGTCGTGTGGAGTAGACAGCGCGCTTCACCCCCAATCCTGTGCACGCCTTCCAGAGGCTCACGTTCGCGGCCCTCATACCCGCTTATAATCCAGGCAACCATAACATCTTGGAGATGCCCGCGTGACTCGAACTGCTCGTGCCCTTGCCGCTGTTGCGCTTTTGTTTGGCTCAGCCTTCGCGCAAACGCGTCGGGCGGTCACTGACGACGCCGTGGACTACCGTACTGCAGGTACGCCGCTGGCAGCGCCCTTAGCCGATCAGGCAATTGCGGCTGCTCTGCGGCAGGTCTCCCCAGACGCTATCCGCAGCAATATCAGCCACTTAGTGGATTTCAACAACCGCAGCACGGTGTCCAGCACGGAGACCGATCTGAAGCCGGGCACCGGCATTCTAGCTGCGGCCGACTGGATTGAGGCGCAGTTCAAAGGCTACAGCCAAGCCTGCAACGGATGCCTTGAGGTCAAGGTGGACGACTTCGTCCAGCAGCCGGAGCAAGGATTCAACGGCAGCAAGCCGCGCATCGCTAAACCCACTCGTTTGAAGAACATATACGCCATTCTGCGTGGGACGGACCCCGTCGCCAGCAAGCGCATGTACCTAGTCACCGGCCACTACGATACCCGTGAAACCGACGTGATGAACACCCATGACCCCGCGCCGGGTGCGAACGACGACAGCAGCGGCACGGCGGTTTCCATGGAGGCGGCCCGCATCCTCAGCAAGTCAAAGTTCCCCGCAACCCTCGTGTTTGTCGCAGTTGCGGGCGAGGAGCAAGGGCTGAACGGCTCCCGCCACCTGGCCGCGCTGGCCAAACAGGAGGGCTGGCAACTGGAAGGCGTTCTCAACAACGACATCGTGGGCGGTGACACCACGCCTGGCGACACCCTGCAGAGCAAGACCCGCGTCCGCGTGTTTTCGCAGGGCCTTTTGCCCTCCGCGCCCATCGAGCAGATCCGCGCTGCGTTCAACATCGGGGCTGAAAATGAGACACCCTCGCGCCAACTGGCCCGCCAGGTGCTCGAGGTGGATCGCACGTATCTTGCTCAAACGAAACCAGTTCCGCTGAACGCTCACATGGAGCTGCGGCTCGACCGCTTCCTGCGCGGCGGCGATCACCGCTCGTTTTCCGACGAGGGCTTCCCCGCTGTCCGCTTCACCGAGTGGCGCGAGAACTTCGACCACCAGCACCAGCATGTGCGCACGGAGGGTGGCAAGGAGTTCGGTGACCTGCCTAAGTTCAATGATTACAGCTACATAGCCCAAGTGGCGCGGCTGAACATGGCCGCGTTGGCCACCCTGGCGCAGTCGCCCGGCGTGCCGCAGAACGTAAAGGTGCTCACGTCGAACCTGGACAACGACACCCTGCTCCATTGGGATGCACCGCTAAGTGCAAGCGGAGCAGTCACTTACCAGATCGTCTGGCGCGAAACGGCGACTACCGACTGGCAGTTCAGCGCTCCCGCCAGCAAGTACCCCGGCACCGGCGAGCGCACCGCCCGCGTGCCCGTCTCCAAGGACAACGTCTTCTTCGGCATCCGGGCCTGCAGTGCAAATGGTGCATGCAGCCAGGCAGTTGCACCGGTTCCGGGGCGATAAATCGCCTCCAAACGGGTGCGAAATCGCGTTTGCAGGCGTGCAAAACATGCTGTCTAGGCGTACAAAATAGCTGCAAATAGTTACTTATCCGTTAACCAAGCACCTTTTCGAAAACAGTTGGCACGATTTCCGTTCCGGACGCATCCGCCGCTGAATGTACTGGGGAATTGCGGCGCTCCTGTTACTCGTGGTCTTCGTCGGGAACGCTAGGGATGTGCCCCAAGCCAGCGGCCCGCGTGGAAGTCCGTGGCGACGCTGGCCAGCAGCAGGGCCACGGGAGATGCCGACCGCACCCGCGGGCAGTCCCGGACTTTAGGGCAGCGAGACGCGCCCGTGCTGGAAGAAGAAGTCGAGGATGCCGAACACCAGCACCGGCACCGCCGCCTCTGCAAAGAAGGACGAGCAGCGGCGCGACAGAATGGCGATCAGCTCCGGCGCAGCGGACGCCGGGCGGCGCTCCCCACCGGGCGAAACCAGCCGGAGCCCTTCCCTGCCGGCAACGGACGAACGATAGGAACCTGCAAGTTGTCTGTGCAACATAAAAACACCCTGGTACTGCTCCCACCAGTGTGACCGGGCGGGAGAGCGAAGTCGAGTGAATTTCTGGCGAACCTAGACTACGCACCTCTGCGCATTTACCTATGAACGGCTAGAAACCTTTTAACTAGACGTGCAATCATCAGCGCTATGCCAAGCTACAACTTAAACAGGAAAGTCCGCTTAACCGGTGCATTCTGGCGGCCCGGCCAAGAAGACCAGAAGATTTGTGGCGAGTTGGTAACTCGCAAAGGCAAGCACTTCTTTGAAGAAGCAGCAAGCTTTCGGACCGGCTCTCAATCTGACGGCGGCGCATTTGTCGCGCGTTTCAACAGTCGCGAGATTGTCTCTGTTGAAACGCTACTCGGAGTCACAAGTGAGAGA
Source organism: uncultured Terriglobus sp. (assembly GCA_964242065.1). Lineage (GTDB taxonomy): Bacteria > Acidobacteriota > Terriglobia > Terriglobales > Acidobacteriaceae > Terriglobus. Next base: position 3,144 of record CAXTBQ010000075.1, on the reverse strand, counting down.
AAGTGCACGCTGTTGGGGCTACAGGAGATCGAAGATCGAGGTGTTTATAACGCATCGGAGAACTACGTCATTGAAGGTCAGAACTGGCGAGTGAGTGCAATCCTCGCAGGCATGCACGTGACGGGCTGGGAGGATAAATGTTTAGATCGCTTCCATCTTTACCTCTCAGGATTAGAGTCATGGATGCAGGCACCATGGAGTCACACCTACTCAGAAGATGCTGTGATCTATGAGCTCCCGAGGGAACTCACCACACTATTTCGCTTCACGTCACTTGCGCTGAAGGCCGAAGTCGCCTTTCAGACGATGATGATTTCTCGTCACAGTTCACTTCGTATAAAGACGAGACCTGTCTTTCGCTTGGATTTTACACCGCAGGTTCCATGCTCACTCGATACAGTGCTGGACCTCGTGCCTAGAGTGGAATCCTTCTTCACGTTGCTTCTTGGTACCTCAGTAGCAGTCGATAAAGTGAGCGTTAACCATGGGAGGGAAGAAGGTACAGTCATTAGCAGAACGAGATTGCGCAAAGAGAAAGCTCATGTTCAGCGTTGGGTGCGGTGTCAGCCGGATCAACTTGCTTTAGCTCTCGCAAGGTGGTTGGCAGTACCTGATGACGAACAGCCCGTAGAAAAGATCGTTCTAGGTTTGCTTCGACTTAGTCGCTTATACACGGAAACCGAGTTCCTTTCCCTAGCACAATCGCTTGAAGCATTTGGTCGATTGCGCTTCAAAGAACCACTGATTACTGAATCAGATTTTCGAGAGGGATTGCAGGTTTTGAAGCCTGAGATGGAGCGAACTTGGAAGTCGGCCGAATTTGTACAGCGCGTACTAGTAAGTTTGAAACACTTAAATGAGCCCACTTACGCCGAACGCATAAGACTAACGACCGGTATGCTCGGCGAGCCACTCAGGAATTCACTGCTCGGCGACGCTGAGGTGTTTTCAAGGAAGGTACGGCAAACCCGAAACTTTTTCACGCATCCGGGGACTCTCCGAGGCGGCTCTGTTGTGGAAGGAAAAGCTTTATTCTTACTGAACAAGCGCATGCACTCCCTCTTACGGGCAGTGATGTTGATAGATTTGGGCATCCCTGAATCGCAGCTGAAGGACGCAGTCCTTTACGAAGCTAAACGCTGGTTCTAGATCAGCTAAACATCTTCGCTACTGTGCATCCAGACTCGGACGGAGTACAACCTTTCCGCTCGAACACATTGGAACTTCTGCCCGCATCACGATGCCAGACCTCCCCGCTTGTTCGGCAAGCGTGTCTAACATCTGGATCAATCGCGAATCTGACTTCGTTCGACTTGCCTCTAACTCGCTCCAAGCTGACAATATTCGGCTAAGCTCTAAAGCGTCCATGCGCACTTCAGCAGAGATGTGTCCCTTAGCGGTGGACAACAAAGCAGTCATGGTTCCGAAACGCTCTAATCTACATTCTTGCATCGTGTCAGGAAGCTTTTTGCAGTGTGCCGGTGCGTGGGTCGAAGTTGTCTGCTGCGGGGTGGGGCTTTGCGGTGGCTTGCTGGAGAGCGGCAGCGCGGGCTTCTGCCGGGAGCGTGAGGAAGGCGTGCAGCGCGGCGTTGACCGACTGGGAGTCTGGGAAGTGGGGTAGCAGGGCCGGGTCGAGGATGGCGACGTTGGTGCCCTCGGCCAGGCGGTTGTAGTACTTGCCGCGGACGGCGGTGGCGCTGCGTACCGGGGTGGGTGCCGCTGCTTCAGCCTTGTTCATAGAGACTCCTTTCCTGCGTGGTGGCGCGCCGTGCGCTGATAAGCCGGATGACGCTGCCTTCCTCTTCATTATGGCTGATGTAGAGCAGTCTGTTCTGCGTGGACGTGCCGATGGTGAAGTATCGCAGGTCGGCTTCGGAGTGGTCGAGGTCGAAGTCGGTGTAGGCCAGCGCGTCGTTCTCGAAGACGGTCTGTGCCTCTTCAAAGGTGATGCGGTGCTTGCGCTGGTTGCTGCGGGCCTTTGCCGGATCGAAGGTGAAGGTGAACATGCTTCGTTTCTATGGAACTGTACCGCATAAGGTCGGGAGCGCTGGGAGAAACCTTAAGAGCAGATAAACCAGAGCGAAAAGCAGGTCCCTCCACTGCGCTTCGCTTCGGTCGGGATGACAGATCTTGTTAGTGCAGGGGTGGTGTCCTACTCCACCGTGACGCTCTTGGCGAGGTTTCTTGGCTGGTCGACGTCGCAGCCTCTGCGTACGGCGATGTGGTAGGCGAGGAGTTGGAGGGGAACGACTTCGAGGATGGGCAGGAGGAGTTCCGGGGCGGCCGGGATGGTGATGACGTGCTCGACCAGGCCGCGGAGGTGCTCGTGCTCCTGCCCCTCCTGCTGGGCGCGCTGCTGGAGGGCTTCCTCGCCGGGCTGAACTGCAGATCCCTCCGCTTCGCTGCGGGATGACAAGGTTTGAGGGCTGCGGGATGACACACCATCGTAGCGGAAGGGTTCAGTGGCGATGGCGATGACGCGGCCGCTGCGGGCGGTGACCTCCTGGATGTTGGAGAGGGTCTTTTCGTACTTGAGGACGCTGGTGGGGTCCCCGGGGTCTTTGGTGGCGATGCAGACGACGGGCAGGGTCTCGTCGATGAGGGCGTTGGGGCCGTGCTTCATTTCGCCGGCGGGGTAGCCCTCGGCGTGGATGTAGCTGATCTCCTTGAGCTTGAGCGCGCCTTCGAGGGCGATGGGGTAGTGGATGCCGCGGCCCAGGAAGAGGAAGTCGCTGCTGGGGGAGAACTCCTTGGCGAGCTGGGCGCACTCCTCGTCGACGGTGCGGAGGATGAGTTCGAGCTTGCGGGGGAGTTCGGCGAGTTCGGCGGCGAGCTGCCTGGACTGCTCGGGCGTGACGGTGCCGCGCTGCTGGCCGAGGTAGAGCGCCAGGGTGAACAGGGCGGTGAGCTGGGCGGTGAAGGCCTTGGTGCTGGCCACGCCGATTTCAGGCCCGGCGTTGGTGGTGATGACGCCCTGCGCGCGGCGGGTGATGGCGGAGCCGACGACGTTGCAGATGGCGAGGGTGGGTGTGCCCTTGGAGATCATTTCGGACTGGGCGGCGATGGTGTCGGCGGTTTCGCCGGACTGGGTGATGAGGAGGCCGAGGGAGCCGGGGATGGGGTCGCGATAGCGGTACTCGGAGG
>CAXTBQ010000074.1:0-16862 GCA_964242065.1 uncultured Terriglobus sp. | reverse complement strand
CGCGGCCTTCTTCGCAGTCTTCTTTTCGGAGGAGCTTGCGTCGGCCGATTTTGCGGCCTTCGCCGCGCGCTTTGTTGCCGCGGCCTTCTTTGCAGGGCTTTTGACTGCTCGGCCGTTGGCTACTGTGGCCGGGGTTGCTGCGCTTACCGCATGTGCTTCGTCATCGGCTGCGACCTTCTTGGCCGGAGCTTTTGCCCGGGTAGCTGCCAGTGCGGCTTTGATCTCGCTGTTCAGATCTTCGACCGTGATGCTCTTGGCGGATTTCCGCAGGTGCTCCAGGCCGTAGTACGCCCGCTTTTCCGGCATAAAGATGTGGACGACGAAGTCCACGTAGTCCATCAGGACCCATTCGCCCTGGCGGCGTCCCTCAACGGAGTTAGGATACACGCCGAACTCCTGCTTCAGCCGTAGCTCAATCTCGTCGGAAATGGCAACGTTTTGCCGCTCGTTGGTGCCGCTGCAGATCAGGAAATAGTCGGTCAACGAGCTTTCTGAGGGGTCCAGCGCAAGGATCCGAATGTCCTCTGCCTTGCGGCTGTCGCACGCGTCCGCTGCCACGCGCAGCAGTTGATTCGCTTCCAATGACGGCATCCGTCTCCTTTGGAGAAGACATTCTCCGTAACTCTGAGGATAGAGGAGAGCTGCCGTTGGCGGCCAGCCTCCCCTGCCACACGCCGCAGCAAAAGCGCTGCCAGCGTGCGCCGTTACTCTGCGACTGCCTTCTTGGCAGAAGACTTCCGGGCTGCCTTCTTTGCCGGCTTTGTCTTGTCCGCTGCGTTCGCCTTCTTGAGCTTGGCCCAGCGCGCCCTCTGCGCCTCAGCCACGCGCCTGCGGCCTTCCGCGCTCATGCCCTTGCGCGCCTTGGGTGCAGACACTGCCTTGTCACCCTCAATGGCGCCCGTGACCTGGGTGCGCAGGTGCTGAAGACGTTCGATCTCCGCGTCTATCTGGGAGAGGTATTGTTCCGAGCTTTGTACGAAGTTACCTGCCATGGGTCTTAGACTAAGTCAACCTTCCACTTTTCGGTTATGCAGTGATGTCCTCACCGCTAAGAAGGATACCCTGACGCCCAGCCTAATAGCCACACTTTTCCGCGGCGCGCGTAAGAAACGTTGTAGATCCTTCGTCTTTGTCAGGCTTGTGCGTAGTACCAAGGTACTTTGCTAGCAGACACAGAAAATTACTGCGGCAACACCTTACGAATACTAAGAGGGGTTGAGTAAGCACCCGCACACGTGCCATGAACCTACTATCCTTGTCGCTCCATTCTTTTCTCTCTAGAACGCAAGCTTCAGGCATTTATCTCTCCTGCGCAGGATCCGTGCAGAAGCTCGTGCTGCGCCTGCGGAACCAAGCCCAGGTTCCGGTCAGGCGTGGTACAGGTGCATGCGCGCGATATAGAGCGCCACGGCAGGGGTCAGCGCATCGCCGCAGGAGACACCCATTCGCAGGCGCTCGCGCAAGCCCGTAGCGGAAATGTCCTCATCCATCCCGCGAAGTACGTGCACGCGGCCAGCTTCCAAGGTACTTAGTTGCAGCGGGGCAAGGTCATCCAATGGCGAGCCCGGTCGCGAGACCACGATCCACTCGGCCAATGAGAGCAGGCGTTCGGGTTCGCGCCATTGCCGCAGCGTGAGAAAGCTGTCTGCACCGGCCAGCGCAAACAGCTCCGCACCGGGGTTCTGCGCGTGAAGCGCCTCCAGCGCCTCTACCGTGTAATTGGGTGACCCGCCGGCGAGCGGGCTATCCATGTCGCTTGCTTCCAGACGCGCGTCCTCGCCGCACAGGAGCCGCACCATGGCGAGCCGGTCTGCAAAGCTCGCGCTCGCGGCTGACTGCTTGAGCGGCTGTATGCCCGTGGGTGCCAGCAGGACACGGTCGAGCTGGAACGCGTCGGCAGCCTTCTGAGCCAGGAGCAGGTGCGCACGGTGCGGAGGGTCAAAGGTACCGCCAAAGTAGCCAAGGCGCATGCGCTTCACAGTACCCTGCGCCGGGTAGCACTGGCAACGCAGGCGTGCTCAACCCCGATCATCAAACATCGAGCCAATGACCCCGCCGATCACGCCGGCATTCAGTCCGGCACGCGTTTCGCGGCTTGGTCCTGGCAGGTATTCCTGAAGCGCATGCGCCAGGTTGCTGAGCGGCAGGGTCTGCAGCCAGACGCGGCCCGGTCCGGTCAGTGCCGCCAGAAAGATGCCGTCACCACCGAAAAACAGGTTGCGAATGCCAGGAACGCGCGTGATCTGGAAGTTGACGGACGCGGCAAACGCGCCCACGTGGCCCGGATGTACGCGCAGCGTTTCGCCGGGCTGCAGGTCGCGCACCACCACTTCGCCTGAGAGCTCGAGCCACGCCGTGCCCGAGCCATAGATGCGCTGCAGGATGAAACCGTCTCCGCCGAAGATGCCCGCGCCCAGTGACTGCTGAAATGCAAAGCCCAGCCCGATGCCAGCCGTCGCGCACAGGAAGCCATGGCGGTGCACCATGTATTCATCGCCCGTGCCGTGCAGTTCTACCGGAACGATGTGGCCGGGGATCTTGGTGGCAAAGGCGATTTCGCCGGGATAGCCCTGCGCGGTGTATTCCGTCATGAACAGCGTGCCGCCGCCCGCCATGCGCTTGATGGCACCCAAAAAGCCGCCACCACCGCCCGCCTGGGTGTGCGTGTGCATGCCGATGGATTGGCTCATCCAGCTCAGCTCGCCGGCTTCGGAGATGATCGTCTCGCCCGGCTGCAGGAGAAACTCAATGGCGGGCATGGTGGTGCCGTGTACGCGTGATTGCATCGGTGCTTCCTTTGTGGCCGACTCGAGGCCGCTTCCTTAAGGTACGGCAGCGGTCCGCGGCTGGTTCCCGCGGTGCTGGCTGCTTGTAAGTAGTAATTGAAAGCGCGTGCTTTGAGAATGGGTTTGTAAATGGAATGTCATCCTGAGCGAAGCGAACGATCCCGAGGGTCTCTGCGTGTCGCGAAAAGGACCGGGCCTACTCGCAAGAAGCCGCTAAATGCTGACGCATGGTGGAATGCGCAGGGATCCTTCGCTTCGCTCAGGATGACAAATCGATAAATGCGGGTGCCCCACGTCTCGATCTCGAGACGTGGGACTCAGGGCCGCACGACGTGAAGAGAAGGCCCATGTCTCTGAGAGACATGGGGCACCCGGTCTTACGCGGTCAATTGCACTAGAGGCTCACGCTCGGGCTCTACCGTCCGCTTCAGCTGGCCGCAGGCGGCGTAGATGTCGCGGCCGCGCGGGCGGCGGATGTAAGTGGGCAGGCCGTTGCGGATCAGCGTTTGCTGGAAGACCTCTACGGCTTCCGGTGCGGGCTGCGTGTACGCGATGCCGGGGCCGGGGTTCCATACGATCAAGTTCACCTTGGCGTGCATGCCGCGCAGCAGGTCCAGCACTTCGCGGGCGTGCTCGGGCTGGTCGTTGACGCCGCCCAGTAGCACGTATTCGAACGTGACCCAGTCGCGCTTGGTCATGGGAATGGTGCGCACCGCGTCCAGCAGTTGCGCGATTTTCCACTTGCGGGTGATGGGCATCACCTGCTCGCGCACCGTATCGTTGCTGGCGTTGAGCGACAGGGCCAGGTTCGGCCGCACGGTCTCCGCGGCAAAGCGCCGGATGGCGGGCTCAATGCCGCTGGTGGACACCGTCATCCTTGAAGCAGGGATGCCAACGCCTTCCACCAGCAGCAGCACAGCCGCCATGAAGTTGTCATAGTTCAGAAAGGGCTCGCCCATGCCCATGAAGACAAGGTTAATGCGGTCCTTGCCGATGTGAACGCGGTGGCGATTGAGCACGGCGGCAACTTGCCCGGCGATTTCACCAGTTGTGAGATCGCGGCGAATGCCGAGCTTGGCCGTCAGGCAGAACTGGCAGTTGACCGCGCACCCTACCTGCGACGACACACAGATGGTCGCGCGCCGGTAGCCTGCTTCGGCCAGAGCACCGCGATTGCGGGCATCCAGCTTCTTCTGTCCGCGCGTGTCCGCCGCGTCTTCCGCATCGTCGGTGTTCTCCACGCCGTCGCCGTCGGGCATCCACACGGTCTCGACGGTTTCGCCATCCGCGAGGCGCACCAGGTAGCGCTCTGTGCCATCGATCGACACGGCGGTCTGCACGATCTCGGGCAGGCCAAGCGTGTGTTCCGCAGCCAGTGACTCGCGCAAGCTGACGGGCAGTACCGTGATCGCATCCAGAGACGCAACGCGCTGCTTGTAGAGCGCCTCCCAGATTTGGCGGGCGCGGTACGGCTTCTCACCCAGGTGAGCGGCCAGTTCCGTCAGTTCCGATAGCGATTTGCCGAAGAGCGCAGCCACTCCTTCAGGATACGGCAGCGGGTTGCCTGCAATGCGCGGGCGCAGGCTCCGAATGTACTGTTTTACAGGTCATTTTGCCCGTAATCTGGTAACGTGCCCGGACTGGTGTCCCGGCTCGCCAGGAGTAAGTCCATGTCCACTGCCGCCCAACCTTCTGCCTTCGCGTCCGTGCCGAATGCGCCTGCCCGTGCCACTGTCCGGGAGAGCGAGGCGACCGGCGTGCCCTGGTACATCTGGACCGGCGTCGCTGGTATCACGTCGGCATCCATCGGCGCGGCGTGGGACGTGGCGTGGCACCGCTCCATTGGCCGTGACAGCTTCTGGACGCCGGCGCACCTGATGATCCAGCTTTGCGGTGTGATCGCGGCGGTGGTGGGCCTGTGGCTGGTGTACGACTGCACTTTCCGCAAGCACTCGAAGCTCCGCGCGGCATCGGTCAGCGTGTTCGGCCTGCGCGCTCCGCTTGGCATTTTTCTGGCAGGATGGGGCGGCGTGGCCATGATCACGTCCGCACCCTTCGACAACTGGTGGCACGCGGCTTACGGACTCGACGTGAAGATTGTCAGCCCGCCGCACACCCTGCTCATCCTGGGCATCCGCGCGGTGTCGCTGGGCGTGTTCTTCCTGATCCTGGCGACCATGAACCGTGCCGCTGCTGCGGGTGCTCGCAGCTTCTCCACGCTGCAGAAGCTGCTGCTTTACCTGGGCGGGCTTACCGTGGGCGGACAGATGTTCTTCCTGCAGGAGTACACGTGGGACGTGGGCCTGCACCGTGCGCTGGCGTACATTGCGCTCGCCATAGCCGTGCCGGTGGTGTTTGCCATGATCTCGCAGGCCTCGCGCTTTCGATGGGCGGCTACGACGGTAGCGGCGGTCTACACGCTCTACCTCATCGTGGAGATCCTCATCTTTCCGCTGATCGGCGCGGAGCCGAAGCTCGGCCCGGTTTTCAACCCGGTCACGCACCTGATCCCGGCGAAGTTCCCGGTGCTCATCATCGTCCCGGCGCTGGCGCTGGACCTGCTGTGGCAGCGCACGCGCACCTGGAAGTTCTGGCAGGTGGCGATCGTCTCCGGCGTGGTGTTCACCGCGGTGCTCTTTGCGGTGGAGTGGCCGTTCGCCAAGTTCCTGCTGTCAAAGGCGAGCGAGAACCGCTTCTTCGGCACCACGTATTTTGACTACAACTCGCCAGCGGAAGGCTTCGACCGCCTGCGGCAGTTCTTCAAGCCAGACAGCGGCTTGGCTCTGTGGTTCGGGCTGCTGCGCGCTTCGGTGTACGCAGCGGTCTCGACATGGGTGGGGCTACTATTTGGGCGGTGGATGCGCGGAGTGCAGCGTTGAACCAGGACAGCACACCCAGAACGTTTGTCATCCCGCAGCGAAGCGAAGGGATCTGCATGTGTGCCGGTCCATCGACACAGCCAGTATGGGCAGAAGATCTTGAACTGTTCGCGCAGAGCGCGAACCGGGCCAGCAGCTCTCTTTCAGGGAAACACGTCGGTCGGTCGAACACAAATGCAGATCCCTCCGCTACGCTGCGGGATGTCAACAGCAAAGGGGTGAGCTTTCGACTAAGCGTTCAAGTAATGCTCCGCATGTTGCTCCTGCTTCTCGTGCCGCATGCCGCCCACGCGCACATTGGCAGCAAGGACGTTTTTGAGCAAGTCAACGCGGGGCCGTATCGCCTGTTCGTCACCGTGCGTCCGCCGCTGGTCATCCCCGGCGTGGCTACCGTGGAGGTGCGCGCGTCCGGTCCCGAGGTAAAGGAAGTTCGCATCACGCCGGTGCCCATGATCGGCGAGGCCAGCAAGCATCCGCCCACACCCGATGCCACCAGGCGCTCCACCGCTGACCCAGCGTTCTTTACCGGGTCCATCTGGCTCATGGCGCAGGGATCGTGGAAGGTGGTGCTCAACGTCGAGGGAGCGCAGGGTGCCGCCACCGCAGGTGTGCCCGTACCCGCGCTGCCGTTGCAGGTGCTCCGCATGGATCGCACGCTCGGCCTGCTTCTGGGCGGGCTGGCAGTGCTGCTGGTGCTCGGCATTGTGGGTATTGTCGCAGCGGCCACGCGGGAGTCACGCCTGCAACCCGGCATCGCGCCCACACCCGAGCGGAGGAAGCGCGCCCTGCTCGCTGGTCTTGCCACGTTTGCCGTGGTCGCGCTGGCCGTCTGGCTGGGTGGCAAGTGGTGGAACGTGGAAGCGGCAGATTACGCTGCGGACGTTTACCAACCGCTCAACCTGGACGCCTCGCTAGCCGGCAGCACGCTCCGGCTGCGCATGGGGGTCTACAATTCTGCGTTGAAGCCGCGTCGCGGCCGCCTGAACACCGACCTGCTGCCCGACCACGGTCACCTGATGCACCTGTACGCCATCCGCGAGCCGGAGATGGATGCGGTGTACCACCTGCACCCGTCGCAGACCGCGCCCGGCGAGTTGGAAACGGCTCTGCCGCAACTGCCGCCGGGGCACTACCGCCTGTTTGCCGATATCGTGCATCGTAGCGGCTTGCCGGAAACGCTCACGGCCACGCTGGATGTCCCCGCAGGATTTCACGGCGCGCGGCTCGACAGCGAGGACGCTGCAGCCATCCCCGCTCCGCTCTCCGCGGGCGAACTTGGCACAGCAAACAAGCTGCCAGACGGCTACACGATGGTGTGGGACAAGCCCGCCACGCTTATTGCAAACGAGCCGGTGGTTTTCCGCTTTGAATTGCGGAACGCGCAGGGCCAGCCCGCTACTGACGTCGCGCCATACCTGGGCATGGCTGGCCACGCCGCCTTCGTCAAGACGGACTGGACCACCTTCGCGCACACCCACCCGGAGGGCTCCGCGCCCATGCAGTCCATGACCGTGGCCAACGGCGGCGCGGACATGGAAGCTATGAACAGCACGCCCGGCAAGCCGCTGCCCGCAACCGTCGAGTTCCCCTACGGCTTCCCGAGCGTCGGGCGCTACCGCATCTTCGTGCAGATGAAGCACGGCGAGACGGTGGAGACCGGCACGTTCGACGCCGAGGTGCGATAGTCGAAGCGTTTGGCTTTCGGATCGTCATCCTGAGCGACGTGCGCAGCACGGAGTCGAAGGACCTGCTTTTCCTTCGAGCAGCGTCGCAGCTTGAGCAAACAGCAGGTCCCTCCACTCCGCTACGCTTCGGTCGGGGGATGACAAAGGAAGAGAGTTGCGAAGCACCGCAGCGGGTGCACCACGTCTCGCTTCTGAGACGTGGGTTCTGATGAATGAGCGTAATCCCATGTCTCTACGAGACATGGGGCACCCAAGACTCAAGACTTGTTCAGTTGACGCAGTCTGCGGCAGGCTTCGTCCAGGTCCGCGTCGCGCTTGGCAAAGCAGAAGCGCAGCAGGTTCTCGCCACCGCCTTTGCGGAAGAAGGCCGACCCCGCGACCGCAGCCACGCCGGTGAGCCTCAGCAGCTCGCGCGCCTTCTCCGCGGCGGTTGCGCCGGGCAGCGGCGTCGCGTCCGCCAGGATGTAGTACGCACCGTCCGGGGTATGCGGCGTCAGGCCGGCATCGGTCAGCGCGGCCACGGCGCGGCTGCGCGTGTGCGCGTGGCGTGTGGCCCCTTGAGCGTAGAACGACGGCGGCAACTGCTCCAGCCCCGCAGCGCAGCCATGCTGGAAAGGTGACGGCGCGCAGATGAAAAACAGGTCATGAAAGTAGCCGATCGACGGGATCCAGCGCGGGTCCGCCACCAGGTAGCCTATGCGCCAGCCGGTGACGCTGTACGTCTTGGAAAAGCCGGAAAAGGTGATAGTGCGCTCCCGCATGCCGGGTAGCGTGGCCATGCTGGTGTGCCCGTGGCCGGGGTAAACGAAGTGCTCGTAGATCTCATCGCAAAACACGAACAAGTCGTGCTCCAGGGCGAGTTCCGCAAGCGCTTCCAACTCGGCGGGAGAGAATACCTTGCCGCTGGGATTGCACGGCGTATTGATCACAATAGCGCGCGTCTTCGCGGTCACGGCAGCGCGCACCGCGTCCATGTCGAGCGCCCACGTGCCGTACTCCAGCGGCACGATTACCGGTTTCACATGCATGCTGGCCAGCGTGCCCGCGTGATAGCCATAGAGCGGCTCAAACAGGATGACCTCGTCACCCGCGTCCAGCAGCGCCAGGGCCGCGGCGTAGTAGGCACGGGTTGCGCCGTTGGTCACCAGCACCTCGCGGTCCGGGTCCACGGCGAAGCCGCGGCGGCGCTGCCAGTCCGCAGCCACGGCGTTGCGCAGGCGGGCAATACCGTCGAGCCTTGTGTAGATGTTGTTGCCGCCGTCGATCGCAGCCTTGGCGGCATCGCGGACAACGGCAGGCACTTCCGTATCGCAAATGCCCTGTGCCATGTTGATGGCACCGGCCTGCTCTGCCAGCACGCTCATGGCGCGAATCTCACTCTGCACGGCTCCCGGAGCCATCGCACTGGTATGCAGCTTGCTCATGCCGAACATCTTACCGGCTGCTGGACGCGTTATGACACGCCCGGCTTCATGCGACTGCGGCAGCGGTTGGGGCACCGGTACGCAGGGCCGCGTAACACCGCAGTAGCGTGGCCGCCGCGCTCAGCAGTAGAACCGCTGCCACGCCCCCGGCACACACGCCGGAGAGCCTGGCCTGCGGCAGCAGCACCATGCATCCCAACGACCACAGCACCAGCAGGGAACCGGTGACGTAATGCTGCCGGTACCGGAAGGCCCCGGCGAGCGGAAACAGGTGCAGCCCGACGATCATCGCGATCGCCGGCACAATAAACACCGTTTGCTGCAGCACGTTGAGAATCAAAATTGCCGTGCCAACAGACACCCATTGAATGATGTTGACCGCGTTGAACAGCCGCTGCGTACGCAGTTCTTCCGCGCGCGAAATGTTAGCGAGAGGCAGGTCGTGCGCGCGCCGCATCAGGTGCACAATCAGCGCAAGCAACATGGCGCTGAGCAGTGCAAGGGTCAGCAGCGCAGTGCGGGTAGCGTGGTGCGTTTGCTTGAGCCCTACAAACGCCCAAACCGCTCCAAAGCCGAGGAAGAACAGCGCTCCCGTGGCACGGCCGCGTACCGCGTCGGCAGTGAGGCTGCCAGTGTCCGGTTCGGTTGTAGAGGGCGCTTCCATAGCCTGTGATGCCAGCGCTAGATTACACCGCTCCTATCTCGCCGCGTCTCCGCTCTTGGAAGTAGTCACCACACGGATGTAGAGAAAGGAGCGTCAGACGCTGGGTGCCCCATGTCTCGCAGAGACATGGGATGTACGTATGGTACGTAGTCCCACGTCTCAGAAGCGAGACGTGGGGCACCCGTTGCATGCTGCTGCCAATCAGTTCCAGCGCGGATCGCGGGTGATCTCCACGAAGTCGAGCGGAGCGGAGCCGCTGCCCTCCACCTCTGCCCGCACTTCGACCGTATCGCCTGGATCGAGCCGGACACCGTTCACCACAAAGCGTTCTTCCTCGGGTGCCGTGCTGCCGCCGCGCGCCTCCACCACGTGCGCCATGCGGTCCGTGGCATCCTGCCAGTGCGCCCGCTCTTCGCCATTCACCAGCAGGTGCCACGCGGTGCCGTGGTGCGCGTCGGCGTAGCCGATTTCCACGCGGTACACGTTGGCCGCACCTGCGAAGCGCGTCTTGGCGGAGCACGACGCGGCACCGCAAAGCAATTGCTCGCGAAGCGCCGCAGCCGCCTTCTGTAGCGTGTACCCGGAAAGCTGCATGCTCTCCGGCTCCACGCGGCCGGGATGGCTACCCACAAAGCCCAGCGCGTCGGGCACGCCGCTGGCGGCCTGCAGCCACTCCGTGGTCCGCTCCCGCCAGATTTCCGCGTGGACCGCGCCGTGCGACAGGAAGGTCTGCACGGCGGCAAACCGCGGCGCATCGACCAGGCCTTCCGTCGTTTGCCACAGGTCCAGCGCGTTCTCCGTCTGTGCCGCGCCGCTGAAATGCGCGTTATAGATGGCCTGTGCCACAGACTTACCATCCGGCAGCATGTGCGTGTACGGCAGGCGATGGAACAGCAGCAGCCAGCGCGCGGGGCATCGTGCGGGATCGGCGAGTTGCGCGGCGAACACCGTGGGGTAGCGGTCGACCTCTGCGTTCTCGCCCATGCTACGGTCCGTGCCCAGGCTGCCGTTGCCGATCAGCGGCTCTCCCGCAAACCGCAACTGTGCGGCGCGTTCCGGTGCGGGCGCGCCAGAGGGTGTGGCCAGCAGGGGCAGGCCCAGCGGCGTGGTGTTGTCTCGCGCGGCTCCCGTGCTTTCCAGCAGGATGCGCGTGGCTACGGCATGAACGCGCGCATCGTCGCCCCATGCCTGTCGCGACCACTCCTCCGTGATCGCAGCCACCGGCTGCGTGGGCAACCATAGCAGCCGGCCAAAGGCATAAAGGCTGGCCTGCAGCATGGGCTGCTGCAGCATTGCCTGCGCTTGCGCGATGGTCAGCACGCCCGTGGCTCCGCTGTGCGGCTCGGCCAGCAGCGCAGCCAAAGTCCTGTCGGCGTGCACGCTGCGCTCCGGCGTTTGCAGCGCGTCAGCCCAGGCGGGCGCGGCATAGGCAAGGCCGGGCATTCGCGAGTCTAGCAAATGGAAGCTCGCAACTTGCGGCATTCCCGGCAAAAGGCCAAAGTTGGGCGAAGCAATACCCGCCAGCGGCTGATCCTCCGGTACGGCAGCGCCACCCAGCGTCACGCCCGCTTCCAGGGACACGAAACCTAGAAAGGTGGCACGATCTCCCGCTGCTATGCCGGGAGCTAAGCCTACATCTGTGGCCTCCCGCAAAGGCGGACCCAGCGCATCGTCCAGGATTACGGTACCGCCGGTGCGCCGCAACTGCAGGGCCAGCGCGTTGGCCGCACCCGCGGCGTGGTGAATGCCGCCGGCGGAGGTCTGCGAGCCCATCGCAATCACCACGCCGCCGAAGTTCGGAATGCTCGCCAGCCGCTCCAGTTCTATGGGCACGATTGCGTGCCGCAGCCACACGCGCATGCCGTACGGGCGCGCCGCTGCTGCCACATCTGCAATCTGCCCCTCCACAATTAGCCCGTTGATGCCCACGGATGCCAGCAGTCGCAGCAGCCCCGTATTTGGCTGCCCTCCGGTCAGCAGCGGCAGCAGGCCATCCGTACCGCGCAGGTCCACGGCACGCATGGGAAGCGTTGGCGCGTCGATGAAGTCCTCCGGCAGTTGCTGGTCCTCGGCCACCAGCGCGGCAAAGCGGAACGCGGCCCAAAGCTCTGCGCGGGGCGAACCACCCTGCAGGATGTACCACTCGCGCACGCCGCGGCGCAGGTGCACGATGCGGAAGCCTTCCTCCGGCAGCGGCTTCTCCGTCCAGCCTGGCAAGTAGCGGTGCAGGCGTGCCCGGTGCAAGGCGTCCGTGGTGCCCAGCACAATGCTATCGATGCGCGGATCGAAGCGGTGCAGCGTTACGTCGGTGCCCGCCACCATGTGGCCCAGGCCGCGGTCCAGCTCGTCGCCTGCCGCCTCTTCTTCCGCAGCAACCTGCCCGGCACTGTTTCCCAGCAGCACCACCGCGTGCGGCAGGCCGTGGTAGCGCGGCGGGTCGGGCGGAATGGCATAGCGCAGCCAGCCGACCGTGCTCTGCCCTCGTAGGAGCGGTGTCGGCAGTGCCGCGCACAGCAGCAGTGCGGTGAAAGCACGCCGCCTTGTGTGTGAAAGCATCGCTCTGCTTAGACGCCGCTTGTCGCCAGGCAGCATTCGCCGCGCAAGAGAGGACGGATGGATGGCAGGGCTTTTGGTTGACACACGCCTCCGGCTTGCCATAGGCTTCCGGAACTGAGACGTCTCATCCCCGACTTCTGTCCTGAAAATCTGTTTCACTGAATACTGGAATCGCGCTCGCGCGCCGCTCAACATTTCCGCAGCAAGAGGACCCATGGCATTGGATCGCAGCACCGTTCAGCAGATCGTGGAAGAAGGCGCTGGCATTCTTCGGCTTGCACCCACCTGGGTGCCGCGATCGTTCATGATTCCCGGCCGGCGTCTCAAGCTGCATCCAGATGACATCTACGCTTACGGCGCGCACCGCGGCGGCATTAACGAGCGCTGGTTCTCCTCTACCACCAAAGCATCGAACGGCCCGGACACGACCGAGTTTGAAGGCCTCAGTTTCATCGTCACAAAGTCCGGCGAGCAGGTACAGCTGAAGGAAGCGATTGAGGTAGCGGGCGACCTTCTGATGGGGCAGGCTGCGTGGGAGCGCGAAAAGGGCTGGAACTTCTTCTGCAAGTTCTTCGACAACGAAGGCCCTATCCCGCACCACATGCACCAGAACGATGAGTTCGCCGGGCGCATGGGTTTCCGGGGCAAGCCGGAAGCCTACTACTTCCCGCCGCAGTACAACCAGACGTTCAATAACTTTCCGTACACCTTCATGGGCCTGGAGCCGGGCACCACGCGACAGCAGATTCGCGAGTGCCTCCTGCGCTGGTCCCGGGGCGACAACGGCATCACGTTCCACTCGCGTGCGTACCGGCTGGAACCGGGCGCAGGCTGGCAAATCAATCCCGGCATCCTGCACGCGCCGGGTTCGCTCTGCACGTATGAGCCGCAGGTCAACTCCGACGTGTTCGGCATGTTCCAGTCCGAGGTGGAAGGCCGCATCACGCCATGGGAGTTGCTGGTGAAAGACGTACCCGACGAGCACAAGCAGAACCTGGACTACATCCTGGACATGCTGGACTGGGAAGCCAACGTAGACCCCAATTTTGGTGCCAACAACAAGGTCTTCCCGAAGCTCGTAAGCGAAGGCAAAACGCCGGGCTATGTTGAAAAGTGGGTCACCTACGGCACGAAGTTCTACAGCGCTAAAGAACTCACCGTGCACCCCGGCGCAACCGTCACCATCACGGACGCGGAGGCCTACGGCCTCATCGTGGT
Source organism: uncultured Terriglobus sp. (assembly GCA_964242065.1). GTDB lineage: Bacteria > Acidobacteriota > Terriglobia > Terriglobales > Acidobacteriaceae > Terriglobus. Next base: position 3,650 of record CAXTBQ010000074.1, on the reverse strand, counting down.
GCAGGGACACGGCGACTTCGGCGGCACACCGGTCTCCACGCCATCCATGATTCGCTTCGGCCAACTGACGGAAGATGAGCTGTTCGTCACGGCAGGTGCTGCGCAGAAGGGTGTCGCGATCAAGAACCTGAGCACCGCCGACCCATTGATCATTCTTAAGCACTTTGGCCCGGGCAACCCGGATGCAGCGCCGCTGCTGAAGGCGAAGCAGGGACCCAGTAGTTGGAGCTAGCAATTATGAGCCATTGTCATCCTGAGCAAAGCGAAGGATCCCGAAGCATGACGCACCGGCAAAGTTCCAGGGGTTCTCGACAGAAAGCCTGAAGCTGCATTGCCAATGTGCAATCCGCTGGGATCCTTCGCTCCGCTCAGGATGACAGAGAAGTAACCGGAAGAAAACATGCCAACACACACCAAACCCGCTCTGCACAACGCCATGTGGCCAGGCATCGTCGGCAAAGGGCCGGACTCGTCCGAGCCGTTCATCGACCTGGACACCATGCTCGACCTGACCGCCGCTGCGGAGGTGGACGGGCAGAAGTTCGACGGCGTGGACCTGTTCCTGTCCGCGCCGCACACCAGCATTGACAGCTCGGACGATGACCTGAAGGTGCTGGCGGATAAGCTGAGCAGCCGCAACCTGGTCTGCGGATCCTTTGTTGCGCCGGTGTGGGGACCGGTCGGTGGAGGTTCTGCCATGGGCAGCGAGCATGAGCGGAAGGCGTTCCTCACGCAGGTTCGCAAGGCCTGCGCCATCGGCCGGAAGATGCATGACCTTGGCGTGCGGCCCTCGGGTGTCATCCGCATCGACAGTGCGACCGGACCGGACCAGTTCTACCTGGACCCGGCAGGCAGCCAGCAGAAGATCGCCGACACCTTTACCGAAGCCTGCAACATCGCCGAGGGCTATGGCGAGCGGCTTGCCGCGGAAGGCGAAATCTGCTGGGCAGGCATGCACGGCTGGGATCACATGACGCAGTTGCTGGAAATGGTGAACCGGCCCAACACGCTCGGCTTTCAGGCAGACATGGCGCACACCATGCTGTACACGCTGGGCTACAACTCCGCCGAGAGCCGCCTCTTGCCGGAAGACGTGGACCTGAACGATCGCGCAGCCATCGTGGAAGCTCTGAAGAAAGTGACCGCGGCGCTGCGGCCCTGGACCATCGATTTCCACGTCGCGCAGAACGACGGCACCGTAAAGGGGCAGGGCAGCCACGATAAGACGGGAAGACATTGCCAGCCCGACGATCCCAACGGGCGCATGGACATCGTCGAAGTCGCGGGGCTATGGATGCGTGATGCGAACGGCACGCCCACCCGCGCGTTTCAGCACATCTGCTGGGACGGCTGCATGTTCCCCAACGACGTGATGACCAGCCCGGCAACGTGGAACAAGGTACTTGCCACCATGATCCAGGTGCGTGACGCGCACGGATGGAATTAACCATGCGCTGTCATCCTGAGCGAAGCGAAGGGTCCCGAGGCATTCGCTCCTGCCGCAGCAGCATCGATCTTTGTCGCGAAAAGTCTATACGCTTTCTCGCCTCGACAGCACGCGTCGGGATCCTTCGCTGCGCTCAGGATGACGTGTCTGATGAACTGGGTGTTTTCGGAGGAGCGTGGCTTCAGCCACGCCGTTCAGGAGTTTGTAGGAAAACGGCTTTAGCTGCTGAGGCCAACTCTTACCTGTACTCACAGACGCCCTCAGTGGCTAAAGCCACTTACACGTTGCAAAACGCAACGACATGGCTGAAGCCATGTCCCTCCGAAAGCGCGTCAGGAGAGATTTGTGAGTAAAAAAGAACTCAACATCGGCATGGTCGGTTACGGCTTCATGGGCCGCACGCACAGCAACGCCTTCCGACAGGCACCGCGGTTCTTTGATCTGCCGTACACGCCCGTGCTTAAGAGCGTCGCCGCGCGCAACGCGGACAAGGCTGCGAAGTTTGCCGGCAACTGGGGCTGGCAGTCCGTCGAGAGCGACTGGAAGAAGCTGATTGAGCGCGGTGACATCGACCTAATCGACGTTGCCAGCCCGAACGACACCCACGCGGAGATTGCCATTGCAGCCGCAAAGGCGGGCAAGATGGTCCTGTGCGAAAAGCCGTTGGGCCGCACTGCTGCGGAAGCCAAGCAAATGGTGGACGCGGTGGAAAAGGCTGGCGTGGCCAACATGGTCTGGTACAACTACCGCCGCGTGCCCGCGGTTACCATGCTGAAGAACCTCTTGGATGAAGGCCGCTTCGGCCGCATCTTCCACTACCGTTCGCAGTTTCTGCAGGACTGGACGATCTCGCAAGACCTGCCGGTGGGCGGCGAAGCGCTGTGGCGGCTGGATGCCAGTGTCGCAGGCAGCGGCGTGACCGGAGACTTGCTCGCGCACAACATCGACATGGCCCTGTGGCTGAATGGGCCCATCGTCGAAGTAAGTGCGGCTACTGAAATCTTCATCAAGGAACGCACGAACACGCAGACCGGCGAGAAGGTGCCCATCACCATCGATGACGCCAGCATGTTCCTGGGCCGCTTTGCGAATGGCTCGCTGGCGATGTTTGAAGCCACGCGCTACGCACGCGGGCACAAGGCGCTGTTTACGCTCGAGATCAACGGCGAGAAAGCCTCGGCAAGCTGGGACTTACATAACTTACACCACCTTCAATACTTCAGCTATAAGAACGACGGTTTGCTGCGTGGCTGGACCGACATCCACATGACCGATGGCGACCACCCGTACATGAAGCAGTGGTGGGTGCCCGGCCTGCAGATCGGTTACGAGCACACATTCATCCACCAGGTCGCAGATTTCCTCAACGGTCTTGGTTCCGGCACGCCCGCTGCGCCCACCTTCCGCGACGGCTTGATGACGGAGTATGTGACGGATGCGGTGCTGAAGTCGGCGGAGTCGCGAAAGTGGGAGAAGGTAGAAGGTTCCTAGTTGTTGGTTGTTAGTGATTGTGAAATGTGCTTTGTAAGCAGATAGTCGAGCGATTTAGCTCGTCATCCTGAGCGAAGCGCAAAGCGCGTAGTCGAAGGACCTGCTTTCCTTCGAAGTGCGCAGGCAGCACATGGGAAAGCAGGTCCCTCCACATAGCTGCGCTCCGGTCGGGATGACAGGATGTGCGGCAAGCCACTCGAGAGTTCTTATGAAGCTCATCGCGCCTTTGCTTACCGCTACTGTTGCCGTTTGCGTGCTTGCCGCAACCGCTCAGGTACCCACAGACAAGCCAAACCCGCAAGCCGGCTTCCACCGGATCATGCAGCCCCCGCCCACCTATGATGCGAGCGACAACGCGGCCTTCACTTCGCTCTTCGACGGCACGCTCAAGGGCTGGAGCTACGATCCCGCGCTATGGGACATCAAGGATGGAGCCATCCATCTTGTTGCCACCTGCGAGAAGCCCACCGGCACGGTGTACGCCATTTCCACGGCGGGCGAGTACGGCGACTTCATTCTGAAATACGAGCTCAAGGGTACGGGCAACATCAACGGCGGCATGCAGTTCCGCAGCTACATCACAGGTGAAGCGAACGTAACCGGCGGCCCCAAGATGGTGCCGGTGCCACGTGCGCCCATGCCGCCGCGCCCGCCGGTAGCGGCCGGTGCCCCGCCCCGTGCACCGCGCCCTGCGGCGTGCGCCACCCCGGGC
>CAXTBQ010000073.1:0-17180 GCA_964242065.1 uncultured Terriglobus sp. | reverse complement strand
CACCACGTGTGATGCTTCGCGCGCCACAAGAGTGGGTGCCCCATGTCTCGTAGAGACATGGGTTGCGTGCGTCAAGCGTTTACATAAACCCACGTCTCAAAATCGAGACGTGGGGCACCCACATCGATCTGCGAGTACTAAGCCGTATCCAGCTTCTTCACCACAAGCTCGTTCAGCAGCGCAGGATTCGCCTGTCCCTTTGACAGCCGCATTACCTGTCCGACGAAGAACGCGGACACCGTCTTCTTACCGCCGCGGTACTGCTCCACCTGCTTCGGATTGGCGGCAATCACCTCATCGATCATGGTCTCAATCGCGCCGGTATCGCTGATCTGCTGCGGCTTCTCGCTCTCGTAGACCGCAGGGAAGTCCTCGCTCTTCTCGAAGCAGATGTCGAACAGGCCTTTCAGCTGCTTCGATGAGAGCTTCCCGTCTTCCAACAGATCCGCCGCCTGCACGATCCCGCCCATAGACACGGGAGATTGTGCAAGCTGAAGCCCTGCAGCGTTCAACCGTCCGACAAGCTCACCCAGCAGTAAATTAGCAACGCGCTTCCCACTCTTCGCCTGCTTTGCCGCAGCCTCAAACTCGTCGGCGAACGCACGGCTGTTGGCAATCGTGGCCGCGTCCTGCGCGGACAGGTCGTAGTCGGCAACCATGCGCGTGCGGCGCGCCTCCGGCAGTTCCGGCAAATTCACCAGGATGGCATCGCGCCAAGCCACGTCCACGTGCAGGCTTGGCAGGTCCGGCTCTGGAAAGTAACGATAATCATGCGCGGCTTCCTTGCTGCGCATGCTGTAGGTGCGGCCTTCCGCGCTGTTGTACAGGCGTGACTCCTGCACTACGCGGCCACCGCTCTCCACCACCTCAATCTGCCGTTCGATCTCGTAGTGCAGTGCATCGCGGATAAAGCGGAAGCTGTTCACATTCTTCACTTCCGCCTTGGTGCCGTACACCTCCGCGCCCTTCAGCATGACGGAGATGTTGGCGTCGCAGCGCAGCGAACCCTCCTCCATGTTGCAGTCGCTCACGCCGGTGTACAGCAGGATTTCCTTGAGCTTGGTCAGGTACTCGTAGGCCTCTTCCGGCGTGCGCAGGTCGGGCTCGCTGACGATTTCCACCAGCGGCGTGCCACACCGGTTCAGGTCGATATAGGTGCGGTTCGCGCTATCGGCAAAGCCGTCGTGCACGCTCTTGCCCGCGTCCTCTTCCATGTGCAGCCGCGTAATGCCGATGCGGCGCGTGCCGCCGTTGCCATCGCTCACATCCAGGTAGCCATGCTCGGCCAGCGGCTTGTCGAACTGTGAAATCTGGTATCCCTTGGGCGAGTCCGGATAGAAGTAGTTTTTGCGCGCAAACACGCTGTCTTCGTTCACCGTGCAGTTCAGCGCGGTGGACGCCAGAACGGCGAACTCCACCGCCTGCCGATTTAAGACGGGCAGGGCGCCGGGGAGCCCCAGGCACACCGGGCAGCAGTGTGTGTTGGGCTCGCCGCCATACTGGTTGATGCAGCCGCAGAAAGCCTTGGTCTCCGTCAGCAGTTGAACGTGGACTTCAAGCCCGATCACAGGCTGGTACTTCGAGAGAACGTCGGCGGGGCTGATCGGTGCGTTTGACATGAACAGTACGATTTTATGCCGTTCGGGTAAGGACCTGCTTGCGTGTCGGGCTACATGCTACACATTCTGTGGCAAGGCACGGAGCGCTTACGCGTTTCACTTTGTTGAAAGTCAGTATCCAAAACGCGTCGATAGGTCTTGCACAAAGGACATTCTTTAGGTGACACTCCGGTATCACAAACTTTTGTGTCTGTGCGTGTCGGGTTTCCGTCATGTCAGCTTTCAGGCGGTTATGGCGTTTTCTGCTTTGTTGAAAAGGATAGGAGCGCTCCCCTGCGCGGGTGGGTTGTGCCTGGGACTGTTGTGTGTGAGCGCCCACGGGAAGGATCAGGTGCCGGACTGGGTGCGTGCTGCGGCTGCGGTGCCTACGCCGTCCGTGCCAAGCCACACCGATGCGGTCACCCTGCTCGAAGAGACATCCTACACGGTTGCGACCGATGGAGGTCTGACACACCACTACCGCAAGGTGGTTCGCATCCTGCGCCCGCAGGGCCGTCGCTTCGGCGACATGTACGCCACCTTCAACAGCACGGCGAAGCTCAAGTACCTGCACATCTGGAGCATCGGCGCTGACGGCCACGAGTACGCCGTGAAAGACAACGAGCTTACGGAGGTGGGCACAGGAGCGGGCTTTGAGTTGTACAGCGATGGCCGTGCGCGGGGCGGCAAGGCTCCCGGCATGGACGTGGGCGCGGTGGCTGCGATGGAGTACGAGCAGCAAGTCCGGCCCTACGAGAACGACATCATCTGGATCCCCGGGGAAGACGTCCCCGTGGTGAAGGAGCGTTTGACGCTGAACCTGCCGCCCGGCTACACGTATCGCAGCTCTTGGAAAGGCAAGCCCAAGGCGGAGGCTGTGGACGCGGAGCACGGGCACAACCTGTGGGAAGTGGCCAATCAGCCCGCGCTCACCTCGCCGGACCCCGTGCCGCTCGCACCGAACGAACTGAGTCACGCTTCGCGCATGGACATCTTCTACCAGGGCCCGAACGTCGCCGGACAGTACGGTGCCATGGGTGGCGACTGGCAGAGCGTAGGCCAGTGGTACGAGCGGCTGGCGAAGGACCGCAACAAGCCGGATTCTGCCATCACTGCCAAGGCGCAGGAGCTTGTCGCCGGAAAAATCGGTTTTCGCGATCGCACCGAAGCCATTGCGACTTTTGTGCAAAGCCAGATCCGCTACGTTGCTATTGAGATCGGCGTGGGCGGTCACCAGCCGCATACCGCGACGGAGATCTTTCGCGCGCGTTACGGCGATTGCAAGGATAAGGCGACGTTACTGAGCGCGATGCTGGATGCCGTTGGTATTCGATCCACATGGGTGCTGGTGGATACGAACCGCGGCTTTATGGCCAGGGAGGCACCGTCGATTGCGGCGAACCACATGATCGCCGCCATCCAGTTGCCGGCGGGGTACAAGCCTGACCGCATGTACAGTACGGTCACTGCGAAGAGCGGTAAGCAATTCCTCATCTTTGATCCCACATGGGAGAAGACGCCCTTCGGTCACCTGGAGCACGAACTGCAAGGCAGCGATGCCCTGCTCATTGACGGCGCGGAAAGCCAGCCCATCCGATTGCCTGTGCTGCAGCCGCAGCAGAACAGCGTAGAACGCAAAGCCGCATTTCAGCTGCAGGTCGACGGCACCTTGACCGGCAAGGTGGAAGAGCGGGAGAGCGGCGATATTGCCCGTGAGCGGCGCTACCTGTTCGCGGAAGGTACGGGCAAACAACGTCAGCAAAAACTGGACAGGGACACGTCACAGGACATCCAGTCGTTTGTGCTCACAGACATGCAGGCAGACCATGCCGCCGATCTGGCAGAGCCCTTCCATTTGCGCTACAGCCTGAAGGCAGAGCACTTCGCCCAACCTGTGGGATCGCTGCTCGCGGTGCGGCCGCGTGTGCTGGGCCACGAAGCATTTTCTGTCGACTTCAAGCGGCGCGAAACGCCAATCGATCTGCAGGAAACACAGCAGGTGAACGATGATTTCACCATCACCCTGCCCGATGGTTTTCAGGTGGATGAAGTACCGGCGCCGGTCGACCTGGACCTGGACTTCGCCACTTACCACAGCCGCACCAGCGTGGAGAAGAATGCGCTGCACTATCAGCGGACCTACGCGGTTCGGGAGATTACTTTGCCGGCGAGCCGGTATTCCGAAGTGCAGAAGCTAGCCCGCACCATCTCGGCGGATGAACAGAGCAGTGTCGTACTAAAGCATAACTAACCACTGGCAGGTGAGGTCAGGACGTATGAGCAAGCTGATGTGTCGAAACTTCATTGCAGGCTGCCTTCTTTTGGGTGGCTCTCTCGTGTCGCTGCAGGCGCAGTCGTGGACCGCACCCACTCCGGAAGAACTGCACATGACTTCCATACCCGAGGTGCCGGGTGCTGAGGCCGTGATCCTGAACCGCGAAGAGGTGGACGACGATGACAACCACATGCGCATGTTCTACTACCGCATCAAGATCCTGAGCGAAGGCGGCATCAAGCTGGGCGATGTCGAGTTGCAATACGACAAGCGCAGCGATCAGTTCGGTAACTCCATCGATGCGATCAGCGGACGCACCATTCAGCCGGATGGCTCCATCGTCCCGTTCAATGGCAAACCGCATGACAAGCTGCTGTACAAGGACAAAGAAAACGCCTACACGGCGCGCGTCTTCTCAATGCCTGCCGTTCAGGTGGGTAGCATTTTGGAGTACCGCTATTACGTGCGTTGGGACGACCATACTTTTTCCTCGCCCGATTGGATTGTGCAGACCGACTTGTACCTGCGCAATGGTCACTTTCATTGGAAGCCAACCGACAAAGAGCTTGTAAGTCGCACCCGTGGCGGACGTGAGAATTACACCAGCCGCATCGTCTGGGCGTCCTCTCTGCCAAAGGGCACCGAAGTCAAGTCAACGCGACTGGCGAACCAGCGGCTCGATCTCGATCTCCGCGTCAGCAACATTGCGCCGTTCGGTAACGAAGAGTACATGCCGCCCATTCGGTCCGCGCGGTATCACGTCTTCTTCTACTACACGCCCTATACCAGCGCGCAGGACTTCTGGTCGACGGAAATCAAGAATTGGAGCAGCGACACTAACAAGTTCGCGCGCGTGACCGGGCCGGTACAGGAGGAAGCACGTGCTGCGGCCGCAGGAGCAGCCACCGAGGAGGAGAAGGCCCGCAAGATCTATGCGCAAGTCATGACGTACGAGAACACTGACTTTACGCGCAAACGCACCAGCCAGGAAGAAAAGGCAGAGATCAAATCAGCGGAAGACGTTGTGAAGCGCAAGCACGGCAGCAGTGACCAGATCGCGATGACCTACGTTGCTCTGGCACGTGCCGCCGGCCTGCAGGCCAGCGTCATGGAAGTATCCGACCGCAACAATCTCATCCTCGACGGCAACTGGATGGACTTCAACGCACAATTGACGGACAGCATTGCTGTGGTGAAGTACGGCGGAGCCGATCACTTTCTGGATCCAGGGTCACGCTACACGCCTTTTGGACACCTGGAGTGGTCGCATACCATCGCCGGCGGAGTACGGCAGGACAACCCCGATACTTCGAAGTTCTTCGCCCTGACCCCGTCCGATACTTATAAGTACTCCCACACCTCTCGCGTGGCTGACCTGCAGTTGCAAGCAGACGGCCACATGTCTGGCACGGTGACGTTTACCTACGAAGGCAGCCCCGCGCTGCAGTGGCGGCATGTGGCAATCCGGAACGACGAAGGCGAGTTGCGAGAAAAGCTGAAGAAGGAGATGGAGCAGCTTCTGCCCGGTGGAACCGATGTGGAGATCACCAGCATAGCCGGGAGCACGAATGGTGAAGTGCCCCTGAAGGTGACCGCACGGGTAAGCGGCACCATCGGCAACGCTGTGGGTTCGCGGGTCATGCTGCCGGCTGTGCTTTTTGAGGCAAACAAGGCACCCGTATTCCCGCATACGACGCGGCAGCAGGCTGTGTACTTTCCTTATCCAGAGATGCGCCAAGATGCGGTTCGTTACACTCTGCCGCCCGGCTTTACCGTTGAAGCAGCCCCCGCGAAAATAGCGCCTGCGCAGTTCAAATCAGTTGCAGCGTATTCGCAAACGGCAACGCAGACGGCAAACACGATCACCATTCGCCGCGATCTGATTATGGGCGAGGTCTACTTTCCGACGGAAGATTACGCGGAACTGCGCACCTTCTACAGCAACTGTGAGCAGCAGGACCACGGATCGGTCGTACTGAAGAGGACAACACAAGCCGCGCTGATGCCTGCTGCTGGTGGCGTACCGTAGCCAGCTACGGGCGACGCTTACTGCGCCTGCAAGACCTCATAGGAGACATACGCAAAGCGTTGGCTGTCCGGCGCCCAACTGTTCACATTCAGTGAACCCTGACCACCGGTAAACATGGTCAGGGTCTTCGCAGTCTTGTCCACGTTATCGCCATGCATGGCGGCCAGCTTGAGCTTGACCTGAAGGTCGCGCGGATTATGGGTTGCGGTGCCTGACGGATATGCAATATATAGAAGTTTCTGACCGTCGGGCGAAGGGTGCGGAAACCAGTCCTCGTCGCCGTCGGCGATTAGTAGCTGAGCATCCTTGTCGTTCGATCCTGCACCGCCCGGAGGCATGCGGTAGATCGCTTCCTTTCCAGACCGATCGGAGTTGATGTAGATCCACTTTCCGTCCGGCGAGTAGTCCGGCCCATCGTCATGATGCGTGTCGGTGGTGAGGCGGTCTTCTGCGCCGCCGCTTGCGGGCATGCGGTAGATATCGAACTGTTTGGAACCACCGCGCTGCGCTACGAAGGCAAGTGTTTGGCCGTCAGGCGACCAGCCGTGAAAGTAACTCGGCACGTCTTTAGTCATAGCGTGAATGTCCGTGCCATTGGCGTTGGCCAGGTACACGTTCGAGTTCTTTGCAGGCGGTAGCGTCGCAGAAAAAGCAAGCATCTTGCCGTCAGGCGAAAGCGCCTTGTCGTTGTTGCAGCGGTACTCGGCTGGAATTGGCAGGCGCTCCGGTGCGGCTGTGCCGTCCGGCTTCAAAGCGAGCTTGTAGATGCTCCCTCCGGAGTTCGAGATGAGGTATGCACCGTCGGGCGACCAGGCAGGCGCCTCCCAGATGGTGTCTGCCATATAAACGAGCTTTGAAGAACCGTCCCGCAGGTCGTACACAAAGATGCGGCTGCGCAGTCGCTGCTGTTGAGCGGCTGCGATTGTCGTTTGCGAGGTCGCGGGCACGGACGTCTGCGTTGCGGCAGGCCGGCAAGCGGTGCAGCAAACTGCGAGGGCAAAAGCGATGCAGGATTCAGGATGTCTCAATGATCTCTCCCGGCGCGCAACACAACGCCACAACCACTCTCGTGAGGGCGGGACTATGTTACGGCACTTGTTGCGCCACACGCGAGACACAGGGAAGGTGGGAGGTAGACCCCGGTAAACTAGAAAAGCATGATTCTGCCTTTTGTCCGCGAAATGATCGCGGACCTGGAACACGTTGACAGTTTTGAACGCCTGCGCCGCCACCTGAGCGCCGGAAACGGCCGCCGCCGCGTTAGCGGCCTCACCGCGACAGCACGCGCTATTTACCTGCCGCTGCTGGTCCGCGCCTCGAACGCATCGGCGCTCATCCTAGTCAGCGATAACAAGGCTGCGGAAGCGCTGCAAAGCCTGCTGAACGCCACCTGCGAACTGACGGGCGCGCTCAAATGCGAGGAGGTGCTGCGCCTGCCCTCGCACGATGTGCTGCCGTTTGAGAACCTGTCGCCGCACGCCGAAATCCAGGAGAGCCGCGCCAGTACGCTGTGGAAGATCTGCAGCGGTGCGGCGCGTGTGGTCATTGTGCCGCTGGAAGCCGCGTGCATGCGCCTGTTCAGCCGCGACTACTACGCGGCGCTGGCGCTCGAGCTAAAGCGTGGCGAAGAGTACGACACGGCCATGCTGCTGGACCACCTGCTGACCGTCGGCTACACCCGCGTGGACGTCGTGGAGATGCCCGGCCAGGTGACGCTGCGGGGCGGCATCATGGACGTCTACTCGCCGGAGATGGACCGCCCTGTGCGCATCGACTTCTTCGGCGACGAGATCGACACCATGCGCAAGTTCGACCCGGAGACGCAGCGGTCATCGTCGCCCGTGGACGAAATCACGCTGCTGCCGCTGACCGAAACACCTGTCACGGAAAAGCTGCTGGGCGCGGTGCACGCGCGGCTGGTACGCGGCGGAAGCGCCGGTGCGGACCTCGAAGGCGGAGAAGAGCCGCGTGAGATGCAATCGCATGTCGGCAACGTGTCCGTGTTCCCAGGCTGGGAGTTCTTCGCACCCGTGGCAGGAGCGCACGGCACCGTGCTGGACCTGATGGGGCCAAAGACCCGCGTCTACGTGGACGAGCCCGGCCTGGTGAAGAACGGCGGCGAGCGCTGGTGGAACAAGGTCGAGCAGCGGCACGAACGCAGCGGCATCGGCTCACTCGTCAAGCCGGACGATATCTACATCTCGCCGTGGGAGCTGGACGACCGCATTCGCCCATACCCCGGCATCGAGCTGGACCAGCTGGGCGCGGTCGACATCCTGGACGCGGAGCAGCAGACGCAGAGCGAAATCAAGTTCGCCTCGCGCCCCACCATGCGCTTCCACGGCTCCATCCCGGCATTTACCGAGACGCTGAAGCACCTGCAGCAACAGGACGCGCGCGTGCTGATCGCCGCGGCCAACCAGGGTGAAGTGGAGCGCCTCGCGGGCCTCTTGCAGGAATACGGCGTGCCCTACCGCATCGGCAGCCGCGCGCAGGTCACCAGCGGCTCGGCCAGCGTCTACGACGAGACCAGCTATCTGACCGGCGACATCCGCACGCCCGTCATCGTCAAGGCGGCGCTCGCGGGCGGCGTGCAGTTCCTCGACCTCGACAAGGCCACTGCGCGGCAGCTCATCATCTTCGGCGCGCAAGACCTGAACGACGAGGCTGACGTGCACGCGCGGCCCGTCACGCGCAAGTCGAAGACCTCCGCCTTCATCAGCGACTTCCGCGACCTCACCGTGGGCGACTACGTGGTGCACGTGGAGCACGGCATCGCGAAGTACATGGGTCTGCGTCTGTTCGAGGGAGAGGGCGCGCCACTCGAGATGATGATCCTCGAGTTTGCGGAGCAGGTAAAACTATACGTCCCACTCACCCGGCTCGACCTCATCCAGAAGTACCGCAGCAGTGAGAGCGGCCCCGCGCCCGAGCTGAACAAGATGGGCGGCGCGGCCTGGGCCAAGACCAAGGCCCGCGTCAAGAAGGCCATGCAGGACATGACCGGCGAGCTGCTGAAGCTGTACGCGCAGCGGCAGGCGGCACTGGGCTACGCCTTCACGCCCGATTCGCAGATGATGCGCGAGTTCGAGGACGCCTTCGATTACAGCGAGACAGACGACCAGATCGCGGCCATCGCCGACATCAAGCGAGACATGGAATCGACCCAACCCATGGACCGCCTCTTGTGCGGTGACGTGGGGTATGGCAAGACGGAAGTGGCCATGCGCGCCGCGCTAAAAGCCGTGCAGGACTCGAAGCAGGTCGCCGTGCTGACGCCGACCACCGTGCTCAGCTTCCAGCACTTTCAATCCTTCAAAAAGCGGTTCGCACGCTTCCCCGTGAACGTGGAAATGATCTCCAGCTTTCGCACCGCGAAGGAGCAGAAAAAGATCCTTGAAGACACAGCGGCGGGCAAGGTCGATATCCTCATCGGCACACACCGCATCCTGTCGAAGGATATTGCTTTCCAGGACCTGGGCCTGCTGGTGGTCGACGAAGAACAGCGCTTCGGCGTGCGCCACAAGGAGCGGCTGAAGCAGATGCGCGCGCACATCGACGTGCTCGCCATGAGCGCCACGCCCATCCCGCGCACGCTGCACATGAGCCTGCTGGGCCTGCGCGACATGTCCGTCATCGAGACGCCGCCAAAGGACCGCATGGCCATTCAGACCATCGTCGCCAAGTTCGATGAAAAGCTGCTGCGCACCGCCATCGAGCTCGAACTTGAGCGCAATGGCCAGTGTTACTTCGTGCACAACCGCGTTGAGACCATCTACGAGCTTGCGTCCAAAATCCGCGAATTAGTGCCGCAGGCGCGCGTCGTTGTCGCGCACGGGCAGATGGGCGAAGGCGAGTTGGAGAAGGCAATGCTCGCCTTTATGCACGGCGAGTTCGACATCCTGTGCGCCACCAGCATCATTGAAAACGGTCTCGACATTTCGCGAGCGAATACCATCATCATCAACCGCGCCGACCGCCACGGCCTCAGCGAGCTGTACCAGTTGCGCGGCCGCGTGGGCCGCAGCGACCGCCGCGCGTACGCGTATCTGCTCATCCCACCGGAGAACGAGTTGACCGAAATCGCCCGCCGTAGACTCGCCGCGCTGAAGGAGTTTAGCGACCTGGGCGCAGGCTTCAAAATCGCGGCGCTCGACCTGGAACTGCGTGGCGCGGGCAACATGCTGGGCGGCGAACAGAGCGGCCATATCGAGGCCATCGGCTTCGAAATGTACACCAGCATGCTGCAGGAGGCGGTCAGCAAGATCAAGGGCGAAGCGCAGGAAGAGCGGCCCGGCGTGGCGCTCAATCTCGGCATTTCGCTGCGCATCGACGCGACCTACATCGCCGAGGAAAATCAGCGGCTGCGCATGTACAAACGCATTGCGGGCGCGCCCGACACAGGCGTGCTGGCCGACGTGCGTGCCGAAATGCTGGACCGCTACGGCGAACTGCCGGAGAGCGTCACCAATCTCTTGTCCGCCGCCGAGGTGCGCCTGCAGTGCGAGCGCATCGCCGTCGCGCAGCTCGACCGCAAGCGCGTGCAACTGGAGGAGAACAAGCAAAAAGTCTTCCGCGAAATGCTGATTCTGAAGTTCGACAGCAAGGCCAAGATCGACCCCGGCATGCTAATGAAACTCGTCTCGCGCAACGTGAAGAAGGGCGCACAGTTCACACCGCAGGGTGTGCTGCGCTGGCCGCTGTCCAGCGCGAACGCGGCGGATGTAATTGCGGAGACCAAGGCTCTACTGGAACAGATCGACGCAGTACCGGTAGCCGCGTAGCTCCGACACTGCTCTGCACATTGAGGTGTAAAAGAATGGCGGGCGACCCGTACACACGCGAAGCGAGTGTGCGAGCTATAGGCGCACCGGGACTCCATGTGTCGCAAGTTCACGCTTTAGCGCCCATGAATCGGTGACGCCGAAATGGAAGATGCTTGCGGCCAGCGCGGCGTCAGCCTTGCCGCGCCCGAAGACCTCGGCAAAGTGCTGCGCATTGCCAGCGCCGCCGCTGGCGATCACGGGGATTTGCACCGCCTGCGAAACCCGAGCGGTTAGCTCGTCGTCGAAGCCAGCGCGGGTGCCGTCGGCGTCCATGCTGGTCAGCAGGAGTTCGCCCGCGCCGCGCTGCTCGGCTTCCTTTGCCCACTCCACAACGCGCAGGCCCGTCGGCTTGCGTCCGCCGCTGACGTACACCTCCGCATTAGCGACGGGATCAGCGGCGCTGGGGTTGCGCCGTGCGTCAACGGCAACGATAACGGCCTGCGCGCCAAAGCTCGCGCCGATTTCGCCAATCAACTCAGGCCGCGCAATCGCGCTGGAGTTGATGCTGACCTTGTCCGCACCCGCCTCAAACACCGCCTCGGCGTCCTCCGCGGAGCGGATGCCACCGCCCACGGTAAAGGGGATGAACAGCTCCGCCGCCGTTCGCTTCACCGTATCGATCAGCGTACCGCGCCCCTCGTGCGTGGCCGTGATGTCCAGCAGCACAATCTCGTCGGCACCCGCGGCAGCATGGCGGTGCGCCAGCTCGGCAGGGTCACCGGCATCGACAATGTCGACAAACTGAATGCCCTTGACGACGCGGCCTCCGCGCACGTCCAGACAGGCGATGATGCGTTTTGTCAGCATCGTGCTTACCGCCTCAGCGTTGCCGCCAGCAACGCACGCATCTGCTTTTTCTCATCCATGGTCAGATCGCGACCAAGACTCATGCGGCAGGAAGCGAGTATGCGCCGGTCGTGGATCGCCGGCACGGATCGTATGCGCTCGAAGTCCCGTTGCAGATTGGCTATCTCCTCTGGAAACAATCGCTGAACAACGCTGTCGATGCCTGCCTGCAAGGCTTGCTCGATTTGACTTACAGGGGCAGCGACTGGCGCAATAGCCTCCTGCACTGGATCGAGTGTCATAGCGGAAACGATTGGCGGCGGTACAGAAGGCGCAAGCAACTGAAGAAATCCGCCAACATCTCCGGCTGCTATCTCATGTTTTGTATCGGCCTCTTGCCGCAATTGCAACGACTGCGAACCACGGCAAGGTTCAATACCAACCAGGTGCACACGGACGCCGAAACTCTGCGCAATTTGTACCCCGATACGCAGATCCTCATCGCCTCCGAGCAGGATTGCATCGCAGATTGCGCCATTGCGAGAGAGTTCAACGAGGTCGGTGACCAACAGGGAGTCCACACCCTTCTGCTGTCCGACGCTGTTGATAAAACCAAGGCGTAGTTTTACGTTGTCGAGATCTGCAAGCGTGCGGTGATCCTGCGTGGGACCCCGCGAGCTGCCGTCGTACCAGTAAATCCTGAGCACAGGCGCTTGTGGCTGGATGCTCTGCGCTAATTCGAGAAGCTTGTGAACAAAGAGGTCATGGGCAAGCTGCAGGTTTTCACGCTTCGCCTTGCTGCCCTGCAGGCACGCAGAACCCTGTGCATATAGGTAGCCTGCATCTACAAAAATCGCTGTACGTTTCACGAGACCTCAATAGTAAAGGGCTCCCGCAGGAGCCCTTATGTAGCTCGGTAGCGCAATAGTGGTGCATAGGCGCATCCCGAGTAATAACAGTAACACGACACAATCACATCTCTACGAAGTTGCGAAGGAGTTGCATCCCGGTCTCTCCCGACTTCTCCGGGTGGAACTGTACGCCCATCACATTGTCGCGTTCGACGGCTGCGGTGAAGGCACCGCCGTAGAGGGTGGTGGCGGCGGTGTCGGCGTCCACGGGGGCGCGCCATGAATGCGTGTAGTACACAAAGCTGCCAGGGGCGATGCCGCGCAGCAGCCGCGAGTCCGCGCGGATGTTTTCGAGCGAGTTCCAGCCCACATGCGGGCTCTTCAACTCCGCTCCGGCAAAGATGGCGGGGAAGCGCTCGCAGCGGCCAGAGAATGCGCATAGGCCGTCGGTGCTCTCCGCCTCGGTAGAGCCGTTGTACAGCCACTGCAGCCCCACGCAGATGCCCAGGAACGGCACACCACGCGCAATGGCCTCGCGCGTGGCCTCGGTCAGCTGCAGGTCGTGCAGCAGCTGCGTCGCACGAAAGTGCCCTACGCCGGGTAGCACAATCTTGCTGGCCCCGCGCACGTCAGCCGGCGACTGCGTCACGTGCGTCTCCGCACCAAGGTAGCGCAGCGCCTTGACGACGCTGGTGAGATTGCCCGCCTTATAGTCGATGACCTGGATCATGCCGGTTGCGGCCCCTTCGTCCAGTCTTCCACGGCCAGACCTTCGACTTGCTGGAAAGCAGCGTCGTTCGTCACCAACACGAAGTCATACGCAAGCGCGTGGGCGGCAATCATGGAGTCTGCCGTCGCTAGCGGCTTGACCATGCGCTGCTGCCTCGCAACCATCAGGGCATACTGCTTCGCGCAGCGCGAGTCCCACGGCTTGATCTCGACTCGCTGCAGAAACTTTTCAGTGGCCTCAATCACCTTTGCTTCACGCGGCAGCAACGCCAGTCCAAACCGAAGCTCTGCCTCAGTGATGGTTGAGATAGCCAAACTGTGAATAGGCACCATGCGCACGCGATGGACAAGTGTAGGCGGGTTCTGCCGGACAAGGAAGCTGATGATGTTGGTATCGAGCAGATACAGCGACATCAGAGGTTTGGAATCCTGACAGGAGTCATGTCTCGCGGGATCTGAAACTCGTTGCGCTCTTCAGGTGTCAGCTGGTCCAGGAGATCGAAGAACTCATCCAGGCTCTTCCCTTTTTGAGAGAGGATGACATTACCAGTCTCCGGGTCCTTGCTGATGTTGACCTCATCGCTGTCAAAGCGGAATTCGGCTGGCAGCGCGACTGTCTGGTCATTGCCGTTCGTGAGCACTCTAGCTGTCTGCTGCATGGTTGCACCTCACCGAGCTTCTGCCCGAAGTTTAGACTGCTAGCTTCCTCGTGTCACATGCGATTCCGCACCCCGGTAGCGCAGCGCCTTGACGACACTGGTGAGATTGCCCGCTTTGTAGTCGATGACTTGGATCATTCTCACTCAATTTCTACGCATGAGATTTACGAAGCACAACCAGAGAAGAGGCAAGGCAAACCCCAGGATGCCTACCAATGCCAGCACTCGTCGCTGACCCTTGCTAAATGCACTTAGCAGGAAGGAGACTGATCCAACTATGAGCGTCATGAAAATGTGTCGCCCCAATTGCTCCTGCAACACGTCTGCTCGTTCTACATTCATGTCTGAAAAGCGGCCAAGATAGCAGAGTGCAAAGATGAGTACGACAGCAAAACAGAAGCCAGCTGCACCTATCAGTCCAACCTGCCCAAGCTTTGTTCGAACGCTCACAGCAATCCCTTCGTGCTCGGTAGCAGATCCTTCATTCGCTCGTCGCGGCTGACGGCTCCGCGCAGGGCTCGGGCAAAGGCTTTGAAGATGGCTTCGATTTTGTGGTGGTTGCTGCGGCCGTACATGGTTTTTACGTGGACGTTGCAGCGGCCGCCGCGGGCGAAGCCGTCGAAGAAGTCGGTGACGAGTTCGGTTTGCAGGTCGCCCACCATGGGTACCGTGACGCCGTCGTCCACCACGTAGCCGGTGCGCCCGCTGATGTCCACGGCGGCGACGGCCAGCGTCTCGTCCATGGCCATGACGAAGTAGCCCGCGCGCAGGATGCCCTTTTTGTCGCCCAAGGCGTTGTCGAAGGCTTCGCCCAGCGCGATGCCCACGTCTTCCACGGTGTGGTGCTGGTCCACGTGGAGGTCGCCGTCGCAGAGGAGGTCGAGGTCGAAGCCGCCGTGACGCGTGAACAGTTCCAGCATGTGGTCGAAAAAGCGGATGCCGGTGCGGACGTTGTACGTGCCCTGGCCGTCAAGGTTCAGCGTCAGTTTGATCCTGGTTTCGGTGGTGTTGCGGTCGATGGTACCCATGCGGGCATCGCTGCTTGTTGAGGGTTTAAGCTGTGCTGCCGGCTGAAATGCAGATCCCTCCGCTTCGCTGCGGGATGATACGAGCGAAGAGGAGTTGTGTTCTGTGCCTGCTTCGAGCGTTGCAAAACCGCTCTGCGGCTGGGTGCCTTCTGACAGCGCGCCGCGGTCCATACCGGCCTCCAGCTCCCGGGCGACACTGACGGGAAGGTGCAGATCGCCGCCGTTTGCAGTAATTTCTTCACTCATAGTCGGGGGTCTCCTTGGGCTGTTGCTCGGGCTTGCTGACTTCGGCGAGCGTCCAGCCCATGGCTGCCAGCGAGTCTCGCAGGGCGGCGATGCCGGTGTCCACCTGGTCTTCCACGCCGACAGTGATGCGCACGCAGCCGAGGAGGCCGGGGTCGCTGGAGCGGTCGCGCAGCAGCACGCCGCGCGCACGCATGGCTTCGACCAGTTCCTTATGGCGCGGGCCGATGTGCATCAGCACGAAGTTCGCGTGCGAGGGCCAGTGGGGCACGCGCATGTGGTCCAGCGCTTTCTCGATACGCGCGCGGCCTGTCTTGATCTGACCGGTGTACCAGTCGAGGTATTCGGTGTCGTCCACGCATGCGGCGACGGCAACCAACGCCACGCCGTTCACGTTGTACGGCGAGCTTGCCTTGCGCATGTGCTGCATCAGTTCTGCGGGACCTGCAAGCAAACCGACGCGCAGGTTCGCAAGGCCGTACGCCTTTGAGAACGTGCGAGCGACAATCATATTGCGTGGTACCTGTTCTACTGCTTCTGTGCCGCTTCGAAAAGAAAGCAGGTCCTTCGACTCCGCTTCGCTCCGCTCAGGATGACGAACGTTAGTGTGGCAACGATCGCCCTCTCCGTTCCCCAACTCTTCACCTTTGTCATCCCGACCGGAGCGCAGCGGAGTGGAGGGACCTGCTTCTCGCTCCGGTCCGGTACATAGGTCGGCCATGACGGTTTCGCCGAAAAAGTGGAAATATGCCTCATCCACCATCACGACAGCGTGCGGTGCGGCGTGCGCGATGGTGTGGATTTGCTCGCGCGTGATCGTGGTGCCGGTGGGATTGTTGGGGCTGCACAGGATGATGAGCTTGGTCTTCGGCGTGATGGCAGCGAGCAGCCGTTCGTAAGGAAAGTTAAGCGTCTTGTCTGCCTGGATGCGCACGGCGGTCGCGCCCATCGCGAGCGTGTTCACGTCGTACATGAAGAACGACGGCACGGCGAACAGGCACTCGTCGCCTTCTTCGAGAAAGGTGAAGCAGACGATGTGGATGGCTTCGTCCACGGCGTTGGTCAGCAATACCTGTTCGGGTTGCAGGCCGAGGTGCTTGGCTACGACAGCTTCTATCGGTGCGCGCTCCGGGTACACGGTGAAGCTCTCGAGGCTCAGCTTGCCGAGGGCTTCGCGCACGCGCGGTGAGGGCGCGTGCGTGTTCTCGTTGAAGTCGAGCCTGAGTGCGCCGTTGCGCCAGGCGAGTGGCGGGTGGTACTCCGGCATGTTGAGGATGGCTGGACGTGGCTGCGGACCGGATGAATTCCACGTCTCAGAAGCGAGACGTGGGGCACCCTCTTCCTTTGTGGTGATTGCGTCGAGTTTGCTCATCGAGTGTCAGCCTTCATGCGGACGCGGACGCTTTCGGCATGTGCTGTCAGGCCTTCGGCTTCGGCGAGTGCGATGGCTTTGGGGCCGAGCGTGGCGAGACCCGCGGCGGTGTAGTTCTGTACGGTGATCACCTTCAGGAAGTCCATCACGCTCAGGCCACCGCGCATGCGCCCCACGCGGCCCGTAGGCAGCACGTGGTTGGGCCCGCTGATGTAGTCGCCCATGCTCTGCGGCGAATGGTTGCCGATGAAGACGGAACCCGCGTTGGTGACCCAGTCGAGGTCGGCGACGGTATCGACCGTCAGGTGCTCGGGTGCGAGGCGGTTGGTGAGCGCGCGCGCCTCCTCGACCGAGCCGCAGAGGAAGACGGTGCCGCGCGCCTTCAGCGAAATCTTCGCGAGCTTGTTGTCCCTGCTCTGACTGTCCACTTCCTTCACCACTGCCTTCGCGAGCTTCTCGTTCGTGGTGAACAGGATGGCGAGAGTCTCCGGATCGTGCTCGGCTTGTGCGACCAGGTCTGCGGCGATGCCTGCGGGGTCGCCAGTTTCGCTGGGGACGCCGATTTCCGTCGGCCCGGCGGGCATGTCGATGCCGCACTCCGTGCTGGCGATGACCTTGGCCGCGGTCACGTAGAGGTTGCCGGGGCCGACGATCTTGGCGACGCGCGCGATGGTCTCCGTGCCGTAAGCCAGCGCGGCCACGGCCTGCGCGCCGCCGGTGCGGTACATCTCCGTGACGCCGGCCAGGTGCGCGGCGGCCAGCGTTTCGCGGGCGGGCTTGGGGC
>CAXTBQ010000072.1:0-17492 GCA_964242065.1 uncultured Terriglobus sp. | reverse complement strand
GTGCACGGATGCTGCGAAACGTTGCCGACGAGAGTGGACGCTTCGACCAAGCCTTGGCTTCGACAAGGTGAATGGTATGCACGAACGGGCTCTTTGTACCTCCCTCTTGGAGAAGCGAGACCCAGCGCGGCTCGATGGCCCAGCCGATCCTTGCGTGCGGCAGCGATTGTCGAAGCGCGGCAACGGCCGGCATGCCGTGCAGCACGTCGCCCATGGCACCCACGCGGACGATGAGGATGCGCGGTGTGGCGTCGCCAGTCATGGATGCAACCGCTGCTTCCAGCCTGCCTCAATGCGAGCCAGCACGCTCGCAACGCACTCCGCTTCGTTGTGCAGTTGAACGGACACATCGCACACCGCCAGCGGCCCCACGCTGGCGAGTTCACGCCGCATGCTGTCGGTGAGCTTCACGGCATCTTTCGCCGTGGTGATGAGGCCGTCTGCAGCGGATGCGGACGCCGCGTGCTTGAGCCGTCGCAGCACCGTAGGCGTGTACCGCTGGTGATCGCGCAGAGCGACGAATCCTTCAGGCTGCACGCCCAGCGTGTGGAGCGACGCGCGGAAGCTGTCCGGCCGCGCGATGCCACAGAAGGCTAGCGGGCGCTGCGAAACTCTGCCTTCCACCACGGCAAACTTCCGGCTGATTTGCCATACCTCCGGCTTCGCATCTCCTGCAAAGATTCGATCAAGATGCGGCTGCAACGTTTCTGCTTCATCGCTCCGCATTACAACCACATCGGCACGGCGCAAGGAAGGCAGCGGTTCACGAAGGTTGCCCGCGGGCAGCAGCACGTCGTCCGCGTCTTTCAGCGTGAACAGCACGATGTCCACCGCGCGTGCGAGTTGCCGATGCTGAAAGCCGTCGTCCAGCAGGTGCACGGAACCGTGCCGATCCGCGCGCCGCACGCGGCGATCGCGCTCGGCCATCTGACCTGCACGGTAGCGTTCGCGTGCCACGTACACGGGGCACGCCAGGCGGCGAGCCAGCAGCAGCGGCTCATCTCCAAACTCCGCGGCATCGCCGGTGGACTGCACGCGCAGATCGTTGTTGGAGATGCGTCCGTGTCCCCGCGTCAGCACGTCGATGCCGCAACCCGCGCGGCGCAGCGCCTCTGCCAATGCGATGACGAATGGCGTTTTGCCCGCACCACCTGCGGAAAGGCTCCCTACGCTGACGACCGGGTCCGCAAGCTTCTTCGCGCGCTCAGGATGCCGGCCGAAGCTGCGGCTCTTCCACGCAGCACCGGCCGCATACAGGGGCGTGAGCGGCAGCAGCCACGGCCGTTTCACGGCACACGCTCCAACAACGGCAGCAGCCTGGCAAGCGTTCTCTGCGTTGCACCGGACTGCTCCTGAAAGAACGCCTGGGAACGCTCCCGCTGCTCCGTGGAGAGTTCGTGCGCAAACGACGCTTCCAGTACGGTGCCCACCGTCTTCTCGTCCACAAGCGTTAGCACTCCGGCGTGCTGCATGGCCGCGACGATGTCGCGAAAGTTTTCGTACGACGGCCCCATGACTACAGGCACGCCGAAGCGCGCGGGCTCCAGCGGGTTCTGCCCGCCGTGCGGCACGAGGCTGCCGCCCACAAACGCCACATGCGCCAGCGAGTACAGCGCGGCAAGCTCGCCGACGGTGTCCACCAGCAGCACAGTATCGGTAGCGAGCGGCGCTGGGACAATGCGCCACGCACTCAGCCGCTGCGTTTGAATGCCTCGCTCCGCGGCCAGATGTTCCACACGGGCCGTGCGTTCGGGATGTCTTGGCGCGAGGATCGTCACTTGTTGACCCGGCGCGAAGCCGCGCGCGCAGTCAAGCAGCACCTGCTCTTCGCCTTCGTGCGTGCTGCCGCACACCAGCACACGCGCGCTTGTCGGCAAAGAGCGTCGCAGCAAATCGGGCAGCGGGGCGGGACCGATATCCCGCACGTCATACTTCAGGTTGCCGGTGCTCTCCACACGCTCTGCGCCGATGGCACGCCAACGCCGCGCGTCCTCCTCGCTCTGCGCCAGCAGCAGCGTCACGTGCTGCAGCAACGGCCGCCACAACCGTCGCAGAGCCATGTAGCGCGGCAGCGAACGGTCGCTGACCCGCGCGTTGACCACGGCCACCGGAACGCCCGCGCGGCTGCATTCCACCAAAGTGCGCGGCCACAGCTCGCTTTCCATCAAAATGAGCAGTCGAGGCCGCAGCACGCGCAGGTACGCTCGCACGGCGAACGCAAAATCCAGGGGAAAGAAGAACACCCGGTCCGCGCCGAAGCGTTCGCGCGCTACCTGCTGACCGGTGGGTGTGGTCGTGGAAATAACGAGGACGTACCCCGGCAGCGCAGCTTCCAACTCGGCGAGCAATCGCGTGGCAGCGAGCAACTCACCTACCGAAACCGCGTGCAGCCACACCACTTTTCTACCCTGAACCGTGGCGGCAAGCCGCGCCGGCACCGCTCCCAGGCGCTCGCGCAAGCCCCGGCGATAGCGGCCCTGCCGCAGCATGCGCCAACCCCAAACCGGAGCGCTGAGCACGGCGGCAATGCCCAGCAGCAGGCTGTACAGGAGCATCATGCGGAGCGTTCCGGCAACCGGCAGCAAGGGTGCATGGGCAAATCCAACTTTATCCTGCCGTGCGGAAACTTACCGTAGCAGAGACAACGCTGTGGTCCCGCGGCGGCCGAGCTTCGTCTTACATACATGGTACGTTCCCCGCTCGTTCTGCTCCTTCTGCTTGGTGCACCGCCGTTTGCGTTTGCCGCAAAGAAGGAGGCGCCGCCTGCCCAGGCTGCCACTGCCTACCCGGCAAAGGACACTCACGCGAAGGAGCACGTAACGGTGGCGGCCGAGCCTTTCGATACGCGCAGCAAGGGCGAGTTCTTTCGGAACGACTACTCCGGCCACAGCATTCTCCCAGTGCGGCTTATCATCCAGAACGACAGCGACGCACCGCTGGACCTGAACCAGGCACGCATGCAATTTGTCGCGGCAGACGGTACCAAGCTGCCCGCCGCCACGCCTGATGAGCTGAACCGCCGCCTCTTCCGCTTCAAGGACATCAAGGAGAAGCGCATCCCCGGCACCGGCATCGCCTACCGGCCCACGCCGGTGGACAAGAAGATCCTGGATGACGACAAGGATTTTTCCTTTTCGCAAACGGTCATTCCGCCGCACAGTGCCGCCAGTGGCTTTCTGTTCTATGACATCAAGGAGGTGGATGACCCTCCGCTGCGTGGCGCGGAACTGTACGTGAAGATGATTCACAGCAAGGCAGATGGGAAAGACGCTGAACTCTTCGCGTTCAGCGTGCCGTTTGACAAGTACCTGGCCTTGGAGGATGCGGCCCGTCAGAAAGAGCGCGCCGCGGCACGCGCCAAGACCGCCGCAGATGCTGACACCGAAGACAAGAAAGCGGCCAGGCCGTAGTCAATGCACACCGGCGTCTACGGCGTACTCTTCGGAAACCTTTGCAGAAGCACCCTATGGCCCGAGCCTTCAAACGCACAGACAGCGAGCCATGAGCGTAGCTGCGCACTCTGAAGCGATTCGATCCTACTTCAGGCAATGGTGTTTGCAAGCTTGTAGCCGCAGCGCAGGTCAGGTAAGAACGCTTCTTGTAGGATACGAAATACGGGCGCTCGACACCGCGCCCCTGTAAGGCATGTGCGCTGGAATAATCAGCTCAGGTGAAACAGGCGCACCACGCATAGCAGCCAGGTGCTGAGAAGGAAGAAAGCTTCGATCAGCACAGAGGCGCCGATACGCTTGCAATCGGTGGTGGATGGATTGCTAAGCCTACCGAGAAGACGCCGTTTGAGCTGAATGGCTGGCATGAGATCGACCGCCTCATCGGTGCGGCTTGCTGACAGCAAGACAGCCGCAAAACAAATCAGACGTATGACCGTGACAACAACCAGAAGGTAGAAAACCAAAGCAAGCAAGTCAAACGGCGACACTGCTGAAGGCGAGTTCTTCGCGCGATGAACATACCAGGCAGTAAGGCCGACCGTCGTACCCGCCAGAAGAAGGCTGAGGAGGAGTGGGCTCAGAATGAGCGCCAACGTCGTGCGTTTCTCAGATTCTTGTTGCCGGCCGGCATCAATCATGGGACGCGCTGCTGCTTTTGAAATCATCTGGCACCTTCAACTTGCAAGACTTGGGCTCAAGCGCCAGTCCTGCAACTCCGGCATGGTCAACGGCTTGAGCAACTCGATGCTGGCGAGCTGCGAGCGTCTCAACTACACCGAAACGTATGTCTCGCGAGCTAAAGATTGCATAAAGATCGGGAAACAAGAGTTCTCCTCCTGCGGCTCGACGTCCGAAGGAGTCTCCTCAGAAGTCCACTCGTAGAGCGACCTGACCCGTTCGATTGCCGGCGTTCTCTGCGGTCTGGGCTGCGGAAAGCACACCAAACGTGCTGCCGTTGTCAATCTGCGTTGCGGGCGGTGCGAAATTCGTGTGGTTTAGGACATTCGTGAACGTCGCTTCAAAGCGGGCGCGGACTGCTTCGTGAATCGGAAACGTTTTGGCCGTTCCCATGCTGAACGCTAAGGTGCCCGGACCCTGGAGGATGCCGACACCCGCATTGCCAAATCTTCCCGCTGGAAGTGGAGTAGGTGCAAATGCAGCGACGTTGAAGAACCGCTGCCGTGACTGTCCCCGGTAGAAGTCGTGCGAGACCACGTCAGGCCGAAGGGTTGCACCACGATTGACCACGTTTGTGTTTGAGGCGTCGGCTGCAGTGCTGATGCTGGGAGTAAGCCATGGCCCTGTTTGCAGAAGAGAAATTGTATTCAGTTCCCAGCCGCCCAGCAGCTGAGATGTCAGGCCACGATTCAGGTGGGCATGACCCTGGCCAAACGGCAGTTCATACTGGCCCGTGATCAGCGCACGATGGCGTCGCGTACCAGAGACATTCCCATAGTCGCTGCCCACATGAAAGCGGTCGGTGATGGGTATGCCATAGTTGACCTCTCCGGCAAAGGAGTTTGGCGTGCTTCCCTGATTATCTGCGAGATTTTTCGCAAGGGTGTAACTGGCGTCAAAGCTCAGGCCATGAGCGAGATTGTGACGTTCTTGCAGTTCCAGCGCCTGGTAGTTCTGCGCCCCAGCGTTGATCGTGCTAAACAGTTCCAGCCAGTTTGGATATGGCGATCTCGGATCCACATAGGGGCTTGCACTCGTAGTTCGGAAGGGGGTCGTGCTAGCCGGGATCTGGTTCAAATCTTCCGTAATGCTCAGGCGATCGGTTGACATTCCGACATAGCTGATACGCAGCGTGTCTACGCGTGAGAGCTGCCGCTCTATGGTCAGGTTCCACTGCTTGGCTTCGGGATCACGATAGTTGGGATCGACACCCTGATCCAGGCTGCCTCCGCCAAACTGTACGGATCCCGCTGGTGGTGCCGTGCTCGGAAACGTGAAGACCGGGCTGACCGCGCCGGTAACCGCATCCGTTCGCACGTTGTTATAGGTGTGGAGGTTCGAGGTGGGATTGCCGCTGTTGTTGAATGAGAGTGGACCTAGATTGGTGACCGTGAACACTCCGAAACCGCCACGCAGTACGGTTTTTGTGCCGGAGAAGGGCCGGTATGCGAAGGCGACCCGTGGCTGTAGGTTGCCCCAGTAGGTGCGGCGCAAACCACGCGGCAGGCCGGCCTGACTTGCCGTTTTGTAAGAGGTGCAAGGAAGCGCCGTGTACCCCAGACCGCAGGCGTTGAACGATTGTTGAAATGCCAGGTTGGAAGCCTGCAGGTTTTGCTGCTTCAAGGTATCCGCGAGCGCATCCGGAACAATGATGGAGTTGGTGCGCTGGTCGAAGTTTGCCGCGTCTCCATCCAGCAGGTAGAACGGTGGGAGCACGGTCCAACGTACACCCGCATCAATGGTGAGCTTGGGAGACGCTTGCCACGTGTCCTGCGCAAATCCCGCAGTTTGCCAGGCACGGCCGGCGACATCCGGGCTGGACACGGCAAAGAAGACGGTGGTCGGCGCTCCGAGTAGGAAATCGCCAAACGCATTGCCGGTAAAGGTTGGCTGAAAGGTGAACTGCCCAAAGTCATCCGACGGCAGGAAGAGTTCTACGTCCTGGTAGCGAACCCGCCGGACGTCCACGCCGGCCTTGAGCGTATGGGAGCCCACCGCGACCGTCGCAGTATCAGAAAATTGGATTGTCTTGGACGAAGTCAGCCCGGTCTTGTCGCGGCCGATCCCGGTAAACCCAGTTCCATTGCTGAAATTGAATGTAGGAAACGCGTTCGTATTGGGGTGCTGACTAAGATCTACGCCTTGTAAGTTGAGTTGCTGTAGGGCGTCAGCGCCGCGTATCGCAAAGTTAACATTCGTAAGCACATTGGTGAAGCCGAATCGAAACTCGTTTACCAAATGTGGTGTAACAGTCCAGGTGTGTGATACCAGCAGACTGCGATTATGAATGCTGTCCGAGTCGTTTGGGAGCAGGGCATTGGCGAAATTTTGTGTGATGTTCTTTCTGCTGAACCTTGCGTAAATCGCCTGCTTTCCATTGAGGGTGTGGTCGATGCGCAGGTCAGCGCCGTCAGTATTTGCAGGTGTAGCCTGGAAGTGCTCATAGTTGTAGCTGCTTTGGCCGGCGATGTTTGGCAGCGGATAATAGGCCAGCAGCGCTTTCGCGCTCTGGGAGATGGCTGCCGGCGCGATCGGCGCAATAGGAACTCCATTTGTATCGGTGAGATCCTGGCCGTTCCGCTGGGCCATTGTCGGCACCAGGAACTGTTGCGCCACGCTCAACCTGCGGCGATTGCCCTCGTAGGTCGCAAAGAAGAATGTCTTCTTGTGTCCATCGTAGATATGCGGAAGAACGATGGGTCCGCCAAGCGAGCCCCCGAAAGTATTGAAACGCTTTGGTGCCTTGCCGCTGAATCCGTATGGAGCAGCGTCCAACGCATCATTCTGCAAATACTCAAACAGACTGCCGTGATAGCTGTTGCCGCCGCTCTTCGTGACGAATGTCACGTCACCAACCTGAGAAAATTCCGCGCTGTTGTTGAAGGCTGTCACCTTCATCGCAGAGATGCCTTCCTGCGAGGGATAAGCGTCCTGCAAGGCCCCATTCGATCGCACGTTGGCCGTTGATATTCCATCCACCGAAAAGTTCACCATGGAGGCGCTGGCACCGCCGACGTTGAGGTTGCCTTGGCTGTCCTGCTGGACATTGGCCGACAACGTGAGAGATCCGAGGGGACTCGTGGTGCTCGCGCGATTGTTCAGGGGTAGTTCTACCAACTGGGCGTTGGTCTTTTCGTCGCTCAGCGTTGCATCTTCTGTGTTGATCGAGGCGCTGTCTGCCTGCACGTTCACGATCTCAGCCGACCCAGCCAATGCAAGCGTGATGGGCAGGCGGAGGTCCTGTCGCGCAGCCAGCGTAACCGGCTGTATGACAGTGTCTGCAAATCCAACCTGGTGAACCGTGACCCTATACCGGCCTGGCTGCAAGTTGTCGAGGGTGAACTCGCCCGAACCGTTCGTGGTCAGCGTACGATCGGTATTTTCCGCGATGGAGTGCAGTTGAACGGTGGCACCCGGAACAAACGCGCCTGTCGCATCTTGTACCACTCCACGCATGGTGCCGAAGGTGGATTGTGCGGACGCACTGACGCTTGCGGCAAGGCATGCCAAGCTCACGAACGCGGCCGCAATGAACTGGCACATTGGGGCACCATGCTTTCCATGCAGCCTCTTGTCTTGCTTGCGCGCTCTGAATTCTCGGCAAAGAAGATCGACTGCCTGTGCGGGGCCGATCTGTTTCTGTGCCTTGCACGCTGCTTTGTTGTTGTTCTTCAACCCGAGCCTCCCGCGACGCCACCGCTTAGACAGGTCTACAAAAGCGCACATCAAGAAGGCATAAAGGCACCATCGTTCTCTCACGTAGCTTTCTTACGGATTCCTTAGATCCGTTGCTGTAGCTTCCGAGATGGGGAAGGACGTTGCCTGCATCTGTAAGAGATCGGGAAAAGATGAAGCTGTTTCCGTTACGTCCGATGCTGTGGGCTGCTGGCGCCTGCCTGCTCACGGTAGTTGGCGGGAACATCGGAGAGCGTCTTCTGGTTCCGGTCGCTACAGCTGTCCCTGTTTTGCTGATGCTTGTGCTCGTTGTCGCATGGAGGGCAGGTTTTCGCGCTTCTCTGACCGTTTCTTTGGTCGCCACGCTCGTCCTGGACTACTTTCTGACGATGCCGCGTCACACGCTTGAGGTGGCATCCGCGGCCGACGTGGTCACGCTCGCAATGTTTGCGGCGAGCTCCATCCTTGTAAGCCAACTGTCACACCGGACGCGCGTGCGTGCCGACCAGCTGGAGCACGCAAGACAACAGCAGACGGCGCTGTACGAGTTTTCGAGAAGCGCTCTACTCATTGATTGGACCAGAAATGTTGAAGAACAATTGGCCCACTTGATCTTTGAGCGATTCCACCTCACCGGGATGGCCTTGTTCGAGTTTCAATCGCAGCGGGTTTGCATGCTTGGGGATGCACACGGAGCAACAGACCGGATTGAGGCAGCTTACCGTGCCAAGCGAAGCTACGATCTGCCTGCGGCAGCAGAACGCTTGCGGATTCTGCGGTTCGGCTCGCGGCCTCTCGGGGCTCTGCTGCTTCGCGGAGAGACCGATCAGGTGTTGACCGACTCCTTATGCACGTTGGTGGCAACCCACCTGGTGAGAACGCGTGCCATTCGATCTGAGGTGAAGGCCCAGTCCGAAGCCTTTTCAGAGCGGCTTCGGTCAGCGGTTCTGGATGGTTTGGCCCACGCGATCAAAACGCCTCTGACGACAATCATCGTCTCGAGCTCAGGATTGCGTGAAGTTGGTCCGCTCTCTACGCTGCAAAACCAACTCGCGACGACCATCGAAGAGCAGGCGGAGCATTTGGCAGGCGTCACAAACACGCTGCTTCGTACGGCGCATCTCAGTGGTGAGAACATCACCGTCCGCAAGACCCTGGTAGACTCTGCCGAAATTGTGAGCCAAATAAGGCAAGCCATCCAGCCGGAAGCGGAGAGGCGGAGACTCCATGTGCAGGTGCAAGCATCGCAGCCTTTATTGACGGACGCGCATTTGCTTAGTCTTTCCCTTCAGCAACTTCTCGAGAACGCCCTGAAATACAGCCCGGCCGGCAGCCCGGTGAAGCTGCTTCTCAAGCAGGAGGACGACAGCTCATTACACATCTCCGTCCAGAATGCCGGCTCCTTCATACCACCTGAGGAGCGAACTCTTGTCTTCGAGCGGTACTACAGGGGCGCTTCAACCGCTCATCGGGCGAGCGGCACCGGGGTGGGACTGTCCGTTGCACGCAGCGCCGTTGAAGCGATGCAGGGACATATCGCGGTGCAGAGTGAGCCGGATAGCGGCACAACCTTCTTAATCACCCTGCCCGGGAGCGAGTAGCCGTGCATCAAGGGTCGATTCTGCTGGTTGAGGACGACACCGCGCTCAGACACAGTCTCCGCAGCATGCTGGAGGCGCTCGGGTTTGTGGTGGACGAAGTCTGGAACGGAGAAACTGCTTTAGCTGAAGTCCAAAAGAGTAAGCCGGAGATCATTCTTCTGGACCTGAACATGCCAGGGATGGGCGGCCTTGTCGCTTGCCAAAAACTTCGTGAGCTGCACCCGGATCTCGGCATCATCGTGCTGACCGTTCGTGATCATCAAAGGGATCTGATTGCCGGTCTGGACGCTGGTGCCGACGATTATGTCACCAAGCCGTTTCGCCTGCCGGAACTGGCGGCGCGGATTCGAGCCACTGTTCGAAGAATCCGCAGGCCTGCCCAGGTCGGAAGCAAAGGACCGATTGAGATCGGGGCGATTAAGCTGGATCCCGTGACTCGCCAAGTGTTGCGTGACGGGATAGAGGTTCGTCTGACGCCCAAAGAGTTCGAGCTCTTGCACATGCTGATGAGCCACGCAGGTGCGCCCCTCTCACACGCTAAGCTTCTGACACACGTATGGGGCCCGGAGTACGGCGACGAGCGCGAATATCTGAGGACCTACATGAGCCAGTTGCGACGCAAACTTGAGGCCGACCCATCGGATCCCAGGTATCTGACGACGGAAAATTATGTCGGCTATCGCTTTCAGCTGTAAGCTCGCGAGTTCCTCCTCTTCACCTGCTGCGTAGCCTGTAAGCCACTGGACATCAGTCCGGAAAAAAGCAGCAGTCGCAATCAGTGCCCAAGGCACCGATCGAACTCGAGCCACACGCGTGGCCCGAGTTCGTGAAGGAGACATTGAGAGACACGGCAAAGCTGACACCTAGTACGGCCGGTAGTAACCGTAATACGGCTGGCGAAAGTAAGGGTTGTAGGGCGTGTACGCGCCATAGGGATAGCCGTAGCCGCCAGCGTACCCGTAACCATAGGGATAGCCGTAGCCTCGCCAGTGCCAGCGGCGGCTAAACAGCAGGATGATCAAGATCAGGCAAAGCATCGATGAGCCTCGGTGCGGGTTTCCAGAAGCCTACGTCCGCACAGGATGAGCTACGCAGGGTCCCGCGAGAAAGTTCACGCAATTAGCGCATATACAATGTCCATACGTGGACGTGCTTTGGCAAATCGGACTTCTTCGCTTTATCTGGAATCCGGAGAAGGCTCAAAGCAACGTGGCGAAACACGGGCAGTCATTTCAGCGTGCGTGCGAAATCCTCACCGATCCGTTTGTAAGCTGTGGGATGCCAAAGCAGAGGAAGAGGCACGGTTGGCAGCGGTGGGCAGGGCTCAGAACCGTGAGGTGCTGTACGTCGTGCACCTTGAGATTGAAGACAATTTCGTTCGCATCATCTCCGCACGGCCTGTGACAAAGCGGGAGCTAAAACGATATGAAAAGTATGAGTGAGCGTCTTCGCCGCCGGATGGTGAAAGACAGACCCATGACAACCATCAGCATCCGCCTGCCGGAGGACGTGATTGACGATCTCAAAGAAGTCGCTCCGATGCTTGGCTTCTCCGGCTATCAACCTCTGATTCGTGCCTACATCGGTCAGGGCCTACGCGTGGACTTGGACAAGCTTGAGGGCACCCATGTTCAGTTGCTTACCGATAGTCTTCGCCAGCAAGGTATCTCTGATGAAGTGATTTCTGCTGCTATAGCCGCGGCACAACTGCGAGTCGCATAGGTCGATATTGAAGAAGATCAAAGTGATTGGCGGCGGCCTTGCCGGACCGGAAGCTGCGCTGCAGGCCGCGCGCGCGGGATGCGACGTGACGCTATACGAGATGCGCCCGCATCGCTCCACCGAAGCGCACCAGACGAGCGACTTCGCCGAGCTGGTGTGCTCCAACAGCCTCAAGAGCGAGAGTGAAAACACCGCGCCCTGGCTCCTGAAGCAGGAGATGCGCGCCGCCGGGTGCGTCCTGCTGGCCGAGGCGGACGCCTGCGCCGTCCCCGCCGGGCACGCGCTTGCCGTGGATCGCGTGGAGTTCTCCCGGCGAGTGGCCGAACGCATTGCGCAGCAGCCGAACATCGCCGTGGTGCGCGAGGAAGTGACCACACTGCATGAGAACGATCCGGATACGCTGACAATCCTGGCCAGCGGTCCGCTCACCTCGCCCGCTCTGATAGGGGAATTACAGCGACTGACCGGTGCCGACCACCTCAGCTTCTATGACAGCATCGCGCCCGTGGTGGATGCCACGACCATCAACATGGACCGCGTCTACTTTGCCGCGCGATGGGACAAGGGCTCCGCGGATTACATCAACTGCCCGTTCACGCGCGAGGAGTACGACCGCTTCTACGACGCGCTCCTCGCCGCGCACGAGGTTGAGGCGCACGCGTGGGAGCGGCTGGACTACTTCGAAGGCTGCCTGCCGATTGAGGAGATCGCCCGCCGCGGCAAGGATACCCTGCGCTTCGGCTGCATGAAGCCGGTGGGACTGCGCGATCCGCGCACCGGCCAGACGCCGTATGCGGTGGTGCAGCTTCGCCGCGAGAACCTGCGTGCCGACAGCTACAACCTGGTCGGCTTCCAGAATCACCTGAAGTTTGGCGACCAGGCGCGCGTCCTCCGGCTCATCCCCGGCCTGGAGAACGCGACGTTCCTGCGCTACGGCCAGATTCACCGCAACACGTACATCGATTCGCCAACGCTGCTGACGGAAACGCTGCAACTGCGGGCGCACCCGGATGTCATGATCGCCGGGCAACTGAGCGGTGTGGAGGGGTATACCGAGTCCATCGCAGGAGGCATGCTGGCGGGCCGCTTCGCCGCCGCGCTGGCCCACGGCGAGCAGCCCCTGCCCGCACCGCGACTATCCGCACACGGATCGTTACTTCACTACATTACCCACGCCGAATCCAAACGCTTTCAACCCGCCAACATTACCTTCGACCTGCTGCAGCCGCTTGAAGAAGAGTTGCGCAGGAAGATTCGCGACAAGAAGGAGCGACACCGCATCCAGTGCGAACGCGGACTGCAGGCTTGGAACGAATGGCTGCGCTCCGAAAGCAGTACGCTGGCCAAGGATTGCGCTCCAAAATGAGCACTCCGCGATAGCATCCACCGCGATATGGTGCCCCTTGCACGAACGGATGGCTCGCGTGGAACAGGGGCGCGAAGCAGCACAGCGCCACTTACACGCTGACGGTCACCCGCAGAAAGGTCGCGGGCAGCGTTGTACCTCCTTCTTTGCTGGTGTTCTGCGCCTCCGCCAGATCGACCAATTGTTGATGTAGTTCACCAGTCCTGCCGCTCTTCTCAGCTGCCTCAAAGGCGTTCATGCTGGGCCCATAAAATTGCCGGAAGAGCGCGATCACCTCAGCGGGGCTCTGCTTTGGCGCGCGGAAGGTAAAGGTATCCTGCGCCGTCGCAATCCTGTCTTCGGGCACGCCCGCCTGGCCGAACCGCTCCACCACATGCGATCGCAACCCCCACATCATGGGACTGACAAAGCCCTCCGGCGGCGGCGGCGTGAAGGCGGAGCTGATCTTCAACACCTGCGCCACGAATGTTGGATCGTTGGGAATCCAGTTGCCCATCACGATGCGTCCACCTGGCTTTGTGACCCGCACCATTTCGCACGCCACGTCGAAGGGCCGCGGCGCAAACATCGCTCCGAATACCGAGATGGTGAGATCAAACGTGACGTCCGCGACACCCTGCAGGTCGCACGCATCGCCCTCCTGAAAGTGCAGGTTGTTCAGCCCGGCCTGCGTGGCACGCCGGTTGCCCGCTTCCACCAGGTTGCGCGCAATGTCGATCCCTGTAACGTCTGCACCGAGCTGCGCCATGGGCACTGCCGTGGTGCCGTCACCACACCCCAGGTCTAAAACCTTCATGCCCGGTGCCACACTCAGCGACTTCGCGAAGGCCTCTCCCGACTCTCGCATGGAGGCGGCAATGCGCGTGAAGTCTCCCTTCTCCCACAGTGCCTTATTTGGATTCACCTGCTTCTCCCCTGTATTTCGTTGATGTTCGCGCACGGCTGCAGATCGTGCACACACCATAGACCTTCACAGGCCAGCCGTAACCAACAATCTGCATAGAACGGTTGCGCAGTAAGAGCGCGTCTGTGCACGCTCCCCGCGTACCGGGTTCGTTCGAGTCTCAGCTTTCGGCTTACTGCTCCACGCCGCAGTGTTTGCCGCAGGAGCGCAAGGCGACACTACGCTGCCCGCTGACACGCAGGCAAAGACCGCCACCCGCAGTCAACGCCATCCTGCAGGGAACGCAGACCTCCAGTGCAAGCTGTACCACTTGCTGCTCTCGAAGAGGTCGCGCCAGCGGCAGCCAGGCGCTAGGCAAACTGGGGAGCGAGCGCCGGCACCAGACATAGTTCTGCGCGCTTCCATGAACCGTGCGAGACAACCTGGGGCAGTTGGAGCGCCTTTTCCGGTGCTTCTTTCAGAGCGCGTACGCAGTCTGCGTCCAGGCTGTGTGGAGCGTCGCCCTCCATGATGGAGAACACCGTTTCGCGCGGCAATGCCGGGCGATAGGGCCGCTCTGCCGCCAGGGCGTCATACATGTCTGCGGCGGCAAGAATGCGTGCCTCGAGCGACAGGTCCTTTGCGCTATAACCGCGAAAGTAGCCTTTACCATCCAGCCGCTCATGGTGCGCCGCCGCAAGCTGGCTGAGCTGCCTGAAACCGGGCACACGCTCCAGAATCTGCAGGCTGTACATGGGGTGGTTCTTCACAATCTGCCACTCGCCGGCATTGAGTTTGCCCGGCTTTTCCAGGATGGAGTTCGGCACGGCCAGCTTGCCGATGTCGTGCAGCAGGCCTGCGCGCCGCATGAGCAGCATGGTCTCTTCGCTGCAGCCCAACTGGCGCGCCGCGGCAACTGCCGCCATGGCCACGCCCGCGGAGTGGCGGAACGTATACGGTGACTTGGTATCGATCACCTCGGCAAACGCGTCGCAGATGCGGTCGATGCCCTGCCCGTCGAACGACAGCTCCAACCCGGCGGGTTCCAGCCGGGCGGCCGCGCCCACAAGATCGGGGTCGTCCAGCCCGAGGAACAGGCTGCCGTTCTTTGCGAGTGAGAGCACGGCCCGCACCACTGCGGGATCGAACCAACGGCAGATGCGTCGCTTCATCATGGCGACGGCTGCCTTTGCGCCGCCCTGGCACCAGAACACGGCAACGGTCTGCGACAGGTTCATGATGCGCGAAAGCAGCGGGATTTCGTGGCCGACCAGATGCATGGGATAGCCCATGCCGTCCCAGTGCTCATCCAGGCTGGCGATGGCTTCCGCTATCTCCAGCGAGAAGCCGATGCGCCGTGCGATGGACGCGCCGCGCTCGCAGCGCAACTGGTATAACGTGCCAGATGCCGGCGGCTGCCGCGCCACCTGCAGGATGTGTTGCAAGCGCCGCAGGATCGGACGGCCAGTAGCCATGTGGTGCAGCGCATAACGCATCTGCTGCCAACCCTGACGCGTCCAGTCCATGCTTTTCAGCTCGCGCTTGGCTTTGATCTCATCGCCTTCTAAGAGGTGGAACAGGCGGGAACTGTTGCTGCTGCAGCCCGCATCTTTCAGGATGAGCGCGTAGTACAGGTCCGACATCTGCGTAGGCTCAAGCCCAAGCGCAGCACCAATGCGCATGCCGACAAGGCAGCTCTGCATGGAGTGGCCCATCTGCTGGCCGTCTGTCAGATCGAGCGCGAAGGAGAGCGCGCCCAGTATTTGCGACGCGGGAACGCTGGGGTGCGACGAGGACGCGTGTGCTGCCTGCTGTGACATGTGCGGTGCGGCTGGCTCCCTACCCTGGTCATCGGCTCACACACCGGAGACTTTAACCCGCCGCCGGGTACCGCACTACCGGTGATCGTTCGCAGGCGGACCGTTGCCGATATTCGTGGTGAATACCTGCATGGGGTACTTCACCGTCATCTTGCCGTCGTTGAAGCTGGGTGTGCGGTCCATCTGCGCGGCGGGCATCCACAGGCGGCCATCCGCGCTGAGCCACATGGCGTCCACCCACACGTACTGCGGTCCCTGCACCAGCGTCGTGATCTGCCCCGCGGGCGTAATCTTCAGCACGGAATTGTTGTCCGCCTGCGCCACGTAGATGTTGCCCGCCTTGTCGATGGCTGTGCCGCCGCTTGTGCCCGTCTCCGCAAACTTGCGCACATGCTTCAGGCGCTCCGCATCGGGCATTGCCTCGTTATCCAGCGCTGCGGTGTCGATGGCCCACATGGGACCGGCGTTGGGCTGCGTGTACAGCGTCTTGCCGTCGGGTGAGACCTCAAGCTGGTCGGAGTGGAAGTAGATGGGTTTGCCGTGCTTGTCCTGCAGCTCGTGCCCTTCGCCCCGCAGCGGCACCATGGCTTTCATGGGCAGGGTGTCGTTCAGCGCGCGGTAGGCGTGACCGTCCGGCAGGTGCACCACAATCATGCCGGGCCAGCCCGCGTCTGTCAGGTAGGCGTGGTCGCCGTTGAAGCGCACGTCGTCCACCGCGCTCTGCGGCTTGGTCAGGTTGTCCAGGTAGAGCGCCTCCACCACCTGCCCGCTCCCGATGTTGATGCCCACCAGCTTGGGCCCGTGCTTCACGTCGCTCTCGCCCAGCCCCTCGCTGCCAAAGTCCACCACCCATAGCGTGCCGTCCGGGCCAAAGCGGATGCTGTTGGCATGCACAAACATCTTCGACGCATCCGCACCGGGCTTCCACGCATTCCACCCGGCATCGGGGTACGGCTTCAGCTGCCCACCCCGGTACACGCCACCTTTGCTGGTGCCGCCCACATACTCGGCAATCTGCGGCACATTTTGCCCTTTCTGCTTGGCAATGACCAGGAACAGGCGGCCATCCGGCGACAGCGCCACGCCGTTGGTCTGCGCATTGGGCAGCTCGAGGGCGGTGGTGACTGCGGGTGCTTTGGCGGGCTGCGCCGCCGTCCCCAAGCTTCCCCACAAAACGGAACAGATCAGAGCAGTGCAAAGTCGAAGTGAACATAGGATCAACGATCGCATACTGATTCGATGCAAAGATTTCGAGCAGGTTGATGAACAAGACCCATGCAGGTACACTCGCTGAACTGCTAAGGGATGACCTGAATGGCTCATGAAGTGAAGACAGCACTGATTACTGGCGCTGCAACAGTTCTCGCGGCGGTCGTCACTGCTGGAACCACTCTCGCTATTGCTTACTGGCACATCGGCGTAAAAGACGACACAAGGCCTCCTGAACAACGGGGTGTGTTCGCCACGATTGCGGTCGGCCAACAAATAGTAAACAAGCTTACAGATCCCGCAGTACCGTTGAGCCAAGTTCTTCCGCAAGCAAAGCCTGTTCAGCAGGTAAACCTGCCCCGTCCAGAGCTAAGTGAGAAGCAGCCGCCAACGACTGACCCATTTATCACAGACCCTGTGACACTCGCCGCTTGCATTGGAACTCAGCCCCTTAAAGTTCAGCGATTGCGAATAGATCCGGACGCAAAGGGCTACGGCATCACTGTTGAGCTACTGAACGGTGCGGATGCACAGATATCTGTCTGGGAAGAGGGCAATCCGACGCTGAAGAACGATGCTGGCGACGTTCTCCCACCCGGTAGAACGAATGTACCTATGACGAATTACTACACATTTGTCAGCGAAGATCAGGCTGCTCTTGCTCGTGCGTTCAACGATGGACTAAGCGCTTCAGTCAACGAGGTAGTTCCCTTTCATTTCACCTTTGGGCAGGGGGAAAGCTTGCATCCGGCCACCGCGATTTCCTTCGAAGGCAACTTCAGGTTTGTTCAAAAAGACAGTGTGGGCCGGTACACCGTCCTAAAGCGAAGCTTGTCCTGCAGCGGTGTGCCAGTAAAGCGACTCAACGGCTCGAGTTAACATCGGAGCATCACAGCTTAGCTTCGAATGATGGGCTGTCTTCGCTGTGGTGATGCGCCTCGCACACCGGGCGGATACGCATGTAGTTGCAGCAGTGAGGCTCAGCGTGGACCTGCTGTAGCACCTGGCGCGCTTGCAGCCATTCGCCTGCGACCGTAGACTTACGGCACCATGAGCGACGCGACCGCACCTGCAAACGGTACTGAC